>JAQTSI010000257.1 GCA_028711365.1 Methylococcaceae bacterium
AACATCGCCCTGCGTTACCTCATCCCCAAACAAATCAAGCACAACGGGCTGAAGGAAGCCGAGATCGTCATCACCGAATCGGCGGTGCGGGACATCATCCGCTATTACACCCGCGAAGCCGGAGTCCGCGGGCTGGAGCGCGACATCGCCAAGATCTGCCGCAAGGTCGTCAAGAATCTACTGCTGGAGAGCAGCGCCAAAACGGTCACGGTGAGCCATCTCGACCTGGATCATTATCTCGGCGTTCAACGCTTCCGCTACGGCCGCGCCGAGGAGAACGACCGGATCGGCCAGGTGACGGGGCTCGCCTGGACCGAAGTCGGTGGCGAATTGCTGACCATCGAGGCGGCGATCATGTCGGGCACCGGCAAACAGACCTATACGGGCAAACTGGGCGATGTCATGCAGGAGTCGATCCGCACGGCCATGACGGTGGCGCGCACCCGCGCGGAAGATCTGGGCATCGTGCCGACCTTCTATCAGAACAACGATGTGCATATTCATGTGCCCGAAGGCGCCACGCCCAAGGATGGTCCCAGCGCGGGGATAGGCATGTGCACCGCCTTGGTGTCGGCGCTGACGAAAATTCCCGTGCGTTCCGACGTGGCCATGACCGGCGAGATCACCCTGAGGGGAGAGGTGCTGCCGATCGGCGGCTTGAAGGAGAAACTCTTAGCCGCCCATCGCGGTGGAATCGAGACCGTGCTGATCCCGCTGGAAAACGAAAAAGACCTGGCCGAGGTTCCCGAGAACATCAAGCAGGGTTTGAAGATCATCTCCGTGCGCTGGATCGATGAAGTGCTCAAAGTCGCCCTTCAGCATATGCCCGAGCCTTTGGTCATGCCGCTGCCGGTCGATTCGGAATGCGCTTCCCATCTCGCCGGCGGCCTGCATGCCGCCCATTGAGCCGTGCGTTCGAGCGAACCCAGCAACATTCACGATTTTTTAACAACGAGGAAATAAAAATGGGAAAAATCGGTATTTTTTTCGGCTCCGACACGGGCAATACCCGCCGGGTGGCAAAATCCATCGCCAAGAAATTGGGTGATGCCGCAGACGCCCCCGTGGATGTGAAAAAAGCCACGGTCGACGATCTGCTCAAATATGATGCCTTGATCCTCGGCACTCCGACTCTGGGCGACGGCGAACTGCCGGGACTGGATGCTGGCGCCAGCGACGAGAGCTGGGCCGAGTTCCTGCCGAAATTGAAGGGCAAGGATCTGAGCGGGAAGGTCATCGCCCTGTTCGGACTGGGCGATCAGGAAGGTTATGGTCACGAATTCGTCGACGCCTTGATTTTCCTGTATGACCTCGCCATCGAGGGCGGCGCCAAGGTGGTAGGATTCTGGTCGACCGACGGTTATACCTTTGAGAAGTCCAATGCCATCGTCGACGACCAGTTCGTCGGCCTGGTGATCGACCACGAAAACCAGAGCGATCAGACCGACGAGCGTCTCGACGCCTGGCTGGATGAGATCAAACCGGCTCTGGTCGGCGCCTAAATTTCTGCCCGGGCAGGCCCGATCAACCGGCCTGCCCTCCCGCTCTTGAGGAGATTCCTCCATGCTTGAAACGGCAATCGTCGGCGGCGGCCTGTGCGGCCTGGCGCTGGCCCACAGTCTCCAGGCCGAGGGGCGTTCCTTCGTCCTGTTCGAAGCGCGCAACCGGCCCGGCGGGCGCATTCTCTCGGTGCACAGCGAGCTGGCCGGCATGGCGCTGGATCTGGGGCCGACCTGGTTCTGGCCGGAAATCCAGCCGCGGATTCTCGATCTGGTGAAAAATCTCGGCCTGCACCGCTTTCCCCAGCATGATACCGGCGAGGTCTTGAAGCTCGGCGATCACGACAAGCCGCCGGACGCGATCGAGCAACCCGGCCTGCATGGTGGCGCTCATCGTATCGAGGGCGGCATGGCCGCTTTGGTGCAGGCGCTGGTTCGGGATCTTCCCGCTTCGGCCTTGCACTTCGAGCATGTGCTCAGCGCCGTGTTCGATCGCGGCGATCATGTCGCGCTGCTATTTCAGTGCGGCGAGGCATCGGTCGAAATCCTGGCCCGGCGCGTGGTATTGGCGATGCCGCCCCGGCTGATCGAGGAAAAGGTCCGCTTCCAGCCACCGCTGGATGGCCAGGTGCGCGAGGCGATGCGCGAAACCCCGACCTGGATGGCCGATCAGGCCAAGGCGCTGGTGGCTTATCAACGGCCATTCTGGCGCGAGGCCGGGCATTCCGGCAATGCTTTCGTCCATCACGAGCATGTGGTGCTCGGCGAAATCTTCGATGCCTGTGACGCCGAAGGGAACAAGGCCGCCCTGGGAGGTTTTTTCGCCCTGCCTTTACCGCTGCGCGCTTCATTGCGCAACGGCATGGCCATGTTGGTTTCCAGCCAGTTGGTCCAGATCTTCGGCACCGAGGCCGAAAACGGCGAGCAGCATGTGCAGGACTGGGCGATGGAGCCTCATACCTGTAGCAGCCGGGATCAAACCCCGCAGGACAAACATCCCGAATACGGCCATCCGAGTTTGCGTTGGCCGCTATGGAACAACAAGCTTCATTTCGGCGGCTCGGAAACCGCGAGCTACGGTGGCGGCTATCTGGAAGGGGCGCTGGAAGCAGCCTCACGCATTCAGCGCGCCTTGATCCCGAATCGGACGACTGTCACGGTCGAGCCGATGAGCAACGAGGCCTGTCTCGACCGTTTCAGCGCCTGGGTGAGCGAGCAGACTCGCGAGGCTTTCGCGCGTTATCGGCAGCAACTCCACCAGCATCTGGCGAGCCAGCGCAAGGAGCAAATCACCCAACGCGCCGTGCTCGGTGCGATGGAGCAGGTTTACAGCGAGGCTTTGGCGATGCTGGTCGAACTCCCCTTCGATGTTGCCGCGGAGGGCGTTGCCCAGGGCCGTTCGCCGCTGACACCCAAGGTGTTGGCGCCCTTCATCGGTTTCAACAAGACCTTGCTCGATCAGGTATTGCAGTTCAATCGCAGTTCCTGCGCGATGTCCAATTTCCCCGACGAGCATGACGTTTCCGCCGAGTACCTTGAAACCATTGCGCGCGATCTGGCCGCCGCCTGGCAAGAATTCGCCGTGGGAGTCAACGCCCTGTTGCTGGCCAAGGAGCAGGCGATTGGCGGGGAGATGGCGACGGCAGCCTGATGAAAGCCATGGCGACACTCAACCCCTTATACCCTGACGATAAGACATCGATCCTGCTGGAAATGGATGTGAAATTGAGCCGGGATCATTTCAACCTGTCGGCGACACTGGCGATCGACAGTCCGATCACGGCATTTTTCGGACCTCCGGGTTCGGGCAAGAGCACCCTGCTCGGCATGATCGCGGGGATCGTGAATCCCCAACAAGGCTGGATCCGGTTCGGCGGCGAAACTCTGTTCGACAGCGGCAAGGGCATTCGCGTGCCGGTCAGCCGGCGCCGCATCGGCCTGGTGGGCCGGGATACTACGGTTTATCCGCGTTATTCGGTGCAAAAACATTTGCAGGAAGCCCATGCGCAATCGCCTTTTCGTAGCGACCGGTTCGAATTCGAACAGATCGTGGATCTGCTCGATCTGGAACCCCTGCTGGGCAGTCATTCCCATCGCTTATCCGCCGACGAAAAACAGCGCATCGCCCTGGCGCATGCCCTGATGAGATCTCCCCGTCTGCTGCTGCTCGATGACCCTCCGAGTTCGCAGGATCATGCCCCCAGTCCGCGGCTTTTGCCCTATCTGAGCCGCGTCCGGGAGACACTGAAACTGCCCATCATCTTCGTCGGCCAGTCCCTAGGCGGCATCCTGCGTCTGACCGATCAGATGGTGTTGATCGTCAACGGACGCATCCTGGGCGTCGGCGACCTGCATGAGATCATCACCAACAAGATCCTGTTGGCGAACATGGCTCTTCAAGGCATCGAGAATCTCCTCCCGGTGACCCTGCTCGATCACGAGGCCGAAGACGGATGCAGCATCGCTCACTACTACGGCACCGAATTGGTGCTGCCGATCGCTGCCCATCTGCCTAGAGGCGAGTTGGCCCACGTCTGCGTCCGTTCCAGCGACATCGCTTTGTCGAAACAATACCTCAACGGAACCTCCATCCAGAATCAGATCAAAGGCCGCGTCTGCGCGATCATCCGCACCCCGGAACATGCCGTGGTGCAGATCGACTGCGGCAATACCCTGTTGGCCGGCGTGTCGCTGAGGGCGGTGAACGAAATGGGTTTGCAGGAAGGCGATACGGTTTATTGTCTGATCAAAGCGCACAGTTTTTCCTATCTCACCCATCATTCGCAACGAAACCATGAATACTTACATTAAAACCACTGAAGATGGCCGCAAGGTCGAAGTGATCGGGCAGGCCGTTTGTTTAGCCGGCAAGAAAGAAGCCGATCGCCTGGTCCCGCTCGCCGAACATCCAAACCGCCTGGCCATTTTGAATGCCATGCCCGAGACTACTCACATGGCGGGCCGGTTGCCGCTGACGGCCGAGGAAGCGGCCTCGGCCCAAGCCGCCTTGGATGCCGCCAAAGCCGCCTATGAAGCTAGCCCGCAAGCCATCGCGGAACGGATTCGAAGGGTGCAAAATGCTGCGCTGGCCAATCGTGACGGCTGATAGAGGTATCGATGCTCGACCCTATCGCTCACTCGCCGGAAGAAGAAGTTCACAGGCCGAGATTTGACGGCCTACTGCTCAACAAGCTATGCAAAGAGACCTTGGCGAATACCGGGGATGGGGCATTGCTGGACAGGCTGCAAAAGGCCTATCCGGAATATCCCCTGCACATCGCCCGTCTCGGACACGAGTGGTATCGCCTTGGCGGCATCATTCAAGCGGACGGAACCCGCATCGCCGCCGATCTCAACGAATGGGCTGAGCGTACCTTCATCGAATGCGGACAGAATTTCCATACCCTGCTGGATTATTGCGAGGAAGGCAATTTCCTCGCCACCCAGCACACCGGTGTGAGCCTTTACCTGGTCGCCCAGACCGGTCCACGCGCGGAGGATTTCGTTCAGATCGAGGTGGACCGGACCCAGGAGTTGGCCAATCGTTATCTGATCGATGCGAACCAGCCTCCCGATGATCTGGAAGAGCTGATCGATCCCATCAGTCCCATCGCTGTCGAGCCCTTCGCCGTCGGGGCCACTCGTTACACTTATCGGCGCAAGACCGAAGTTGCGCTGTTCATGCAGGAGTTGGCCAGCCATCGCGCCGACCGGCATCCCGCCCAGCGTTTCATGGATGACTGGAATGCCAGCAATGCGGGACGGCGGAAGGTGTTCTGCGAGGATTGGAGCCTGCGTCTATATCAGCATAAGGGGCGGCATGGCGAACATATCATGAATGTCGAGATTGTCCATAACCGGGTCAAGGAATTGCCGCGTCTGGAAGGCCCCGAAGGCAAGAAGGGCAAGGCTTTGGCGGCGCTGATCGGCCGCTTCGACAGCCAGGCCGGCTATCCCTTCGCCTGGTATTTCTACATGCTCAAGGGGCTGGTTTCACCTCATGTAGGCGAAGCCGTGCAGCGGGATTTATCCAAGGACTATGCCTATCTGCCGGAGCGAGACGCCGCCGTGCTGGGTGAGTGGGCCGCCTCGCCTTATTGCCTGTGAGTCAGTCCAGAACTTAGGGCGATGGGAAATCCGTGAGCCTCAAGACTGTCGAGTTGAGCCGTTCTACCCCATCCCCCCTGGCCATAGGTATCTACACAAGTCCTCTCCCCCTGGTAGGGGGAAGGGTTAGGGTCAATATTAGAGTTGTTCCCGGCGTGCAGCCCTTGAAAATCAAGCCTTCTCGGCTTCTTTGAGCTTCAAAGGAGCAAAAAACGCTTGCGAATACTGTCAAAATTTCGTTATCAGTTTGATTTATATAAAGCTAACAGCGGGAACAACTCTATTGTTGAATTCAGCCGATAGGGGTAGGGAAGGCTCTCGCCTCCCCTCCCTCCGAACCGTGCGTGCGGTTCTCCCGCACACGGCTCTCCAGTCGGTAGTTTCCTCATCGGGACAGACTAGCGAACGACTTTCCAAGGGTGATGACATCGTTCCACGTTACCGTGTCAGTCCGCAAATCCGGCCCCAGGTCATGACCTTTCACTGGTTTGGATAAGTCCAGCTTCTCGTGGCATGTTACCAGAGGTTTGCCCGTGGACTTGGCCATGCACCAGTACCGAATTTCTACCTTCCTATCCCCCTTCCCTATGGACGGTTTTGCTACCCGTCCGTTACCCTCTTCCGCGGTCGTGGTTTAGGCTCGCCTTCGTCTTCTCCGTTGCCGGCTGGTCTGATGCGCGCCTTCCTTGGCGCGCACCCTCCGGGCGCTTCGCGTCCTATTTCGTTCCCGACGAAATAATCCCGCCGGTGCCACACTATCCTCGCCTTGCCGCGATCGTCTCCGACTTGCGGTACTATGAGGACTCTGACTCCTGCCACCGTTCACCCCGGCGACAGGTATCCCCGCTTACTGCATATCACCTTCCGACCGTTCCATCCCCAACCACACGGTGCGCCAGATCATCGTTGGACGCCATCGATAACGTGATCCATGAGTTTCAGGCTTCACCATGTACGAGCAGGCTCGCCGCCACACCCCGCCGAAACGGATTCGTTAACCTACGGACCGGTCTTTCGCCTCCTGTTGCTCCCCACCCCGCCTCGCAGCGACGCAGTGACCTTCGGCTACAAAGTTGATAGCTTCCTTTGACAGGGACTTTCACCCTGTTGATGATATGCCCTCACGGGCGCACTCATACCGGCAGGGATCGCCGGCATCCAGTCGACAGGGAAGGGTTGCGACTCAAGCAACCGTTTGCGATTGGGCGTGACTCCGCAAGTCATCCCGAGCGTCTGGATTCCGGCGATCCCTGCCGGAACGACGAACAAATGTCTTAATTCAGCAACATTGCCCCTAACCCTCCCCCTGCCAAGGGGAGGGGACTTGTGTAGATACCAGCCCTTTAAAGGTGGTATACAAAATAAGTAATAGTTAGTAAACTATATTACAACCTGTTAAAACAAATAGATTAATTGTATTGTGATCGAACTATTTTGCGAAAAAATGCCGCTGGCTTGTTT
>JAQTSI010000258.1 GCA_028711365.1 Methylococcaceae bacterium
AAGCCTGGACTGCCGGATTATTGCCGGTCTTGGCTCAGGATATGGACTTTCGACTTCACCCGCAACTGCTTGAGAAAAAGGTCGAACTCCGCCTCGCCCGCATTCTTGCTCAAATAATCCTTGGCCTTTTCCAATTCTTTGGGATCGACCGCCGCAGTCGAACCATCTTTGACCTCGAGCAGATGGAAAACGATTTGTTCGCCTTTTTCTCCGCTAGTTAGCGCAAAGCTCGGTTTGCCTTCCCGTGGCGGCTGGGCCTTGGTCACTGCGCTGACCAAGGAAGGCGGCAAGTCGCTGCTACCGACGCGTTTGACCGTCGCTTTCAACAAGCCTACCCCTAAGGATTTGGCCTCATCGACCATGACTTTGCCCTGTTTGAGCTCCGCCAAAACTTGTTCGGCCTGCTTGCGGCTCGCCTCCTGTCCAGCCTTCTCGCGCAGTTTCTCGACGATTTCCTGCTTCACCTCGGGAAGCAGCTTGTCCGAAGCCTCTTGGTGTTCCTTCAGGCGCAACACATAAACCTTTTCATTGCCGATTTCGACCGGTTCGCTGTTCTTACCGTCGAGCACATCCTGCCCGAATGCCGCATCCCGGAAGGATTTCTCGGCGGCGACCCCTTCGCCTTTTTCACGGCTAAACCAGTCAGTCTGCTGCACTTTCAGATCCAGCGCCTTGGCCGCCGACTCAAGGCTTTCATTGTGCTCGAATGCTTGCGCGGTAAGCTTCTGGCCAAGATCATAGAACTTGGCTTCCGCCGCGCTGCGTTGGAAGTTTTTGGCCAACTCCTCGCGCACTTCCTCGAACTTCTTCACGGCGGCGGGCACCAGTTCGGTGACTTTAATCAGATGGTAGCCAAAAGCGGTTTTGATCGGCTGAGAAACCTCACCCGCGTTGAGGGCGAAAGCGGCCGTGGCGAAATTGGGGTCCAAGGTTTCTTTTTTGATATAGCCTAGGTCTCCCCCCTTCGCCGCCGACTCCTTGTCGTCGGAAGCCTCGGCCGCGAGTTTGCCGAAATCCTCGCCTTTGCCGATTCGATCGCGCACTTGTTCCGCTTTGGCTTGGGCTGCCTTAACCGAATCCTCCTTGTCCATTTCCGCGGAAATCAGGATATGGCTGACTTTCCGTCTTTCCGCAACCGTGTATTGGGCTTTTTGTTCCTCGTACTGATTTCTCAGGTCTTCTTCGCTGGCCTGGAGGGTGGCCGCCACCTCATCAAGGCTGATGCCCAGATATTCGACCGCTACGCGTTCGGGGTTTTGGAACTGTTTCTTGTTTTCCTGATAATAAGCTTCGATATCCTTGTCCTGGACATCCCCCTCCAATTTTTGGGGCGGCAGGGCCAGATATTCGATCAGCCTCTCCTGATTCCGTAACCGATAGAAGCTTTCAATTTGCTGCTGGGTCACAAACGCGCTTTCCGTCAGCCCCCGGACAAATTGCTCGGTAATCAGTTGCTTGCCCACCTGGGCGGTAAACTGTGCGGAGCTCATGTTTTGACCGGCCAGCATCATCTTGAATTTTTCCTTGTCGAATTTGCCTTCGGTTTGAAAGTAGGCTTGCGATTGCACATAGCCCCTGACATCGCTCTCGCTGACCGCCAATGCCTTATCGTCGGCGTTTTGTGCGATCAACTCCTCGCTGATCAATCGTTCCAGCGCTTCATGCCGAAGCTGTTTTTCATCATAATCGCCCGAACCGATGCGACTGACCAGGTTCTCGTAAGCACGGTTGACATCCCGTTCGAAAATGTCCCTATCGCCGACGACGGCCACAGGTTTTTCCTTGCCGGAGTCGAAATAATTGTTGATTCCCCATAAAGCGAACGGAACGCCCACTAAGATCAGCATGACCCAAGCAAAAATTCCCTGTGCTCGGTTACGAATCGCTTGCAGCATATGCCAGAACCTGTATTTATTATGGTAGGATATATTTTCTTTCGCCCACAAAAAACCCCGCGACAAACGTCCGGGGTTTTTTGCTTGACACTATGAGTTGGCGGAGCGGACGGGGCTCGAACCCGCGACCCCCGGCGTGACAGGCCGGTATTCTGACCAACTGAACTACCGCTCCATTAATGGTGGGTGCTGTAGGGATCGAACCTACGACCCTCGCCTTGTAAGGGCGATGCTCTCCCAGCTGAGCTAAGCACCCTGTCGTTCCCTAACTGATTTGGTTAGTTTACAGCATCTTTAAGCGCTTTACCAGCCTTAAATGAAGCAATTTTTGCTGCCTTGATCGTAATCGTGTTACCGGTTTGAGGGTTACGGCCTTGACGCTCGGCTCTTTCCTTCACGCTGAAGGAACCAAAACCCACCAGAGAAACCGTCTCGCCCTTCCTCAAAGCCTCGGTGATCGCCTCAACGACCGCGTCCAACGCACGGCCTGCGTCGGATTTGGTCATATCGGCAGACTCCGAAATAGCGTCAATTAGTTCCGACTTATTCATTTATTTCCCCCATTGATCATTGATTATTTAAGTTTGGAGTCGTCTAGCGCCAAATTCCTGCACAGCCCACAACATGACAAAATTGCGACGTCGGAAAGCTTGTACCGGGCAATTTAGCAGTTGATCAAAACCACTGTCAAGGCGCATTCCGTCGGGCGTTCGGAGGTTTGCAGCCAATCGACGTGACAACTATTCACCCTCGACATGGTATCAATGAGCGGTGATGGCACCGCCCGTGCCCTGCTTGACCGAGCATTCCGCATCGACTGAAACTGGAACGATCGTTTCGGGTTCGGGCATCCTCTGCAAAGCCAAGCTCAAAACCTCGTCTATCCAGCGAACACAGATGATTTTCAGATCCTGCTTGATGTTATCGGGAATTTCTGCCAAATCCTTCTCGTTTTCCAGCGGAATCAGTACGGTATCAATCCCTCCCCGATGGGCCGCCAACAGTTTCTCCTTCAACCCGCCGATGGGTAGCACCTCACCTCGTAGGGTGATTTCCCCGGTCATGGCGACATTGGAATGCACCGGGATTTTGGTTAATGCCGAAACCAACGCCGTACACATTCCTATCCCCGCGCTCGGACCATCCTTTGGGGTAGCCCCTTCGGGCACATGGATATGTACATCGTTTTTCTGATAGAAGCTGGGGTCGATGTTGAGCATGCTCGATCGACTGCGCGCCACGGTCATGGCAGTATGGATGGACTCCTGCATGACTTCGCCCAGTTTGCCGGTATAGGTCTGCTTGCCGGAACCCGGCATGATGGCGGCCTCGATGGTGAGCAGCTCCCCGCCCACTTCAGTCCACGCCAAGCCGGTGACCTGACCGATCTGATCGTTTTCTTCCGCGCGTCCATAGCGAAAACGTTGAACTCCCAGGAACTGATCCAGATTGCTATGGGTCACCTTGAGCATACCGTCTACCGACTTGAGCACCAGGCTTTTCACCACTTTCCGGCAAATCTTGGCGATCTCCCGTTCCAAGCTCCGCACCCCCGCTTCCCGGGTATAGTAGCGAATGATGTCGCGCACCGCCGTGTCGGTGATCTGAATTTCGTTTTCCTTCAAGCCGTTGTTTTTGATCTGCTTGGGGATGAGATAACGCAAGGCGATATTAATCTTTTCGTCCTCGGTATAACCCGCGATGCGGATCACTTCCATGCGATCCAGCAGCGGCGCAGGGATATTCATGGTATTGGCCGTGGCGATGAACATCACCTCGGACAGGTCGAAATCGACCTCCAGGTAATGGTCGTTGAAGGTGTGGTTTTGCTCGGGATCCAAGACTTCCAGCAAGGCCGAGGCGGGATCACCGCGAAAATCCATCGCCATCTTATCGATCTCGTCGAGCAGGAATAAGGGATTGCGAGTTTTGACCTTGGACAGATTCTGCAGGATCTTTCCCGGCAAGGAACCGATGTACGTCCTTCGATGACCGCGGATTTCGGCCTCATCGCGCACCCCTCCCAAAGCCATGCGAACATATTTGCGATTGGTGGCGCGAGCGATAGACTGACCCAGGGATGTCTTGCCCACCCCCGGGGGGCCGACCAGACAGAGAATAGGCCCCTTCAATTTTTTGACACGCTGCTGCACCGCCAAATATTCAAGGATACGTTCCTTGACCTTCTCCAATCCGTAATGTTCTGCTTCGAGAATTTCCTCGGCCTTTGGAAGATCATGGCTGATCTTAGTGCGCTTTTTCCAAGGTACGCCGACCATCCAATCGATGTAATTGCGCACCACCGTCGCTTCCGCCGACATCGGTGACATCAGCTTGAGCTTGTTCAGTTCGGCTTCGGCTTTGATGCGGGCGGGCTCGGGCATGCCGGCTTGCTCGATCTTGCGCGATAGCTCCTCGATTTCGTTGGGCACATCCTCCATTTCGCCCAGTTCCTTCTGAATCGCTTTCATCTGCTCGTTCAGATAATACTCACGCTGGTTTTTTTCCATCTGCTGCTTGACCCGCCCGCGGATGCGCTTTTCCATCTCCAGCATGTCGACTTCATTTTCCATCAACGACATCAATTTCTCGAACCGAGCGGCGATATCGCTCATCTCCAAAATCGACTGTTTCTCTTCGATCTTGATGGTCATATGAGCGGCGATGGTGTCCGCCAGGCGGCTGGAATCATCGATGCCAGAAAGCGAATTCAGTACCTCGGGCGGTATGCGTTTGTTCAATTTCACATACTGATCGAATGTGTTGATGGCGGTACGCGCCAGCACCTCGAGTTCCTGCTCGTTCAGATCGATCTCATCGCTCAGGGGCCTGACCACTGCGACATAATGTTTGTCCGTGACGCGGTACTTTTCCACCTCACAACGTTGGTTACCCTCGACCAGCACCTTGACGGTGCCATCCGGCAGTTTCAGCAACTGCAAGATATTGGACAAGGTCCCAACCTCATATAAATCCTGGAAACTGGGATCGTCATGTTCGGCATCCTTCTGTGCAACCAACAAGATCTGCTTACCGTCCCTCATGGCGCTTTCCAGCGCCTGGATCGACTTTTCCCTGCCGACGAACAATGGAATCACCATGTGCGGATAAACCACCACATCGCGCAAGGGCAGTACGGGAACCAGTTTTTCCTCCTGGTGCGCGTTTTCAGTCAGTGTATTTTCCATAGGAAGAGGAGCCTTTATGAGTAACGGATAGGTCGTAAACATAGAGATGACTCGGCGCCCGATTAAAGGCGCCGCGCCGAAATGAATATACCGCCCCATGGCTGAGACGGCGAATAATGGACGGAATTCGGCAAGTTCAAGCCGCGCTTACTCCGCGGAAGCCACTTGTTTTTCTTCGGTTTTATAAATCAGATAGGGTTGGGTTTCACCACCGACGACCTTTTCGTCGATCACCACCTTGGAAATATGATCGGTGGAAGGCAGTTCGTACATGGTATCGAGCAAGGTATGTTCCAGGATGGTACGAAGTCCCCGAGCCCCGGTCTTTCTTTCCATTGCACGCTTAGAGATCGACTTGAGGGCATCCTCGCGGATTTCAAGCTCGCATCCCTCCATTTCGAACAATTTTTTGTATTGTTTCACCAAAGCATTCTTCGGCTCGGTCAAAATCTTGACCAAAGCGTCTTCATCCAATTCCTCCAGGGTCGCGACCACCGGCAAACGGCCAACAAATTCCGGAATCAACCCGTAGCGGATCAAATCTTCCGCTTCGACATCCGCCAATACCTGACCGACGTTACGGCGCTCATCCTTGCTTTTCACCTCGGCGGAAAAGCCTATCCCGCCCTTTTCCGAGCGGGCGCTGATGATCTTGTCCAAGCCGGCGAAAGCGCCTCCGCAGATGAACAGGATATTGGCGGTATTTACCTGCAAGAACTCCTGCTGGGGATGCTTGCGCCCACCTTGAGGCGGCACCGAGGCGACCGTTCCTTCGATCAGCTTGAGCAAGGCCTGCTGCACCCCCTCGCCGGACACATCTCGGGTAATCGATGGATTGTCCGACTTGCGCGAAATCTTGTCGATCTCATCGATATAGACGATGCCGGATTCGGCCTTCGCCACATCGTAATCGCATTTCTGAAGGATTTTCTGAATGATGTTCTCCACGTCTTCGCCGACATAACCCGCCTCGGTCAACGTAGTGGCATCGGCGATGGTGAAAGGAACATCCAACAGGCGCGCCAAGGTTTCCGCCAGTAGCGTCTTGCCGGAACCGGTGGGGCCTATGAGCAAAATATTGCTCTTGGCCAATTCGACTTCATTTTTCCGGTTTTGCGTCCGCAGCCGCTTATAGTGGTTATAAACGGCCACCGCCAAGATGCGCTTGGCCTTTTCCTGGCCGATCACGTATTCATCGAGAACAGTCTTGATTTCCTTGGGCTTGGGGAGTTTGTCCCCACTACCGGACACGTTTTCCTGCAACTCTTCGCGAATGATATCGTTGCACAGTTCGACGCATTCATCGCAGACGAATACGGCCGGCCCTGCAATGAGCTTTCTGACTTCATGCTGGCTTTTCCCGCAAAAAGAACAGTAAAGAAGCTTCCCGCTTCCTTCCTTGCTGTTTTTATCGTCACTCATGGCTAACCCCTTACCTCAGTCAGATGACCCTTGCAGTAATCATGACAAATCTAAAAAAACATAATAAACCGCTGCACCGGTCATGCACCAAACCTCGAAAACGGGGCAGGGGTGGATTTTAAGCTGCCGACGGTTGACGACTGCTGAGAACATTGTCGATTAGACCATATTCGACAGCGTCATCGCCACCCATGAAATTGTCGCGATCGGTGTCGATTTGAATCTTCTCTAGGGGCTGGCCGGTATGTTTGGCCAGAATCTTGTTCAAACGCTCACGCACGGCGAGAATTTCCCGGGCATGGATATCGATGTCGCTGGCTTGTCCCTGGAAACCTCCCAAGGGCTGGTGAATCATGACCCGGGAATGCGGCAGACAAAAACGCTTGCCTGCCGCACCGCCGGCAAGCAACAAGGCGCCCATGCTTGCCGCTTGGCCGATGCACAGGGTGCTTACGTCCGGCTTGATGAATTGCATGGTGTCGTAAATGGCTAAACCAGCCGTCACCACACCACCCGGTGAGTGGATGTAAA
>JAQTSI010000259.1 GCA_028711365.1 Methylococcaceae bacterium
CTTGACGCTCAGGACGAATCGGTGCGTCTGATCGAGGCGGTGGCGGCGGATTTTTTGGCTTTTCAGCCCCAATTGGCGCCTCCTGGGGAGGCGCAAAACCAGGCGATCCTGGTCATCGGCTCCGAGAGCGGCTTCTGTGGCGATTTCAACGAGGAATTGCTGGGCGAGTTGGGGCAGAATCTCCCAAGCGCTTCGGCTCATGAAGCGATGGCAGGGCCGGTGCGATTTATTGCCGTGGGAAGCAAGCTTTGTGCGCGGCTGGAAAAGCATCCTGCGCTGGCGGGCCAGTTCGATGGACCCACCGTCGCCGAAGACGTGCCGTTGACGCTCAACCGGCTGGTGGTGGAAATCGGCCGGTTGCAGCAAGGTCATGGCAGCCTGGGGCTCATCGTGCTGCACCACCGTAGCGGCGCGGAAGCCATCGAGCGCAAACACCTGCTACCGCCTTTCGCGCAAGTCGCTAAGGCCAAGCCTAGCCATTCTCACCCGCCCCTGCTCAACCTCCCTCCCGAGCAATTCTTCGCCGAGTTGGTGCGCCACTACCTGTTCGCCGCCCTGCACGAGATCTTCTACACGTCCCTGATGGCGGAAAACCAGCGCCGCATCCAGCACCTGGAAGGCGCCATCCAGCGCCTGGAAGAAAAAACCGCGGAACTGGCCCGCCATTCCCGCACCCTGCGTCAGGAGGAAATCACCGAGGAAATCGAGGTGATCCTTCTCAGCGTGGAAGGCGCGATTCAAAGAGTCTGAATCATCCTGCCGGACCGTGGGCGCAACCCCTGGAAAATGGGTTTGAGATCGTCCCAATGACGTTTCATTCGGGCAATATGAAGCTTGATATCGCCAATGTGAAGCTTCATGTCCTCATATCAAGCGTAAGATCGATGATATGAAGCTTCATGTTGACAATATCAAATTATGTCAAGGGGAAAAGTCATTGCAAGCTTGTATTGGAGAATTTATCATGACCGCACATCGGTTCATCAAAATTGCTGCCGTTTCGGCCCTTGCACTTTTTGCCGCGGGCGGTGGGGCCGTCGCGGCGGTTCCCACCCTGCGTCACATCGCCATCGCGCTTGCCAACGATCCACGCGACCTGCCCGCGTTGGAGACCGACCCGCGCATTCATTTCGAACCGGGCGCGAAGGATTGCGCCCATGAGGTCGCCGCCCGTCTTCCCACCGCCATCGCCCGCGTCGAGACGGCGCATGGAATGCCCTTCGCGCGCGACGTTCCGATCGGCGTCTACGCCTCCCTGGAAGGTTTTGTGTCAGCGAACGCGATCGGAACTGCGAAAGTTGCAGGAGTCGCCTTTCCCGGTCGCATCACCCTGTCGCCAAGGCTTTGCGGAGAGGACCGACAACGCATGAGCGCCATTCTCACCCATGAATTGTCACACGCGCATTTGCAAGGCTGGCTGTCGCCGCTCGAATTCACCCGCTTGCCGAACTGGTTCAAGGAAGGACTGGCGGTAATGGCGTCGGATGGCGGCGGAGCCGAGGGCGTCAGCGAAACGACGGCGGCCAGCGCCATCACGAAAGGTTATGCCATCGTGGTGGATGACGAAGGTTCGCTGTTCAATCTTTCGGCGGTCCTCTTCGAGACCGAACCGCCGAGCGATCTCGGGCAGGACGGCTCGCCCGTCGCGCGAGGCCGCCTCGCCTATCGCCAGGCGGGAATGTTCGTCACCTCGTTGCGCGAGCGCGATCCGCAAGCCTTTGCGAATTTCTTGCAGCGCGTCGAAGACGGTGACTCGTTCAAAGTCGCTTTTTCCGGGAGTTTCGCCGCGAGTCCCCTGGAACAATGGCGAAAATTCGTTTCTCGCTTGCCGTAGCCCGGATTATTAAAAATCCGTGGGCGATGCGCCCTTTGACATTGCTTGAATCCGTTGCAAAGATAGAATTCAGGTTTTGGCGGAGAGGTCGTTCGACGAGCGTTCGATAGGGGGATTGGCGTCGGTGCTCGACGGGGTGCAGGCATTTCTCGGGCACGATATGAACTGGAGTCGCACCGCGGATCGTTCTCCGGACGGCCATTGAGCGGTAAGGATCATCCGAATGCCCGTTTAGCCGGAGCCAAACGGGCACCCGAATGCTCCTTACGGGGCGCTTCCTGCGCCGATCTGAGTCGAGTAGAGGATGGGTTGGCTACTGGAATGGGTGAATTCGAGCGGCACGGTCACGCTGCCGCCCGCGCCAAGCACATTGCCGGTCAATCCGACAGTCTGGTAGGCATCACCCGCCGGCGCCAGGCAAGCGGTATTGCCGGACTTGCTGACCAACGTGGCGTTCGAGGAAAGATTGCGCAAAGCCAACGAGATCGGCCCGGTGATGGGGGGGAACGGACTAAATGGGCTGCCCAGCGAAGGAATGTGTTTGGACAGGCCGCAGGTGGGTGTGGTCAGGGTGCCGTCGGGCGTGCCATTGGAATTGGTATTGGTACTGGAACCATCGGCACAGACCAGGCCATTCGACGATGTGCGTCTGCATTCTCGCCTGCCGAATGACGCGGTAGGATGCGAGCCGCAACTCCACCCTACCGCACGGATGCGAATTCAAGCCAAAGTGCGTCGGTGTAGGACCAAGTAGGTTAAACCCAGGCAAAACAGGCTCAAGCTAATAGGTTCCGGAGCGGGACTGGGACCGGGATCCGTGTGCATCGAACCATAGAAATAAAGGATCGGTTCAGCGAAGCTGACGTTGCCTGTACTGATAGGATAGTATGCAGGCCCTGACACCAAGCTGAAATTTGTGCCTGTTCCACTGTCGCCATACCAGGCGCCTAGGTTGGTTGTGGCCCCTGCTGATGGTGCGGGGATGCCGGAACTATCCAGCGCCCATTGTCCCAGGTTGACGCCCATGCCGGCCGTGTTGAGAAAATCCACGAAATAAGATTGGCCGGCAGTCAAATGAATGCTGCTGCCAAAATTTGCTCCGAGAGTGCCACCAGAAAAGCTGTCACCGGTAAACGAACCTTGTTCCAGGATGCTCCCCCCATTTTGGGGCAAGTCGCTCTGGATTTGTACGGTGATGGTGTGCAAGCCCGTACCATTCGGAACCGAGCGAAAGGTGGTGAAGATACCGCTGAGATCATAGCTGACGCTAGGGGTATAAAACCAACCGATGTTGACCGGGCCGCCGTAAAAGACGAAAGGTGGCTTTGCGCCGCCATTGATCGAATCTATGAGTCCGGCTTGCGCCATGTCGGTCAACAACATTAAACCGGCTAATGACGCCAGATTTCGAAGGTGCCTGTTCATAATATTACCTCGATGAATTGATTCGCCGCTGGGATTGGTAATTAAAGTAGTCTATTAGGACTTACACGCTAGAAACTTCGGAAATAAGTTTTTAGCCCATCCGAAGCTGCGTCTGCATTCTCGCCTGCCGAAATGGGCTTGCAAATAGGTCTGAAGTCCTAGGTTCATGGTCCTAAGACTCGGCGGGGAGAGACTAAGACCTCGGCGAAGTTGCCTCTGTCTGTCCCTATGGTGATAATCCGAGCCATGAAACTGCTCATCGTCGACGACCACCCCATTTTTCGAGAAGGCCTTGCCGCTTTGCTGCCACAGGCCGGTCCCTGCGCCCTCGTCCTGCAGGCGCGCGATGCCGCCGAGGGCTTGGCGCTTGCGGCTGCGACGGACGATCTCGATGCGGTTCTGCTCGATCTCTCCATGCCCGGCGTCGATGGAATCTCGGCGATCGCGGAGTTCGGGCGTCGCCGTCCCGACCTTCCCGTCATCGTGCTGTCCTCCTCCGAAGATCCGCAAGACGTGCGCCGGGCGCTGGCCTGTGGAGCGCTGGGTTACGTACCGAAATCGGCGAGTCCCGGCACTCTGCTTGCCGCCTTGCGGCTGGTGCTCGATGGCAATATCTACCTCCCGCCCATTCTGCTCGGCGAGACGGATAAGCAGCCTGCGAGTGGTGAGGGAGGAGGCGATGCCAGCGCGCGGCTGACCGACCGGCAGGTCGAGGTGTTGCGGTCCATCGCGAAAGGCTGGTCGAACAAGGAGATCGCGCGCGAATTCGGGCTATCCGAGAAGACCGTCAAAGCGCATATCACCAGCATCTTCAAGACGCTGAACGTGGTGAATCGAACCCAGGCGGCGAGTGTGGCTCGTCGTCTGGCCCTGCTTTAATCGGGCGCGGGGTGGGATGCGATGAGATTGCCGATGGCGGCGCGTAGCCTCGCATTCGGCACCGGTTTGTGCAGCAGCAAAAATCCGCTCTGCTGGGCCTCGGTCAGGCGGTCCGGCGCGGTGTCGCCGGTGATCAGCATCGCCGGAATGTCTTCGTTATACTCCGACTGGAGCCGATGGATCACGGCGATGCCGTTTTCCTCGCCGCGCAGGCGATAATCGCTGAGGATGAGATCGGGACGGATGGAGCAGGTGGCGATTCGCGCCAGCATTTCATCGCCGGAGCCGGCGGCGATGACGCGATGCCCCCAACTCGACAGGAGTTCGCACATCGCTTGCTGAATCTCGGTTTCGTCGTCGATCACCAGGATGAGACCGTGGCGGAATGTTCCAATCGGCACTTCCCTGGTTTCGGCGAGAATCTCCGGGAGGGGTTCGGCGAAAGGCACCGAGACTTTGAATACCGAGCCCTTGCCCGGTTTCGAGGCGAGCGTCAAGCCGCAATCGAGCAATGTCGTCAGACGTTTCACGATGGCCAGCCCCAGACCTAAGCCCAAGGCCCGGTCGCGTTCCGGGTTGCCGATCTGATAGAACTCCTGAAAGATCAGTTGCTGCTTTTCTTTCGGGATGCCACAGCCGGTATCCCATATCTCGATGCTGAGCCGCTCGCCGCGACGACAGCCGACCATCACGCGGCCGCGATGGGTGTTGCGCAGGGCGTTCGACAGAAGATTGCGTAAAATCCGCTCGAGCAGGATGGGGTCGGTCGAAACGCTTGCCGAGCAGGGAACCTGGACGAGGCGAATGCCATTGCCGGCCGCTTCCGAGGCATGGTCATCGCAAATCCGCTTGAGCAAGGGCTGGATCGGAAAATTTTGCGGGCAGGTTTGCACCACCCCGGCATCGAGGCGGGAAATGTCGAGCAGCGAGGAGAACAAACCGTCGAGGGACTGGAGGGAACCATCGATATGCTCGACGATCCGGCGTGCTTCATCGTCCATCGAACGCACCCGCAGCGCGCCGACGAACATGCCCAGCGCATGCACCGGTTGACGCAGATCGTGGCTGGCCGAGGCGAGAAAGCGCGACTTGGCGAGATTGGCCTGTTCCGCCCGTTCCTTCTCGAACTTCAGGCGTTCGGCCAGGTCGATGTTTTCGAACCGCAGACGCAAGGCTTCGACCAGACTCCCATTCGACCGCCAGGCGATGATGGACATGGCCGATATATAAATCAGATCGAGCGCGGCCAGCGCATCGTGCAGACCCTCGCCACGCCACACGCTCCAAGCGAAATAGGGTATCATCGCCGGCAGCATGATGAAATAGAAAGCCGGCAAGTAGCTTCCGAACGCCGAAGCGGCGCCGGAAGTCACGCCCGAAGTGACGAGCATGATCCAGATCTGCTGGTCGAGTCGTGAGGCAGGCGCGAGCAACACCGAGCCCAGACCCCAAGTCAGCCCTTCGGCGAAGCTGACCAGGGTGAAACCGATCGCCCAATTTCGCCATTGCGCATCCCTTTGTCCCGAACGGCCGCGGAAGAAATAAAGCAGCAGGTGGGCGAGGACATCGGCCCACAGGAATGCGAGCCAGACCGTGATCGCAGCGATCGAATCCGTCCCGCCCTGAACTAGAACATAAGCGAGCACGAGGCCGCTGATTCCTGCGCCGACGACCCCTAGCGGCGCGTTGCGATAAAGGGTCTCGATTTGCTCGGCGCGCATTCGATCGAGTTGCGTCGATCCCCGTCCGCTCCCCCCGGTTTCGGTGCGAGGATCTGTAAAGTTTGCCAGGGCGCTTCTTGGCATAGGGAGACTTGCGGGATTTTCAGGGTGAGGGAAAGCGCAGTTTCATAAGATACTCTCACAACGCCTCGTGATACTCCACCGTTACCATGACCTCGTATCGGAAGAAGTTGACAAATCTTGGATCATAAGGCTACTCTCACCAATAAGCCCATTGTTTATCGAGTATCATACAGGGCTACCCAGTATCTGTGTGCGCTCGTTCGGGTGAGGGCTATCGTTTGAGTTAACCGGCGCGCGGTTTTTGCGTGTCCGGGTTGAATGAAGAGTTAGAGGGCTGCATCGGTTGAAATGAGTTCAATTCGATTACCAAATGGATCGGATGTGAAGCACCGAATCACATCAGGAATCGATGTATCATTCCGCACCTCATAACCCGCACCTACAAGCGTTTCCAATAGTTCCGCGTATCCCTCGATAGCCAGTGCTGGATGCGCTTTCATAGCGGGACTGAAGTTCCGCTCGATGCCAAGGTGAAGCTGCAAGCTTCCGCATTGAAACCAGACGCCTCCACGCGCCGCGATTTCAGCCGGTTTCGGAATCTCCCTCAATCCAAGGACTCCCCCATAGAACGCGCGAGCTTTCGATTCCGCGCCTGCGGGCATGACTAGTTGCCGTGGTCGAGACCAACTACTTTCATAACGCTGAGACTTTCCCCCTTATTTCCTCTAAAAATTTACCGATCGATCCCCGTGCCATGGGAAAGGGACAAGCCGTCCCGGTCAAGCTTGCGCAAGCGTTGGTATTGCTCTCCCAACGGCGGGGAAAGCTTCCCCAAGCGTTGGTATTGCTCTTCCAACGGCGGGGAATGCTCTTCCAACCGTTGGAATTGCTCTTCCAACGGCGGGGAATGCTCTTCCAAGCGTTGGTATTGCTCTTCCAACGGCGGGGAATGCTCTTCCAACCGTTGGTATTGCTCTTCCAACGACGGGGAAAAACGGTTCTCTGGGAACTTGCATGGTTGATAAGTCATTGAATCCTAAGCAAACTGTACATATCCCCCGAGATCAAGGCTAAGGCGCTGAAACAGGTGAATCCGGTTGAATACCCCATAACACCG
>JAQTSI010000017.1 GCA_028711365.1 Methylococcaceae bacterium
CCCCGGCTTGCGTGGGCGTCATCACCTCGCCCACCGGGGCCGCCCTGCGCGATATTCTCACCGTGCTCAAGCGCCGCTTCCCCGCCCTGCCAGTGATCCTCTTCCCGGTCAAGGTCCAGGGCAACGAGGCGAAAAACGAGATCGCCCGCGCCATCACCCTGGCCGACCGGCTTGGGCGGTGCGATCTGCTGATCCTGGCGCGCGGTGGCGGTTCGCTGGAAGATTTGTGGGCTTTCAACGAGGAAATCGTGGCGCGGGCCATGGCCGCTTGCACTCTTCCCATCGTTTCCGGTGTCGGCCACGAAACCGATGTCACCATCGCCGACCTGGTCGCCGACCTGCGCGCGCCTACCCCCTCCGCCGCCGCCGAGGCCGCCAGCCCCGATGGCGGTGAATGGCTGTCCCGCTTCACTCGCCTGGAAACCCGGCTGCATCGTCATCTACTCAGGGTACTCGGCAGTCAGGCGCAGACCCTGGACTTTCTATGCAAGCGCCTGCAACAGGCCCATCCGGAAAAACAGTTGCAGCGCGGCGCTCAGCGACTGGACGAGTTGGAAATTCGCCTGAACCGGGCGATGTCGGCGATTTCCGCCCGCCGCGAGGCCAGGCTGCAAACTTTGACGGCCAGGCTGCAAATTCAGCATCCCGCCCCACGCTTGTTATGGCTGGAATCCCGGCGGGGCGAACTGAAACGTCGTTTGAGCACCGCCCTCCTCACCCTGCTGACCCAACAGCGCCAGACCGTGACCTCCGCCGGCGAAAAACTCCATGCCGTCAGTCCTTTAGCCACCCTGAGACGCGGCTACGCCATCGCCACCCGGGCTAGTGACGGACAGATTCTGCACGGCGTGGCCGAAGTGGACATCGGCGAGACCGTCGCCATTCGCCTGGCCGATGGGCTCATCGCCGCCGAAATCAGAGAAAAGTACCCGCCATGATGCCTGCCTGGCCTCTGGAACATGGCTTTTTTCTGATCCATGGTTTATGTTTTGAGCCTCACCTCAAATGGAGTTTATCAATGAACAAAAACCTATCGCTTTTCCTGATCTTACAGGCCCTTGCAATCTGTTGCCTGCCTGCCGCGCAAGCCGCCACGCCTTTGAAATATACCCAGGCGGTGCGGGATGCCGCCGTCGCCGAACAGAAAGAAATCGTCGACAATCTCGACGCCATCCAACTCGAAAACAATAGTCTGATCTGGAATGCCGACAAGAGCATGCTGAAAGTGGTGACCTGGAAGTCGCAAAGCTCCTACGAAAACTATCTTTTGCCTTTCACTCAAAGCTCAGACAGCGAAGCCAATGTGGTGTGGGTGACGCTGGCGCCCCGCATGCAGGAGTTCTGCCGCAATTATCTGCATACCCACCCTTACACGAGCAAAAAAAATCTGGATTTGCGCCTGAAACAGCGACTGGGACTCCATCCCGACTGGCAATACGATGTGTTCGTGGAAATGTGGGTCCATCCATCGGACCTGTTCCGCCCTTGCGTCGATCCCGGTCCCGAGGATTCGAGTTGCCAACTGAATTTCGGCCAGACCACCCCGCAGGTCAAGAACATCAGGGATTATCGGGTCTTCTACGAAAACATCTATTACAAGAGTTACCGCACCGCGCCGGGAACTCCCTGGACCGGCCTGGGCTACACCTATGACTGGGCTATCCCTAAGCGCGTGGTGGGCGCCAGCGAGTTCATCCTTTCTCCTTCTTCTCCCTATGTGATCACGCAGGCCTTGCCGACCCTGGATTACTGTAGACAATAAGCGTGACAGCCATTTTCGGCCGCGGAAAATGGCTGCGCTGATGAACTTCAAACTCGCTTCCCATTCCGGTATTCTATGGCGTTTTTTGAACCGTCTCCCCGCCGGAGTGTTTCAACTCTTTGTAATCCGCAGATAAAATCATGAACCAGAACGCCATTGCCATCATCGAAAACTACTATGCCGCCTTCAACGCCAACGACATGGACCGCTTTTTGAGCCTGCTGACCGACGATGTCGTCCACGACATCAACCAGGGATCGCGTGAGACCGGCAAAGAGGCATTTCGCGCTTTCATGGACCGCATGAACCGCAACTACAAGGAAACCCTGGTCGACATGGTGATCATGAGCAATGGGGAAGGCACCCGCGCCGCCGCCGAGTTCGTGGTATTGGGCGAATACCTGAAGACCGACGAGGGTCTGCCGGAAGCCAAGGGCCAGAAATACCGTCTGCCCGCCGGCGCTTTCTTCGACCTTCGAGAGGGCAAGGTCGCCCGCATCACCAATTATTATAATCTGGAAGACTGGGTCGGACAGGTCAGCCAGTAAATCATGAGCGACATCACCATCAAGCATTTGTCGGGCCCTGAATTGGAGCCTTGGCTGGCCGATGTGGCGAGGATGCGCATCACGGTATTCCGCGATTTTCCCTATCTCTATGACGGCACCCTCGAGTATGAGGAGAAGTATCTTCAGACTTATCTGAAATCGCAGGATAGCATCATCATCCTCGCCCTGGACGGCGACAGGGTAATCGGTGCCTCCACCGGCCTGCCCATGGCGGATGAGACGGAGGAATTTCGGCAGCCGTTTATCGAGCAGGGTTATGACCCCGCAAAGGTCTTCTATTGCGCGGAATCGGTGCTGCTCAAGGAATATCGCGGCAAGGGCATCTACAAGCATTTTTTCACCGGTCGCGAAAGCCATGCCCGCAAATTGGGGCGTTTCGATTGGTGCTGTTTCTGCGGTGTGCAACGCCCACCGAACCACCCCCTGCGTCCGCAGGGTTTTGTCTCCCTGGATGCGGTGTGGACTAAATTTGGTTACGTCAGGCACCCGGAACTGCGCGCCTTCTATGACTGGAAGGATGTAGACCAGGAGGATGAAACCTCCCACGAGATGGTGTTCTGGCTAAAACCCATCAAGGAGTAACAAGTGAGCGAATCCAAGTCTTTCCTCCTGGCGACGGCGCAATACGACATCGGTTTCCTGAAAAGCTGGCCGGAATACCAGGCCAAGATCGGCCGCTGGGTCGCCGAAGCCGCGGAGGCGGAAGCGAAAATCCTGCTGTTCCCGGAGTATTTCAGCATGGAGTTGGCCTCGTTGTTTCCCGAGCCGGTTTACCAATCCCTTTCCAGGCAATTGGACGCCCTGCAAACCCTACACGACGACTTCATCGCCCTGTATTCCGCCCTGGCCGGGAAGCATGGGGTCCATATCCTGGCCGGCTCCTATCCCGTTAGACAGGCGGATGGCGGCTATCGCAACCGCTCCTATCTATTCAGGCCGGACGGAAGCTTTGACTTTCAGGACAAGCTACAGATGACCCGCTTCGAGAACGAGCAGTGGCTGATCACGGCCGGCGAGGAGATCAAGGTACTGGATACGGAATTCGGCAAGATCGGCGTGAATATCTGCTACGACAGCGAATTCCCGATGATCGCCCGGAAACAGGTGGAAGCCGGGGCCGATTTGATCCTGGTCCCCAGTTGCACCGACACCCGGGCGGGTTATCACCGCGTGCGCATCGGTTGCCAGGCGCGGGCGCTGGAAAACCAGTGCTATGTGGTGCAATCGCCCACCGTGGGCATGGCTGCCTGGTCGGAGGCGGTGGATGTCAACGTCGGTGCGGCCGCGGTGTACACCCCGGTGGATTACGGTTACCCCGACGATGGCGTGCTGGCCATCGGCGAACTGAACCAGACCCAGTGGGTCTACGCCGACATCGACCTATCCACCATCGCCACCGTGCGCAACAGTGGCCAGGTCTTCAACTATCGCGACTGGCCCGGACAGTTCCGCCACCTTTGATGCGGCGGCGAATTCTCGATTCTCGCAATACGCCGACGCCCCACATACCCCAGGAAGCCGTTTTCAGCATCAACAAGGGCAATGCCACGGCTTCCAGTCCCCACACCACGATGGCCGCGGCACTGGCCCCGGACAGGCTCCAGGCCAAAACGCCCAAGCGTCCCCCGACGACGAACCTGGCCCACCGTATGGCTTTTGCCGATGAAACTTGCATATCAGGGTACTCCCGCCGACGACGACGCGCTGAGACATGATCATTCGGGGCGTTCGATGGATGGCTCGCAGACCTAGAGCTTAAAGAGCTGGACGCAGGAACGATCGGAAAATCCGCTTAATCCGCCTCGTCCGGAAACAGATTATTAAGAAAAGAGGTCATGATAGTAACAATTCCATGACAATGACGCAATGAGTGCCTTTCCCTCGGGTGCGATTCAAAGCGATGCCTGTTAAATCCCGCAGGGAGGGCGCGGGGCTTGCGAGACGCGCCGTGAATACGTCCTTGTAGGCTCGGCGATGGCATCCCTTCCATCTCACCCTCCACGGGTGCATCACTTTGAATCACACACTTTTCCCCTGACCGGGGAAGGAGTTCAGCCCTGCGGAAACAGCATGACCATGACCTGGTAGCTGAGGACGACGTAGATCACGGCCAGTCCCAAACCCATCCCGAAGGGTTGCGACAGCGCATGACGGAGAATATGGGCCACCACCGCCACATGCCAAAACATCAGCAGCAGCAGGAACAGCTGGATGATCGAGGCTTGTGGATTCTCCATCAGGAAAGCCAGCAAGGGAACGGCGAAACTGCTGATCAAAGCGTCGGTGCCCATCATGGCGATGGTGGTTTGCAGCATCCGCGTCAATTTCCCTGCCACCATCAGACTGACCCAAACGAAGCCTAGCAACATCACGGCTTCCAGGAAAACCTGCAAGACTGCCTCCAGCCATTGGATTTTAAGTCCCAACAGCACGAAACCTACGGCAAAATAGGCGGCCGAACTTAACCCCAATAGAAATATCGAAGCCGGCGCATCCTGCGGCCCTTTGCGAAACAGGCAGATTTCCAAAAACAGCTTGATCAGCGGCATGAGTCTCTCCAGGATTGAGTGTGGTTCATTCGGCGAGCGCCGATTCCAGCGCCTCGCCGGCCTCCAGCCAGGCCATCTCGGTGGCCTCCAACTGCCGGTCGATATCGGCTTTCTCCCGCAACAGGCGCTGCAACCGTTCCTTGTTGGCGGCCTCATAGAGAGTGGGCTCAGCCAGTTGCGCCTCGATGTGAGCGCGTTCCCGGTTCAACCGCTCCAGTTCGGCCTCCGCCTTGCTCAAGGCCTGCTGAAATGGACGAAGCTGTTGCCTCCTTCCCGCATCCTGGCGTCGCTGGTCTTTGCGAGAGCTTCCTACCGTCTTGGCCGTTTCGGATGGCGAAGCGGCATTGCGGTGCTCGCTCAAAAGGCGCCGGTAATCCTCCAGATCGCCGTCGAACCGCTCCGCCCGGCCCGCGGCCACCAACCAGAAATCGTCGGCCACGGTGCGCAGCAGATAACGGTCATGGGAAACCACCACCAACGCGCCTTCGAAATCCTGCAAGGCACGACTTAAGGCATAGCGCATCTCCAAATCCAGATGATTGGTGGGCTCGTCCAGCAGTAGCAGGTTGGGCCGCTGGTAGATTAGCAAAGCCAAAGCCAGACGAGCTTTCTCCCCCCCCGAAAACGGGGCGATGGGCGCCAGGGCCGTATCGCCCTGGAAATCGAATCCGCCCAAAAATCCCCGCAATTCCTTTTCCGTCGCTTTCGGATCCAGGCGCTGTAAATGCCACAGCGGAGATTCATCCATGTTGAGCTGTTCGATCTGATGCTGGGCGAAGTAGCCCAGGCGCAGATCCTGGGCGCCGACACGCAGGCCGCGGCGCAGGGGCAACACACCCGCCAGCGCCTTGATCAGGGTGGACTTGCCGGCCCCGTTGGCGCCCAAGAGGCCGATGCGGTCGCCGGGGGATAAGGTCAGCTCGACGTTTTCCAGGATGGGTTTCTCGCCATAACCCACGGCGGCTTCGTCGAAGCGCAGCAAGGGCCTGGGCATCTTGGGACTCGGCAGGAACTCGAAGTCGAAAGGCGAATCGACATGGGCCTGGGCGATCAGTTCCATGCGCCCCAAGGCCTTGAGCCGGCTCTGGGCCTGTCGGGCCTTGGTGGCCTGGGCACGAAAGCGGTCCACGTAGGAGCGGATATGGGCGATTTCCCGCTGCTGCTTCTCGTAGGCCGCCTGGCGCTGCACCAACATTTCGGCGCGGCGTGTCTCGAAAGCGGTGTAATTACCGGTGTACAGGGTGACGGTCTGATTTTCGATATGAACGATCTGGCCGGTGATTTCGTCGAGGAAATCGCGGTCGTGGGAAATCAGCAGCAGGGTTCCCGGATAACTCGCCAGCCAGTCCTGCAACCAGATGACGGCGTCCAAGTCCAGGTGGTTGGTGGGTTCGTCCAACAGCAGCAACTCCGACCGGCACATCAACGCCTGGGCCAGATTGAGCCTCATGCGCCAACCGCCGGAAAATTCGCTCACCGCCCGCGCCTCGTCGCCGGCCTCGAAACCCAGGCCGTTCATCAAGCGCCCCGCCCTAGCTCTGGCATCGTACCCGCCGATGGCGTCGAACCGGGCGTGAAGGTGGGCCTGACGCATACCGTCGTCCCCGCCCTCCTCCCTTTCCAGCTCGGTTTGAATGGCGCGGTATTCGCGGTCACCATCCAACACATATTCGATGGCGGGGCGCGAATCCGCCGGCGTTTCCTGGGCGACATGAGCGATGACCATGCCGGGGGGAAAGCTCAGCTCGCCCGCATCGGGGTGGAGCGTGCCCAGGAACAGGCCGAACAAGCTGGATTTGCCGGCTCCGTTGGCGCCGGTGATCCCCACTTTCTGGCCGGGATGGATGCTCAGGTTGACGTTTTCGAATAAAAGTCGGTTGCCGCGGCGCAAAGCCAGCGATTTGAAACCAATCATAAACCTTCAGTTAGGACAGAAAACGAGCGACTTCGATGGGGAAATCGCTCGCAGTAAGAGAGTAAAACTCAGCCGGCCTGCTCGATGCGCTCGTCCACCGCCTTGACGAACTCGTGCAGGTTGCCGGTGCTCACCGTGGCGCGCGGAACGATCAGGGCGCTATCGAGGCCGATGAAGATGAAGGCATATTTCTTCTCGGCTTCGATGCGCAGCACTTTCGACCAGGGCAGCTTGGACTCCCCGCCCGAGTGGACTTCCACCAGCGAGCCCTGCTCCACCCGCAAGCGGTGACGGCCGACGCTGCTGGCTTTTTCCTCCTCGGTGATCATCCGGTGGAGTTGCTTGCGGATGTTCCAGCGCAGGTAAAGCGGAACCAGAACGCCCCAAGCCGCGGCGATGAGGCCGACGTAAATCGAGGAGGGAATGTCCTTGAAATAGAACAACAGCACCATGGCGATGACGAAGAAAACTGCCGGTACCATGGCCTGATGGCGATTGATGGTCTTTTGGACCCGCTCGGAGTCTTTCAGTTGATGTTCGTTGAACGCGATCAAATCCTGCTCGCGCACTTCGTATTCGATTTCTGTCATGATGGATCCGCTGAAGAGGTTAACCAATGCATTCCGCCGAACGAAGCTCTAGGCACGAAAATCCGGCCATTATGAAGCCCGCTATTTTAAAGGGTGACTAGTATACGCAATTCTGCTTCAATTTAACCACGCCACAGATCCCCCTGAATCTACCTCCTTGCGATAGAAGCTAAACATGAAAAGCCAGCCCCAAGTCATCGAACACCTGAACGCCCTGCTCGCCGGCGAACTCACCGCCATCGACCAGTATTTCATCCATTCCCGCATGTACCAGAACTGGGGATTCCACAAGCTGTATGAAAAGATCAACCACGAGATGCAGGAAGAACAGCATCACGCCGATCGGCTCATCCGCCGCATCCTGTTTTTGGAGGGAAAGCCCGATTTATCCCGGCGCGATCTCCTGACCGTAGGCGACAATGTTCCGGAAATGCTGCAGAGCGATCTCGATTACGAATATAAGGTCATCGCCCATTTGCGCGAAGTCATGGCCTTCTGCGAATCGGGGCGGGATTTCGAAACGCGCGACATCCTGCAGGAACTGCTCAAGGATACGGAGGAAGATCACACCTGGTGGCTGGAGCAGCAGCTGCACCTGATCGGCTCCATCGGGCTGGCGAACTACCTGCAATCGCAGATGTCCGCGTAGGATCTTGTAAGCCGGGCCGTTTGACGGATTGTTCACCTCCTGCAAACGCTGCATCCTCTGCCATTGAGCCTTTTTTGCCTTGATAAAGCCAAGAAAAACCGTTGCGACTATTGATAACCATTCTCATCTGTACTAAGATTTTGTGCAACCCCTGAAGGGAGCCCGACATCATGTACATTTGTATCTGCAAAAAAGTAACCGATCATCAGATTCGCAAAGCGGTTTTCGAGCAGGATATCGGCAATCTCCGCCAATTGCGCAATTGCCTGGGTGCCTGCGACCAGTGCGGAAAATGTGCGCTCGCCGCGAAAGATCTCATCAGCGACGCGGTTGCGGAAAAAAGGCTATTGGAATCGAGCGGCATTCTGGCCTGATGACTCTCTCCTGCGGCGTCAATAAAAAATGCGCCCGAAAGGCGCATTTTTCCAGGCGGGCTTCCCTGCCCCTTAGCCCTGTTTAAAAAGTCAGCACCAAATCCGTGGAAAAGAGCAACTGGTCGGACTTGTTGTTATTGCCGAAAGGCTTGTAGCCGCCAATACCGCTGGTGTTTTTGCCATCGACCCAGTCATAGCGGATATTCGGCCTGAAAGTCACCCATTTCAAGGGCTTCCAGGTGATACCGGCGGTCAGCTCGTAATAGCTTGCGCCGGCGGGCCCTGCAGAGAGGAAATTCGCGGCGGAACTCACCGGCTTGCCGTAACTGTCGTTGGTAGCTGCTGCGACACGCCCTGGAGAAGCCGTACGGAAACCGTCATCATCGCGGAACCATTCGGCGCGCAAGCCCGCCACCAGATCGTCCTGGATGTCGTAGAACAGGTAGGTATTCAGACCATACCACTGGGTATCCCTGGTGCTTCCATCCGCGACGATGACGCCGTCGGCAAAGCCATGATCGTGTTGCACCACCCAGTGCAGCGAGTCCATGAGATTATGCTTGAAAACCATGCTATACAGGGCCCAGTTCTTGCTGCTGTGCTCGGAAGTACCGCCGTAAGTACTGGTGATATTGTACGAGGTGCCCTTGTCGTCGCTGGTCCAGGTGACGCCGGCCAGACCCGACCAGTTGCCGAGCTGGCGATCCCAGCCGCCATCCCAACCGCCGGTTGCGCTGCCCGTCAATAGTCCGCCGATGACCGACCAGTTCGGGGTGAAAGCATAGTTGGCCAACAGCCCGGTATGCGTAAAGGGCTCGCCGTACTGGAAGGTATAAGGCTTGGTGTAGAAGAAGTTGTCCGGGGAAGTGACCACTTCATAGCCGACCGGCGTATAGAAATGGCCGAGCTTGAGGTTCAGGCCGGTGCCGATGGGGACATAGGCTTCCAAATAAGCCTGCGGCAGCGCGATGTCGTAGAAACGGTTGGTGCTGCGCAGCAGATTCAAATCCCAGGAACTGCGGGTCAATGGGTTGCCTTTGTTCACATCATAGGCGGGCACGCCATAAGCCTGGGTAAAGATGGAGTCCGAACCGTACATGAAGTCCACCCGGCCGCCCAGATCCCAGCCATCACCCTCGGTGGCCACCGCTTTCTGCAGGTAGAAATAAAGCTGGTTCATCTGGAAATCCCCGGCGCGATCGCCGAAGGTGACCGGTCCGTTGAAGCCGTTCTGGGGGCTATGGGTATTGTAAGTGACGCCGCCTTGGATCCATCCGCCGAAATTCAAGCCCATGTTTTTCATGAATTTGGAGTCGTTTATGTTCAATCCCGCCGCGCTGAACAGGCCGCTGGCCTCTGCCGGTTCCTCGGCATGAGCGCCAACCGCAGCCATCGCCGTGGACAAAGCCACGAGCAAGGGTCGCAGTCCGAATCGGCCTAGGTGATTATGTCTAGTCATGAATCATGTCCTCTTTTGGTTATCGAAGCACAGGCAATAAAGCCTTTGTCGGCAATCAAGCAATGGACATGCCACGGCATTATTAGCCAATTTATCATCGTGTTATAGAACTTCCATGAAGTTCGGCCTTGTTCCATCCTGGTGCGCCAAGATTACCACCGCCCCAGGATAAAGCGCCCAAGACTTAAGATTTATTCTGGAACGGATAAGACAAGCGCAAGGATTTCTTATACCCTTGAGACCTCATTTCATTGCGGAGAAAACCATGAAAGCGGAACTAGCCGACATCGGCCTGGTGGGACTGGGCGTCATGGGCCAAAACCTGGCCTTGAACATCGCCGACCATGGCTACAGCATCGCCGTTTATAACCGCCATCCTGAGAAGACACAGGAATTCATCGAGCAATGCCGGCACAACGAACCGGCCCATGAGCGCCTTCAGGGGCATGAAAGCCTGGAAGCATTCGTGCATGGCATCCGACGTCCCCGCAAGGTCGTGCTGCTGGTCAAGGCCGGAGAAGCGACGGACGCCACGATATCGGAACTGCTGCCTTATCTCGATGCCGACGATATCCTCGTCGACTGCGGTAACGCCCATTGGCTGGATACCATCCGCAGGGAAAAGGCATTGGCCGGCCAGGGCCTGCGATTCATCGGTTCGGGCATTTCCGGCGGCGAAACCGGGGCTCGCTTCGGACCTTCCCTGATGCCCGGCGGTAGCCTCGAAGCCTGGACCGCATTGGAGCCCATCTGGAAAGCCATCGCCGCCAAGGTCGACGCGCAAACCGGCCTTCCCCTGCCTGGAGCCGTTCCCGGCAAACCGGTAGCAGGCGGGGTGCCTTGCACCGTGCCTATCGGGCCGGACGGCGCCGGCCATTATGTAAAAATGGTGCATAACGGCATCGAATACATCGACATGCAGTTGATCTCGGAAGCCTACTGGCTGATGAAAAACCTGCTGGGGATGGAAGCTGACGCCATGGCGAGGATATTCCAGGAATGGAACCGAGGGCCCTTGTCCAGTTATCTCATCGAAATCACCGGCGACATCCTGCAACAGCCCGACCCCGAAGGCGAAGGCTACCTGGTGGACAGGGTGCTGGATGCCGCCGGCCAGAAAGGCACCGGCATTTGGACCGCCGCCAGCGCCCTGGAATTGGGTTCACCGGCCAATGCCATCGCCGAGGCGGTCTTCGCCCGCTCACTTTCGGCCCTGAAGGAGGAGCGGCTGGTGGCATCCGGTCTACTGCAAGGCCCGATCCTGCAACGGGAAACCGACCGTGAAGAATGGATCTCGGCCATCCACGAAGCCCTATATTGCTCCAAGATTTGCGCTTACGCCCAAGGCTTCCAACTAATGGCACAGGCGCAAAAGAGCTATGGCTGGAAGCTGGATTTCGGCGCCATCGCCCAGATCTGGCGCGGCGGCTGCATCATCCGCGCCCACTTCCTGCAGAAGATCACCGACGCCTATGAACTCGACCCAGACCTGAAAAATCTCATGCTCGATCCCTATTTCCGCGACGCCTTGCACCAAGGCCAGATCCGTTGGCGAGAAGTCGTTGCCCTGGCCGTGCGCAACGGCATCCCCACCCCGGCCTTCTCTTCGGCGCTGGCCTATTTCGACGGTTATCGCAGCGCGGTTCTGCCCGCCAACCTGATCCAGGCCCAGCGTGACTATTTCGGCGCCCACAGTTACGAACGCACCGACCAGCCCAGAGGCAAATTCTTTCACCTGGACTGGCCAGCGCCGGGAAGGCCCCAAGCCGAGGTCTGAAGAGGAGAATACAGGCCGATGAAACCCCTTGGCTGCAAGGGATTACCGGGCCGGTTGACTGCCCGGAGCGGGGCTAGCCCACGAAAGCCTCGGCTTGAATTTTCTGGATCTCGTCGCGCAGCCTGGCCGCCTCCTCGAATTCCAGTTCGCGGGCACAGGCATACATTTTCTCTTCCAATTGCTTCACCAGTTTGCTGGCTTCATTGGGTTTGAGGGCAGGGTAATCCGCCGCTTTCTCGGCGGGTTTGAGCTTGGACGAATGACTCAATCCGGCACCGGGGATGGCCATTTCCAGAATATCGGTGACATTGCGGGTGGCGGAGCGAGGGATGATGCCCATCTTTTCATTGTGGGCGATCTGCTTGGCGCGGCGTCGCTCGGTTTCTTCCAGGGTTTTCGTTATGGATTGGGTGATTTTGTCGGCATAAAGGATCGCCTTGCCATGGACGTTGCGGGCGGCGCGGCCTATGGTCTGGATCAGCGAGACGGTGGAGCGCAGGAACCCTTCCTTGTCCGCATCCAACACCGCCACCAGCGAAACCTCGGGGATGTCCAAACCCTCGCGTAGCAGGTTGATGCCCACCAGCACGTCGAACTTGCCCAGACGCAGATCGCGGATGATCTCCACCCGCTCCACGGTATCCACGTCGGAATGTAGGTAACGCACGGCGACATCGTGATCCAGCAGGTATTCGGTGAGATCTTCGGCCATACGTTTGGTGAGGGTCGTCACCAACACCCGCTCCTGTTTGGCGGCGCGCAGCCGGATTTCCGACAGCAGATCGTCTACCTGGGTGGAAGCGGGGCGGATTTCCAGTTCCGGGTCGATCAGGCCGGTCGGACGCACCACCTGCTCCACCACGGCTCCGGAATGCTCCAATTCATAAGGCCCCGGCGTAGCCGAGATATAGATGCGCTGCGGGGCGCGAGCCTCGAATTCATCGAATTTCAGCGGCCGGTTGTCCAACGCGGAAGGCAAACGAAAGCCGTATTCCACCAAGGTTTCCTTGCGCGAGCGATCGCCGCGGAACATGGCGCCGATCTGCGGGATGGTTTGATGGCTCTCGTCGATGACGACCAGAGAATCGGGTGGCAGATAATCGAACAGGGTCGCCGGCGGTTCGCCGGCTTTTTGGCCGGAGAGATGGCGGGAGTAATTTTCTATCCCCGAGCAATAGCCTACTTCCAGGATGATCTCCAGATCGAACAGGGTGCGCTGCTCCAGGCGCTGGGCTTCCACCAGCTTGTTCTGACCGCGCAACTGTTCCAGCCTTTGCTTCAATTCGATTTTGATTTCCTCCACCGCCGCCAGGAGCTTTTCCCTCGGGGTGACATAATGCGTCTTGGGATAAACCGTGTAGCGGGCGATGCGGGAGAGGATCTCCCCGGTCAAGGGATCGAACAGGGAAAGCCGCTCGATCTCGTCGTCGAACAATTCCACCCGCAGGGCCTCCCGTTCCGATTCGGCCGGGAAGATGTCGATCACCTCGCCCCGCACCCGGTAAGTGGCCCGGCGCAATTCGGTGTCATTGCGGGTGTATTGCAACTCCGCCAGCCGCCGCAACAGCTTGCGCTGATCCATCAAATCCCCGCGCACCAGGTGCAGCACCATCTCGAAATAGGAGGCCGGCTCGCCCAAACCGTAGATGGCGGAAACCGTCGCCACGATCACCACGTCGCGCCGTTCGATCAATGCCTTGGTGGCGGATAGACGCATCTGCTCGATGTGTTCGTTGAGGGAGGCATCCTTCTGGATATAGGTGTCGGAAGAAGGCACATAAGCTTCCGGCTGATAATAATCGTAATAACTGACGAAATACTCCACGGCATTTTCCGGGAAGAATTCCTTCATCTCCCCATATAATTGAGCGGCCAGGGTCTTGTTGTGGGCCATGATGAGGCAGGGCCTTTGCACCTGGGCGATCACATTGGCGATGGTATAAGTCTTGCCTGAACCAGTGACCCCGAGCAAAGTCTGATGTAACTCGCCATCGCTTATGCCCTCAACCAGCTTGCGGATGGCTTCCGGCTGGTCCCCGGCCGGCTGAAAGCGGCTATGCAGGCGGAAGGGTTTCTGTTTGGGCCGGGAGTCCTCGTCGGATTTTCCTTCCGCCTCACCCATATGCGACTGCTGCCATTGAGATGCCAATTCTTTCACGATGTTTTCTCGTTTCCATGCCATGCGATTGCGGCGAATTACGCTGCATTATAGCCTGTGGCGCGGAACGCGAGGCTCTATATTCTTCTGTTCGCACTCATCACCTATTTCCGAATCGATCAAAAGGGGCCGACATGACGACGAGGAATTTCAAAGAGTCTGCGTCGACTCTTGAGCTATCGAGAGGGGCTTCCAAAGTATCGGCGCCGATTCCTGAACGGTCGAGAGGGGCTTCCAAAGTATCGGCGCCGACTCCTGAACGGTCGAGAGGGTCGCTCAAAGTATCGGCGTCGACTCCTGAACGGTCGAGAGGGTCGCTCAAAGTATCGGCGTCGACTCCTGAACGGTCGAGAGGGTCGCTCAAAGTATCGGCGTCGACTCATGAACGGTCGAGAGGGTCGCTCAAAGTATCGGCGTCGACTCCTGAACGGCCGAGAGGGTCGCTCAAAGTATCGGCGTCGACTCCTGAACGGCCGAGAAACCTCTCAAACGATAGGCATCGGAGAGAAATGATCTTGGCACCGACAGATGCGGCATGCTTAGCTTGGCTTATACACCATCCAGTAAATATTGAGCAGCGGCAAGACCGTCGCCAGTATGCCATAGATGATCCAAAGCCTTCCCAAGCGCCAATATTCCTCGGGTATGGGGCCACCCTCGGCAAAATCCCGCGCCATGGAAGCCTGTTTGATTTGAATGGGGATCAGGATGGCGACCCAGATGAGGCCGGAGAGAATGAATAAGCTCATACCCCATGCCAACCAAGGAATCTGCCAATAATCCATCTGATGCAATATCGCATTGCCAATGCCGGTGGCGAGAATCAAGCCTGCCCCGCCCGCAGTAAAGACGAAATCGGTCAACGTCACTTGGCGCTGGGCGAAGGCGATCACCACAGGATTCCTCGTCCTGTCGGCCATGAACTTCCACCAGCCGGTGACGATGATGTTTCCTAGAAACAGAACCGCGCCCAGGATATGCAAGCTTTTCAACAGCAGGTAAGAGTCGTTCATTGTCGTTGATTCTCCCGCAGCAGGTCCGGCACATCGACAAAACAACCGCCGAATCGGCCGGAATCACTTTATAGGCTGCGGCCATCGAATAAGGTGCGCGGCACCGTGGAAAGCTCTATTCCTTCGAGACAGCGTATATTCACGGCAGCCGTGGCATCTCCGGAAGGGCCCACACCGAAACCGAAGGGGGCGCACCCGCAACTGGGACAGAAATGGTGCTGGATGATGTGTTTGTTGAAGGTATAGGTCGCCAAGTCGGTTTCGGGTGTGCTTAGGTGCAGTTTCTCGCGCGGCACAAACCATAACAAATACCCTTTGCGGCTACAATGCGAACAATTGCACTCCATGGCCGGACCGGGTTCCTCCTCGACCTCCACCTCGAAAGCGATGCGGCCGCAATGACAACTACCTTGGTAAATCATGGATAACTCCTATGGAGAACGTATAGCCGATAAGCACGGGCATGGGCTGCCTCGCCCTCATACCCGGCTCGCTGATCATTACCCGCGCAGTCAGTTCGCAAATACTCTTGAATCATCTTTCCCCACACGGGTTTTCCGCGCTTATCTTGGGGTACGCATTGCACAAAATCAAGTCAAACTCACGAGCCATGTTGAGAGCACATAAACTGCCCGGTTCCATGAAAGCCCTATGAGGGTACAGTGAAACGGAATGGCTACAGGAAACTCTGAAAAGTTCGAGGAAGCATACGGCGGCTGGTCTGCGCGGCGCTCTGACACAAAAAGAAGCGGCGCGGTTGCGGGCATGGGAGCCACGTTCCCCTTGCGCATCCTTGTTCCCGATGAACTGCGCATTATCAACGCATTGCGACCGGCATCAGCCTCTGTGCCCCCTGCGGTCCCACACACCGATTGCGTCATTTGACGCACTTTTTTTGAAAAATGAAATATCTGATGCCAGTGAGCTTGCCGATTAACTGTTGACAAATCTCACGCTCAGCAGTGAGGCCCGCGTCTTGCTTGATGGTTGTAATCATCCGTTCGGCAAATCCTTGGCCCTTACTCAATCATGCCCTTCATCCCCCAAGATTCTCTGCAAGAGCTTTTTGTTAACCACCGGGGTGAACTCGAAGCTTTGCTATTCAGCCGGCTACGCTGCCGGGACACGGCTTCGGACATCTCCCAGGAGGCTTTCGTACGGCTTTGCCGTTCCGACGATCTCGGCAAAGTCGGCAACCTGAAGGCCTATCTGTTCCGCACCGCCCTGAATCTGGTTAACGATCATTTTCGCAGCCAGAGCGTGCGTGAGGCGGTCACCGTGCAGCTCCCGGACACCGCGGACCGACGCAGTGCCGAAACCGTTTTTTTGGCCGAGAAACAACTGGATGAACTGGTAAAAGCCTTGGCGCAATTGTCGCCGCTATGTCAACGCATCTTCTACCTGAGCCGCTTCGAAGGCTTGAAACAGCGGGAGATCGCCGAAAAGCTGAATATCTCACTGCGCACCGTGGAAGACAATCTCAGGCGAGCCTTGCTGCATTGCGCGAAATGCCTGGAAAACTGAACCGCGCATGTGGTTTTGACATCAGGCTTCGTCTATCGTATATCCCCCCTATGCCGTCAGCTCATCCCCGCCAATGCAATCCAAACCGACACCGCCAGACGCCGACCGACTTTTGGAAGAGGCTTGCGCTTGGTTGACTCGCATGCATTCCGGCGAGTTTGGTCCCTCGGACCGGCAATCATTAGCCGAGTGGCGCGCCGCCGCCCACGCACACGAACAAGCCTGGCACCGAGCGGAACGGCTATGGCAAGGATTTGAGCCTCTGCGGGAACGATGCGATCTGCCCGGTTCTCGACCCTTGTCACAGGAATATCTGCCCTCCTGGCAACCCCACGCATCCCCCTCCATGCGGCGCCGACGCCTGCGGCCATCCTTGGCCATCGCCAGCACCGTTTTGTTGGCGATGACGCTTTACACTTTCCCTCCGATCTATTGGCAGGCCGATTACCTGACCGAAAAAGGCGAACGCCGTACGCTGACCTTAACCGATGGTTCGAGAGTCATCCTCAACACCGCCTCGGCCGTGAAGATCGAATATGACGACACGACCCGGCGTATCCGATTGCTGGAAGGAGAAGCCTTCTTCGAGGTGGCCAAGGATGCTAGCCATCCCTTCGCCGTAACGGCCTACGAGGGCGAGGTATGGGCGGTAGGCACGGCCTTTTCGGTGCAACGGCGGGAAAGCCGATTGAGCATCGAACTGGTGGAAGGCGTAGTCGATTTGATAGACCGGGGGCATCGGCACAAGGAGCGCTTGCGGCCGGGCCAAGTCGCACAAATGGGCGCGGATTCCATTCAGGTGCAATCATCGCGCACCGACAGCCTGGCGTTATGGCACGAAGGCTATCTGCGATTCGACGGCTTGCCACTGGACGAAGCCGTCGCACAGATCAACCGCTACCGGCCGGGACGGATCGTTCTCCTCAACCACAACCTCGCCGGGCATCGCATCAGCGGTCTGTTCCGGCTTGATTCACTCGATCAGGCCGTCGATACCCTCACGGCAGCGGTCCCCGGTTTGCAAAAAAGCTCCCTCACCTCACGGTTCATTTTCCTGCGCTAGATGAATTAGTCGTTTGCCGGATTACGGTTCGCGTCGAAGGCAGCGAAACAATGCCAAAGCTAATGTGCACCTGTCCCGTCAAACTCATCCGGTTAATGTGGGTTTTCCGATTCGCTTCGTCTTAACTAACAGCCGGTCCAAACCGGTTTCGGCCAACGACGAAAAGCCCTAAGGAGAATCCATGTCCAAGCCCCCAACGCCCACCTATCCCCTTCTTCGGTTGACTACCGCCGCATTGCTCGTCGCCTTTGGTTTGCAATCGGCCTTCGCGGGATCGGCTGGCGTCATCCATTTCAATATCCCGGCACAATCACTGAATCAGGCCCTGCTCGCCTTCAGCAAACAAAGCGGCCAGCAACTGCTCTACCGCACCGACATCGCCGACAACCTCAAAAGCCGCGAGTTGAAAGGCAGCCATACCGCCGCGGAAGCCATCCGAATATTACTGGGTGATGCACCGCTACAAGCCGTCACCACCGGCGATCGCGCGATGACGTTGGAGGCGAAAAAAAAGCCCGCAGCACCGGAGAGTAAAGCTCCGAGTGATCCAGCACTGCCTAAGGTGACCGTCAAGGCTAAAGCGGGCTATGACGCCAACGATCCTTACAACAAGGACTACGCCGTGCCGAATGCCACGACCGCCACCAAGACCGACACGCCCATCATGGAGACGCCGCTATCGATTCAGGTGGTGCCTAAGGTAGTGTTGGACGATCAGCAAGCCGTCAGTCTTAAGGACGGTTTGCAAAACGTCAGCGGCGTGCAGTGGAGCCCGGTGGAGGGAAACCTTTATGAAAATTTCGTACTACGCGGATTCGACGCAGGTAACTCCATTGCACGAAACGGCATCCGTGATACCGCACTCGCCACCGATCTGGCCAATATAGAACGATTGGAGGTGCTGAAAGGGCCTGCTTCCATTTTGTATGGGCGTATCGAGCCGGGAGGTTTGATCAATCGGGTCACCAAGCAGCCCTTATTCCTGCCCTATTATTCGTTGCAGCAGCAATTCGGTTCTTTCGACCTCTACCGCACAACGGTTGACGCCACCGGTCCGATCAATCAGGAACTGGCCTATCGTTTCAATCTGGCCTACCAAAGCAATAACTCTTTCCGGGATTTTGTCGATAACGACCGTATCTTCCTGGCACCCTCATTGACGTGGCGCCCCACAGATCGCACGGAACTCGGACTCACCCTTGAATACCAGTATGACAAACTGCGTTGGGACGATGGCATACCCGCCATAGGCAACCGACCGGCCAACGTGCCTATCAGTCGCTATCTGGGCGATCCCATATCCAAGGATACTCAAGAGAAAGAGTTGGTGGATTTCCACTGGTCGCACGAGTTCAACAAGGATTGGAAAATCAATCAGCGTTTCGTTGCCTCGTTAGTGACTTATCATCAGTTCAACGTTCTCCCCTTGGGCATACATAACGACAACCGAACCCTGGACATGGGATTATGGGACAGTCATCAGGAACGCAATACCTACTCCCAAAATATCAATCTCACGGGACATGCCGAAACCTGGGGCGCCCAACACACCATTCTGGCCGGTTTCGATTTCTATCAGTTCGACCAACCGGGCGCCAGCCCGACTATTTCTGCCACCATTCCGAATTTCGATCTTTATAACTCGAATGCTGGCAAGCTGGACGGCGTAGCGCTTCACTACCCCCGCAACTCCTATGGTTTCAATGGACAAACCTGGTATGGAATCTATTTTCAGGACCAGGTCAAACTGTGGGACAAACTCCATCTTCTCGCCGGTGGACGCTATGATTGGGCGACGGTTGGTACGGCTTATGGCGCTGCAACGGAATCGCTAGCGGAAACCGCCGCCGCCAAGAAAGAGCTCAACGTGGATAAATTCAACCCGCGTTTCGGCATTGTGTATCAACCTTGGTCCTGGGCCTCGCTCTATGCCAACTATACGGAATCGCTAGGCGCCAACAGTGGCCGTAACCAAGCAACCAATACCCCGCTCAAGCCACAAGAAGCGCACCAATATGAAGTCGGCATCAAGAACGAATTTTTCGACGGCCGGTTGAATTCAACCCTGGCATTCTTCGAGATTACCAAGAAGAACATCGCCGCTCTCTGGCCAGATCCGACGCTGGCACTCCAGGGTTTTGGCTTCTCCATCGGTGAGGCGCGTAGCCGTGGCATCGAGTATGACCTGAGTGGGCAACTGACGGAAAACTGGAGCCTCATCGCCAACTATGCCTATACCGATGCCATTATCACCAAGGGAATCAACGACGGTACGGGGCCGGCCCCTCAAGTTCGGCGCGGGAACCGGCTGCCGCTTGCCCCCAAGCATTCGGCCAATCTCTGGATCAAGTACGAATTGACCGACGGCGCCCTGAAAGGCTTGAGCTTCGGCACCGGCGCGCGGATCGTGAGCCAGCGCCAGGGGGATGTGCAAAACGACTTCCAATTACCAGGTTATGTCACTTGGAATGCGATGATGGGTTACAAATACAAGCTGGGAGATTCGACCCTCACCGCACAGCTCAATGCGTACAACCTATTGGACAAGCGCTATTACGCCGGCACAGACCTGGTCGACGGAGCCACGCGGGTGAATATCATCCCCGGCGCACCCATAAACTTCATGGGTTCGGTGCGGCTGGAATATTGAGATCGGGTACTGCGAAGTTCAGAAACGGGTGGGGACCATGAAAAGATTTGAGGAAGGCATTCAACCGGGTAATGCGAACAATGCTTTAGGCGATAGTTCTCGGAAACGGGTTCGGCTCAAAGCCCGACGCAAGCTTTGGCTAGAGGTCCATTTGTGGTTGGGCTTGGTGGCCGGAGCGGTGCTGGTGGTGGTCGGGCTGACCGGCAGCATCCTGGTATTCTGGCAGGAGTTCGATGGCTGGTTGAGCCCCGATTTGTACCGGGTCGAACGAGCCGAAGGAGTCCGACCTTTGCCGCCGACCGCCCTGGACGAAGCGGCGAGGACGGCTTTGCCGGAAGGCACGAAGATCGGTTGGGTGGAATTTCCGCGCGATAGCGAGCAAGCCCTCAATCTTTCCTACCTAGCGCCCTCGGTTTCCATGCCGGGAGAGAAGGACGTCCGGCAGTTGTTCATCGATCCCTTCACCGGCACGGTGAAGGGCGAGCGTCTTTGGTATCCCGCCGACTACTTCTCCGGCATGCCGTTCATGGCCTTGATGTTCAAGCTGCATTACGCCCTGCTGATGAAGGATTACGGCGTGGTGATGGTCGGTATCCTGAGTGTCTTGCTGATTATCTCCGTGTTGACCGGCCTAATTCTCTGGTGGCCGCTGACCGGGAAATGGGCTCAGGCTCTGACGATCAAACCCAGAGCCAGCATTGAGCGCTTCAATTTCGACCTGCACAAAACTTCGGGGTTTTACACCGCCCTGGTCATGCTGGCGGTGCTGTTGTCGGGCGTTTCCATGAACTTGCCAGAATATTTCAATACCCTGGTGGAAATTTTCTCGCCACTGAGCCTGCCGGAGCGGGTGCATTCGGGGCCAGCCGGGGGCCGCGAACCCATCGGCTGGGGACGGGCGGCGGAAATCATTGAAATCCGCTATCCCGAGGGGCATTTGAATTCGATCTCGCCTCCAGCCGACGATGCCGGTCTCTACAACGTGTGTAAGAACGGAGTCGCCTCGATGAATCGCTTCGTCGGCTACCGTTGCGTCTGGGTGGATCAATATTCGGGTGAAATCCTGAAAGTGCTCGACCAGACCGAGGGCAGTGCCGGCGACATATTCCTGCAATGGCAATGGCCCCTCCACTCCGGCCAGGCTTTCGGACTGACCGGCCGCATCCTGGTCTTCCTCACCGGACTGGCTTGCCCGGTGCTATACGTCACCGGCCTGATCCGCTGGCTGCAGAAGAGAGCGGCCCACCGCCGGTAGGAGGTTTTACACTCTAGCCCCCCCAAAATTGGGCCTAAAGTGAGGGGTTTTGTCAAGCTCGAGCTCGCCAGCAACCCGGCCTATGGCTTCGCCGCCCGGTGACGGCGCGATTCTTTCGGGTCGGCGATGAGGGGGCGATAGATTTCCACGCGGTCACCGGCTTTCAAGGCCTGCTCCAGTTTGCAGGATTTGCCGAAGATACCCACCTGGCTTTTTTCCAGGTCGATTTCGGGAAACCGCTGCAGAATGCCGGATTGACGGATCGCCATTTCCGCCGTGATTGCTTCGCTGCTCTCCACGCTCAGGATGAGTTGTTCTTGCGGCGTGGCGTAGGCGACTTCAACTTTCATCTTCGACATGGGAGTAGTTGTAGAGCGTCTTGGCCCGCTCGCAGAAGGCGCCGACCAGGGTATTACAGATTTGATTGAAAATGGGGCCGAAGGCCAGGTTGGCCAATTTGCCGGACATTTCGAACTGCAGATCCAGGCTGATTTTACTGGCGTCCTCCCGCAACGGAGTGAAGGTCCAAACACCCTCCAGATGTTCAAATGGTCCTTCCAGTAAAACCATGCGGATTTCCTGGGGGGCTAGCAGGGTGTTGCGGGTGGCGAAGGATTTGTTGAAACCGCCCCTGGAAATATCCAGTTCCGCCTCCACCACGTCGCCGGAGCGATGCAGGATACGGCTGGCGCTACACCAGGGCAGAAACTTGGGGTAGGACTCGATGTCGTCCACCAAATCGAACATGAGATGCGCCGGAAATTTCACCAACGCGCTTTTCTGCACCTGGGTCATCGGCCGAACAAACCCATGGCGTCCAGGAATACGATGAGCACACCCGCAGGGGCGATATAGCGCACCAGGATACGCCAAATCCGATAATGCCTGGCATCTTTCATTTCCAGTTCGGCCTCGCTGTGTTCGCGGCTCAGGATCCAGCCGGCAAACAAGGCGACCAGCACGCCACCCAATGGCAGCATGATTTCGGCGGTGAGCAGGTCCACCAGTTCGAAGACCGTCTTGCCGAACCATTTCAGCTCCGAGCCGATGTTGAAGGAAAAAGCCGTGCCCAGGCCCAGCAGCCAACAGGCCGAACCGCTGTAGAGACTGGCCCGACTACGGCTCAAGCCGCGGTTTTCCGACAGCCAGGCCACCGCCGGTTCGATGAGGGCGACGGAAGACGTGATGGCTGCGAAGAACACCAGGGTGAAAAACAGCATGCCGAACCAGCCGCCACCGGACAGTTGTCCGAAAGCGATGGGAAGCGTCTCGAAGATCAGGCCGGGCCCCATGGTTGGCGACAAGCCATTGGCAAACACCAAGGGGAAAATGGCGAGCCCGGCCATCAAGGCGACGAGGGTATCGGCCGAGGCGACCAGGATGCTGGAGCGGGTGATGGAGACATGGGCAGGCAGATAGGAACCATAGACCATGATCGAGCCCATGCCCAGACCCAGCGAGAAGAAGGCCTGGCCCATGGCGGCGAGGATTCCCGCGCCGGTGATTTTGTTGAAATCCGGCTCGAGCAGGAAAGCACAACCCTGCGCGAAGCCGCCGGAATTCATGGCGTAGACATCCAGCACCAGCAGCATGAGCAAAAGGGCCGGCATCATGTAGCGAGTGGCGCGTTCCAGTCCGCCACTCACCCCCCGGCTGACGATGAATATCGTCGCCGCCATGAACAGGCTATGCCAGATGACCTGATATTCGGGCGTGGACTTGAACGTCTCGAATAGACGGGCGGAACCGGCGGCGTCTATGCCCGCGAACAAGGCGCTGTTGATCTTGAGGATATAGGCCATGGCCCAACCGGCGATGACGCTGTAATAGGACAGGATCAAAAATCCCGCGATCACCCCCAACCAGCCGGCGTAACGCCAGTGGGGGCTGGCCTTGGCCGCCTCCGCCAGGCTTGCCATGGTGTTGATGGGGCTTTGCCTGCCGCGCCGGCCCAGCAGGGTTTCGGCGATCATGATGGGGATACCGATGGCGATGACGCACAGCAGATAGACCAGGACGAAAGCTCCGCCGCCATTGTCTCCGGCCAGATAAGGGAATTTCCAGATATTGCCCAGGCCGATGGCGGAACCGCTGGCGGCAAAAATGAACGCCATGCGCGAGGACCATTGCGCATGCAGGAAACGGGGTTCGGTCATATTCATCCCAATGTATTGTTTTTTTCTTGTGTCTATCGATCGGACGAGGCGATTGCGCAAGCCGCTTTGACTCATATCGCGATGAGGGCTGGGCCATTTTGCATGAGCGGAAACTTTTCCGCCCATGCCGCGCGATCAGTTCGCGATGGGGTAAAATAGCAAAAATACCCCCACGAGTCAGGTAAAATCCGAACAAAACATGGCTGAAAAGAAGAAGAACAAGAAGACCTCGGGCGAATCGACGATCGCCCTCAATCGCGTGGCCACCCATGATTACTATATCGAGGAACGCTTCGAAGTTGGGTTGGTGTTGATGGGGTGGGAAGTGAAAAGCCTGCGTGACGGGCGGGCGCAACTCAAGGAAAGCTATGTGATCCTGAAGAATGGCGAAGCCTGGCTGCTGGGCGCCCATATTACCCCGCTGGCTTCGGCCTCCACCCATGTCGAAACCAATCCCACCCGCACCCGCAAACTGCTGATGCACCGCCATGAAATCAGCAAATTGATCGGCCTGGTGGAACGCAAGGGCTATACCCTGGTGCCGCTGGCAATGTATTGGAGCAAGGGACGAGCAAAACTGGAAATCGGGCTGGCCAAGGGGAAGCAACTCCATGACAAGCGCGCTGCCGAAAAGGACCGCGACTGGCAACGGGAGAAACAGCGTCTGTTCAAGCAAAATTAACTTAAGTGCATAATGATTGCAAAGATTTTCAACCTGAAACCGGCCTTCCTGGTTTTGTGCGGGTGTTTGGCCTGGATGCAGGCAGCCGGAGCCGGTCCCTATTCCGCCCTGGTAATGGAAGTGGAATCGGACCGAATCTTGTATTCGAAGAATGCGGACGAATTGCGCCACCCCGCCTCGCTAACCAAGATGATGACCTTGTATCTGCTGTTCGAAGCGCTGAGCCAGGAGGTGGTGTCGTTGAGCGACAGCTTGCAGGCTTCCGCTTTCGCGGTTTCCAAACCGCCGTCCAAGCTGGGCCTGCGTTCTGGCGATACGCTTTCGATCGAAGAAAGCATATTGGGCTTGGTGACCCAATCGGCCAACGATGCCGCCACGGTGATCGCCGAATCCCTGGGAGGGTCGGAACCGGAATTCGCCGAGATGATGACCCAAAAAGCGCGTCAACTGGGCATGAACAATACGGTTTTCCGCAACGCCTCGGGCTTACCGGACCCCAACCAGGTCACTACGGCCAGGGATATGTATCGTCTGGCAAAAGCCTTGCTGAAGAATTTTCCGCAGTATTACCATTATTTCTCCACCGAGAGATTCTGGTATAAGAATCGTAGTTTTCACAATCACAACCATCTGTTGAACAGTTATGCCGGAACCGACGGCATCAAAACCGGCTTCGTCAATGCCTCCGGTTTCAATCTCGTCGCCTCGGCCCGGCGCAATGGCGTCCGTCTCATCGGCGTGGTCTTCGGCGGCAACACCCATGCCCGCCGCGATGCCCATATGCGGACGATTCTGGACGATGGTTTTGCCCAGTTGGAAGGCGGCGTATCGGCGGTGGCGGAGGCCGGATTCGAAGAACCGACGGCGACTTTATTACATCGACCTTCTGCCATCGACAGCGAAATCTCTCCGGGCGGCAGGAAAAACCAGCGTCCCCCCCCTCAAGCGCTCAACGATGAGGACGAAAACCACGCCGGCCGCGAGGCCCGAAAACCTTCCTGGCAAGTGCATATCGGCGAGTTCGGGCAGGAGAAATCCGCCGAACATCGCCTCTCCGAGGCCATGAGAACGGCGCCTTATGCCTTCCGTCATGCCAAAGGCGCGGTCATGACCCACTCCAAGCGGGGGAAAAAGACTTTCATTGCCTATTTCAGAGGCTTGAGCAAGGAAGACGCCGCCTTGGCTTGCCAGTTCCTGCGGCGCAAGCGGATGGCTTGCTCGTCCTCGCATTCAGGCTGAAACTACCGGACCAGACGGCATGAGCGATTCGCAAAAATGGTTTGTCTTTGCCTCCCTGGCAGGAGTCGGCTGGTTGCTCTACCTGCTTTCGCCCACGCTCACCCCCTTCGTCGCCGGCGCTTTGCTGGCTTACCTGAGCGACCCTCTGGTCGATCGGCTGGAAGCGAAAGGCTTGAAACGCACCCCCTCCGTCATCGTGGTATTTGCGGCCGTCACGCTGATCGCCGCCTTGGCCCTGCTGGTCTTGCTGCCGCTGCTGGAGCGCCAGATCGACCGGCTGGTTGAAAACCTGCCGAGTTATGCGGCCTGGGTCAAGGGAAAACTGTTGCCCTGGCTGAAGGGGCACTACGGCTTGCATCTCCAGTTGGGTAGTCTCGACCAAGTCACCGCGCTGCTGGGCAAGAACTGGCAACAGGCCGGTGGGCTCGCGGCATCCATGATCGACTCCCTTTCCCGTTCCGGGAGCGTGGTGCTGACCTGGATGATGAACCTGTTGCTCATTCCCGTGGTGACGTTTTATCTGCTGCGCGATTGGGATGTCATGATGGGACAGATCGGCGATCTGCTGCCCCGCCGCCTCGCCCCGACCATCGGCAAACTGGCCGCCGAAGCCGACGAAGTGTTGAGCGCTTTCCTGCGCGGCCAATTCTCGGTGATGCTGGCCTTGGGCCTGATATACAGCATCGGATTGTGGATCGTGGACCTTGACTTGGCCTTGTTGATCGGGGTCATCGCCGGATTGGTCAGCTTCATACCCTATATGGGCTTTCTGGTCGGTTTGCTCTCCGCCTGTGCGGCCGCTTTGGTTCAATTTGGCGAAGTCTGGCCGATGGTTCACGTGCTGATCGTGTTTGCCATCGGTCAGACTTTGGAAGGAACCCTGCTAACTCCCAAGCTGGTGGGCGACCGCATCGGTTTGCATCCGGTGGCGGTCATTTTCGCCGTGCTGGCGGGGGGACAACTGTTCGGATTTCTGGGCGTGTTGTTGGCGCTTCCCACCGCCTCGGTGATCATGGTGCTGATCCGCCATGCCCATGATTTGTACAAGGGCAGTAACCTCTACGGGCTTGCCGAAACGCCGGATGAACCACCCCAAGAATAGATCAGCGGGATTCCTGGGAAGTTTCGATATGGGGAGTGGCCTGTTGGTTCAGTTGCTGGCCCAGCGCCTCGATGCTCCGGCTCAAGCCGACATCGCGGAAGGAATAGCGGGTGCCCGCTTCGATGAGCATTTGCAGGGACTGTTCGTCTTCCACCGCCTGCAACCAGGTCAAAGCCTGCTGCTTCAGGGTAGTTCCACTCGTATTGGCCGCCCATTGCAAGAGGATGTCGGTCGGCTGCGGGTCCGAGCTATGAGCCAGGGCATTGCCGGAAACCACGCTGACCGGGTTATCGAGCTGCACATCCTGTTTCAGCCTGGCCGAAAACGATTCCAGGGCTTCGGGATTGAGCGTACCCGAGGACAAGGCGGCAGCGACGACTTTACCCGCCGGGCCGTCGGGGTTGGCTTCGACGATGGCCAGCAATTTTTCGATTCCCTGCCGCGTGCCGATGGCATTGATGCCTGTGGCCAGGGTATCCAGTAGACCGATGTCGGCATGGAGGACAGCCTCGTTCAACGGCGCCTCCAGCAGGGGGGACAATTCCACTCGGAAATTTCCGTCGATATAGCTGGAGCGCGCACTGGTCGCGATCGCGGCCAGCACGGCTCCCCGGTCGACGGCGGGTTCCCTGCCCTGAGCCAATTCCAAAAGCAGCGCCAGAGCTTGCGGCGTGGCGATTTCTCCCAGCAGTGAGATCAAATAATGTTGGGTTTCAGTCGATGCCGAACGATCCTGCAAGGCCAAGCCGTTGAGCCGGGTCACCTCTTGCTCGCCTTGACGGGCACGGGCCTGGAGCAGGTGGTCGGCCAGATTGAAAGTCTCGTTATCCTGGGTGCGGGCCATTAGCAAAACCGTCAACAATTCCCGGCCAGCCATTTTCTCCAGGTTTTCCCTAACGGCAACCGGCGCCGTCATGCCCATCGTCACGGGCTTGCCGGTCGGATTTTCCTGAGGCTTCGGCGCTTGATCCGAATGGCGGGCTTGTGGTGAAGGCGAATCGGGGGATTTCAGATACCACAAGCCGCCCGCCATGCCCAGCACGAGCACCCCACCGGCCAATCTCACCACGGGCCCCAATTTCATAGGCTGAGCGCTCCCCCGCGGAACACTACGGAGCACTCAAGCCGGGCGAGCTTTGCGCCATCGACCGCAAGATCCTTCGGATATACAAGGTTTGACCGGTTTCGCCCTGGTTATAGGAGTCCACCGGTAAACTCACGTCGGCATGAACGACACTGGACAAGCCGAGGCTGACCACTCTTCCCACTCCCGGCAACTGAGTGATTTTCTGTGAAACCAAAGGAACGATGCCGTCTCCATTCCAGGACAATCCCTTGGGGTCGAATTTGCGCTCTCCCTTGAAAGTCCAATTACCGCGTTTATCGAACTGAGCAATATTAGCGAGGATATACTTCTCCATTTCCCGATATCTGACGGTATTCGGCAACAATCTATCCACTTTGATGTCGCCATCCATCAAATCGAAATAAAACAAACCACTCCCGGACCCCGGTTTGTGGCTGATGCGAAGGATGTTTTCTCCGAGTCGAAGCCCGGAAACATAAATATGGCCGATGACCGCGGCATTGGCGGAAAGATTCGCCGCCCCCTCCTTGATGTCGCATATCGCTTTGGAAACCGGATGATCAGGGCCGCACACCAGATTTCCCTTTCGGTCATACTCGGAGGCCAGATATCCCGATGAAGGACTGAAGGAAAACCGCAATTGCTCTCTCAGATTGATTTCAGTATCGATGGTAAACAGGCCCAAGTCCAGGGTAATCGACTCCGGCACATCGTTGATGCCGATATGGAGTAAGTCGAGCCAATGTTTCATTCGCCCTATCGGGCTACCCAAATGCGGCGTTCCGATGGTGAGCAATCCGAGTTTGAACGGCGTCGGGGCTTGCAGGGATTGAGCATAGACCCGGGCGGCCAAACCGCCTCGGCTATGTCCCACCAGTACGATGGCGGCGGGGTGCAGGGCGGCATCGATCCGCTCCACCGCCTGTTTCACCTCTGCGCCCAATTGTTGAAAGGTGAGCCCGTCACCGCTGTTCCAGGTTTGATTCTTCTCGTCGGTAAACTTGGAAAAATTGTAACGGATACAGGCCACCCGGGACGTGACCGGCCTGATATCGGCAGCCACGGGGCCTATGGCCTGGCAACGATTGTTGAAAACATTTTTGACCAGTTTGTCCCAATCACTGACATTGGAATTCAAGCCGTGCAACAGCAAATAGACCGTCTGGTTGCCCGCTTCCCGGGATGAAGCAGCTCCGGAAACCGGCATGCTCTTGGCGTTTTTGGAGTCCTCTGGGGCAAGCGGATGGGACGCCGCCCAGGCCGCTGCCGGCAGGCCCAACGATAAACCGATACAAAACGCCGCGAATAGGGGCGAAAACCGAAATCCTAACGCCATTATGTGTGTCTCCTAAACCTGATGAAAATCCGGGAATCTAACAAAGTTTACTCATGACTTGGCGCGGAAAACGACTTTCCACACGATAAATGCGATCGCAACAGCAGCCACGATTTCAAGAACGATTCTGGCGGTAAACATATCAAAACCTCCACGATTTAGCTTAAAGTAATATTCTTTGCAAGGAAAGGCATTTGAAAATCCTGGCTAAAACGGCAACTGGATGTCCGCTTTCACCCTCTGCAGGAGTTCTCTGAATTGTTGCTGGATGCGGGCCAAAGCTTCTTCACTGTCCGCCTCGAAGCGCAAGGTCAACGAGGGGGTCGTGTTGGAGGCGCGCACCAAACCCCAACCCTCCGGGAAATCCAGCCGCAAACCATCGATGTCGGTCAGGTGGGCATCGGGAAAATCGGCGATGCTGCGCAAGGTCTCGATGAAACGGCTATTTTCGCCCTCGGTCAGGGGGATGTTGAGTTCGGGCGTATTGATACTATCGGGGAATTGAGCAAACACCTTGGCGCTAGTATCGGCTTCGTTGGACAGGATCTCGAGCATGCGGGCACAGGCATAGATTCCGTCGTCGAAACCATACCACCGTTCTGCGAAAATGATATGTCCACTCATCTCGCCGGCCAACAACGCACCGGTTTCCTTGAGTTTGGCCTTCATCGGCGAATGGCCGGTTTTCCACATCACGGGGCGACCTCCGCTCTTGACGATCTGGCTGGCCAAATGGCGCGAGCATTTCACGTCGAAGAGGATATCCGCGCCGGGTTCACGGGAAAGCAGATCGGCGGCGAACAGCATCATCTGGCGATCCGGCCAGATGATCTTGCCGCCGCAGTCGACCAGTCCCAGCCGATCCCCATCACCGTCGAAAGCCACGCCCAATTCGGCTTTCTCCTCCAAAACCTTGTCGATGAGCGCTTGCAGGTTCTCGGGCTTGCTCGGATCCGGGTGATGATTCGGGAAGTGGCCATCGACTTCGCAGAACAGTTCGGTGACTTCGCAACCCAGAGCGCGCATCAGACGAGGGGCGATGACGGCGGCGGCGCCGTTGCCGCAGTCCATGACGATCTTCATGGAACGACCGAGTTGGATGTCGCCGACTATGCGTTCGATGTAATCGGGAATCAGATCATATTTTTCGACTCGGCCAGAACCGGATCGGAAATCCTTCTTCTCGATGCGATGGCGCAATTGCTGGATTCCCTCATCCTTCAATGCCTCTCGTCCGATGACGACCTTGAGCCCGTTATAATTCGGCGGGTTGTGGCTGCCGGTCAACATGACGCCGGACTGGGTGTTCAGTACCTGGGTGGCGAAATACAGCAAAGGGGTGGGAGCCAAGCCGAGATTGACGACCGTGCAGCCGCTATCCAGCAGACCTTTCAGCAAACAATCGCCAAGTTCGGGACTGGAAAGTCGTCCGTCCCGGGCCATGACGATCCGGCTTTCACCTTGGGCGAATACCTCGCTGCCGATGGCCAGGCCCAGGAGGTAAACGGCCTCCGCCGTGAGGCTCTCGCCAACCACACCGCGTATATCGTAGGCACGAAACAAGCTTGGCGACAACACCGGCGTGGGAGGCGGTGCTTCCCGCTCAGGATTCAAGGGCGGTTCCTCGTCGGGCGGGGAAAACTTGATCGGCCTTTCGGGTTGCTCATGAACCGATGCGCGAACCTCTCTTCTCATGGCATAAATCTCATTTCCCAGGAAACTGAATTCGGCGAACTTGTACACATAATCACCGGGGGTAGAACCCCGCAG
>JAQTSI010000018.1 GCA_028711365.1 Methylococcaceae bacterium
GGCAGGTCGTGTAGGTGGCGGTTTCGTATCGGCTCTTATATTTGTCGTCGATATGGACGACGCGGGCGACGCCGCGGGACGGTACGGTTTCCAGGATGAATTGGGAGTTGCGCAATACGACTTCATCGGACTTCAGTTTCATCAGCGAGATATCGCTGGAGAAAGCCAGGCCCTTTTCCATATAGATGACGTTGCCTTGGGCGTTCAAGGCTCCACTTTCCTTGTTGTGGGAGACGGAATTGCCGAACAGTTTTTGATCGCCGCGGATCAGTTCGGCCGATCCCAGGTAATTGGAGGCTTCGCCGTGGATCATTTCGGCTCGGTCGGAATGGATTTCGATCGGTGAGTGCGAACGTAAATTCTCGTCGGCGGGGGTCAGCAAGAATTCGCTGGACGGGGTATATTCGGTTTTATTCCAGGCGCAGCTCGTGGCCCAGGGGTTGGAAGGCAGATGCGCCATGATGCTGGAGAAGCGTTGCTCATCCTCTCGGGTCATGGTAGTGGAATGGGCCCAGTCGGCGGTGACTCTGCCGCCTTCGCTGACTACGTGGGCTTCCCCGCGCGGATCGGGGCCGATCAGGGAACAATCCCATTGCTCACTTTCGCCGGGACGGCAGTTCCACCCAGTCCTCTCTTTTTCCCGTGCCGCCTCCTTCTGTACGGGTTGTGCCTCGGTTTTCTTTTTGTCTGCCTGTTTGGCCGTGGCGAGAGTATCGGACGAAGGCTCCCGGACGGGCCGGGCGAGTTCGGCTTTGGCCGGCGGCTCTGCTTGACGGGCGACGGGTCTTGAAGGTTCTGCTTGCCGCACCGGTTCTTCGACCGGTTCCGGCTTGACCGCCGGCGCAGAAGTCTCGGGCCTGGCTTGTTTGGAATCCGGCTTCGGCTCCGATATCTCGCCATCGTCCGCTTTCTTGCTGGGTTTGCTCTTGCCGGAAGCGCAAACCCATTCCTTGCCGTCCGCTCCCCGCTGGCAATCCCAGCCGGCGGCGGCCATCGCGCCGTCGACGCCCATGGCGAGCGCCACGGATAATACGAACTGCTTGCGTTGCAGACGGATCATCTTGATGAACCTTTAAGATAACTCGCGAAACCGGAACGGCGACACGCTGGAACTCTGCCAGCTAAGCCGAAACCCCGCTTGGGCGGGAAACGAGGAAGGAAAGAATTCGATACGCAGATCGGACATCCAGGGACGACATATCTTGTGAGCGCGGTTTTATGGTGAAATATCGAAATGACTGGGAGTCATTCTACCGCATCATCCCCATCAATTAAGCATTTTTCGATTCAGAGATCATTTGTACATGACGAATTCACCCGACTTGCGCTTCCAGGCGCTGTCCGATTGGCTGCGCCACGACTTGAGACTGGGCGTGGAAAACATTGTTCCGGCTTCCAGCGATGCCAGTTTTCGCCGCTATTTCCGCGCGGCGATGGGCGAGGAAACCTACATCGTCATGGATGCTCCGCCTCCCCACGAAGATGTCCGGCCCTTCATCAAGATTTCTGGTCTGTTGCGCGAGGCCGGCGTCCAGGCTCCGCAAATCCATGCCCAGAATATCGACCAGGGTTTCCTGTTGTTGTGCGACTTCGGTAATCGTCCCTATCTGGACAGCCTGGAGGAAGAGACGGCGGATAGTCTTTATGGCGACGCCATGGAAAACCTGATTCGCATCAAGCAGGGCGTCCGTGGCGGCGATCTACCCGTTTACGATGCGAGGCTGTTACATACCGAAATGGATCTGTTCCGCGACTGGTTTCTGGTTCGTTTATTGGAGCAGGAAATCGGCGGGGCGGCTAAATCCGTGCTGGAAAAAACCTGGGCCTCGTTGGCGGAATCCGCCTTGGAGCAGCCGCGGGTGTGCGTCCACCGCGATTATCATTCCCGCAACCTCATGGTGACCGAACAAGACAATCCCGGTGTGCTGGATTTTCAGGACGCCGTCGAGGGCCCCATCAGCTACGATTTGGTTTCCCTGTTGCGCGACTGTTACATCGCCTGGCCACAGGAGCGGGTGGAGGCTTGGGTCTGCGCGTATTACCGGCGTCTGCAGGACGCGGGATTGCTGGATAGCGGCGAGGAGCAATTTATGCGTTGGTTCGATCTCATGGGGCTGCAACGTCATCTCAAGGCCATCGGCATCTTCTCTCGTTTGAAATTGCGTGATGGCAAAGGAGCTTATCTCGGCGACATTCCCAGGACCTTGAATTATGTCGTCGGCGTCTGCGAGCGCTATCCGGAACTGGCCGATTTCCTCGCCTTTCTTCGAGATGGAGGCATCGATCGTTTCGAAGCCGCCTTGGGGCAATCGACATGAAGGCGATGATCCTGGCGGCGGGGCGCGGTGAACGCCTGCGTCCACTCACCGATCACACGCCCAAACCTCTGTTGCCCGCCGGCGGAAGGCCGCTCATCGAGCATACCCTCCTGGCCTTGGCGGAGGCGGGGTTCACCGAGTGGGTCGTCAATCTGGCCCACTTGGGCGAACAAATCCGATTGCATCTGGGCAACGGTTCGCGATTCGGCGGGAGTATCGTCTATTCGGAGGAGGGGGAGGAAGCTCTGGAAACCGGCGGCGGCATCCATCGTGCGCTTCCCTGGTTGGGGGCTGAACCGTTCCTGGTGGTCAACGGCGATATCGCCACCGATTATCCCTTCGAACGACTGAAGCAACAACCGGCGGGGCTCGCCCATTTGGTGCTCGCCGCCAATCCGCCCCAACATCCGCGAGGCGACTTCGCCCTGGAAGGAGGAAAGGTTTCTGCCGACGGGGAAAACCGCCACACTTTCACCGGGATTGGAGTCTATCGCCCCGAACTGTTCGAGGCTTGTTCTCCCGGCAAGTTTCCGCTCGCCCCCCTGTTGCGCAAAGCGATGGTCCAGGGTTTGGTGAGCGGGGAAATTCACCGGGGGTTCTGGATGGATATTGGCACGGTACAGCGCCTGCGTGAATATGATGAACGCCTGCTCGCCGCCGCTGTCGACTTCCTCGTCTGAAAGCCGGTTTTAACATTGATCTTCCGGAGGGAAATGATGAACGCAAACAGCCCGATGAAATCCGCAGACGAAATCCAGTCCGCCAAGAATCTCGCCACCGTCATCTATGCCCTGCAAGCCGCAGGCTTCGCCATCGGCATCAGCTATCTCGTGGCGCCGGTCATCATTTACCTGAAGCGCGCAAGCGTGACCGGCACCTGGGTGGAGTCCCATCTGCGCTGGCAGTTGAACACCTTCTGGTACAGCCTGGCGGGAGTAGCCCTAGGCCTATTCACCCTGCAATCGATGGCGGGTTTCATGATCCTTGCCGCCACCGTTCTGTGGGTGGTGTTCAGGATCGTGCAGGGTTGGTCTCGATTGAGTCGGGGACAAAGCATGCTGACGGCGAGGACGTGAGTGTCCACCCGATCGCAGCTTTCTGTAACGGAACTGCAAATTTCAAAAACCTTTATTGCAGGGAAGTTTTTTGCCGTCTTGATGTTTACTGCGAAAAACAGGGTGTTTTTAGCGGGCGGCGCTGGCCTGCCGCCAATGTCGGCTAGCAGGCAGGGCGGCAACAGAACCGTCTTCGAGGGCTTGCTCGGTGTTTGGGTGCTATATATGGCATGGAAACTGCTTTAGAAATACTCATATGCGATTCGTAGGGATGGGACCTGTCAAGAGTTTCTTGAACGATAGGGCTTCAGCCCGAGTTCAGAGGTTCAGGCAGGGTATGCGCATGGTGAACCGCTAGATGGCGGCTTGGCTGGGATGCACAACCTTTTTCCAAAATCGAGATTTAAAGAAGATGAACAGCAGACTATTATCCATGCTTGCCTTGTTGGCCGCCTCACTGCCGAATGCCCAGGCTTCGGTGATCAATATCGATGAGTTGGCAGGCGGTGGGTTGGCTCTCACCATCGATGGCGCGCTCATTACCGGAAATGGCGGCAATGTCAGCGCCTATTCAAACGATGGCGAGACATTGAGTTTTACTTTTACGTCTGCGCAGGCGTGGGCTAACGATACCCACCAGTACCAATACTTGTTGGGCGAAGGTGGAGTCAAGAGCGATTTATTCACGATTTCTGGCGCGCTGGGATCGTTCCTGAACGAGATCGTCTTTACCTCGGCCTCTGCCAAATTGGTCACGCCGAGTTCCCCGTTTACGGAATACAGCCCGGGCATCGTCGAAAATGGTAACTGGCAACAGGTCTATGCGAGCGCGGGCGACACCTTTTTTGCGAAGGTGGAAGTTCCCGAACCCAGCGTCCTATCCCTCTTCGGGTTGGGCCTGCTCGGTCTGTGCTTTGGCAAGCGTAGCCGAGTGACTTCAGCGGCGTAAAGCCCACCTTGGGCGTGGAGGCGGCACTCGTCTCCGCGCCTTTAATCCTGCCAATCATCGATGGTATGTCCGGCCTTTGGCGCGGATCTTCGCCGTCGATCATCTCGCCCCTTCTTCTCGGGCGTGAAGTTTCCATAACGCCATAGGATCGTCGGCAATACCAACAGGTTGAGCAGGGTGGATGAAGCCAGGCCGCCTACGATGATGGCGGCCATGGGCCCCATGATTTCCCGGCCCGGATTGTCGCTGCCGAAGGCGATGGGCATCAGCGCCAAGGCCGTCACCAGGGCGGTCATCAGGATCGAGGGCAAGCGTTCGCGCGCGCCCTGCATCACGGTTTCCAGGTTCCAGTCTTTTCCTTCCACTTCGACCAGATGGCGGTAATGGGATATCAGCATGATGGCGTTGCGCAAGGTGATGCCGAACAGGGTGACGAAACCCACCATGGAGCCGATGGAAAGGGCGTCTCCGCCGACGATCGCGCCGATCATTCCTCCCACCCAAGAAAATGGCAGGTTGACCAGGGTCAGCCATGTGTTGCGCAGGCTGCCGATGGCGATATAGGTCAATAGCAGGATGCCAGCCCCGGCCAGCAGGGAATGGGCGATCAGCTCCCGCCGCGCCTCGCCCTGTTCGACCGAAGCACCGGTGAACTCCGGGTGCATGTCCGGAGGAAATACGATTTCGCTCATGACCCGGCGCTCCAATTCGGCGAGAAAGGAGTCCAGATCCCGCCCCGATACCTTGCAGGTCACCGTCTGTACCCGTTGTCCGCCGCGGTGCAGGATATTGTAGCGTCCGCCGATCAGGCGGATGTCGGCCACCCGGTCCAAGGTGATCATGGTGCCTTCCGGGGTTCGTAACGGCAACGCCGCCACGCTTTCGACCTGATGGCGATGTTCCGGGGCCAGCATCAGGGCGACATCGAAATGACGGTTGTTGTCGTAGAGTTTGCCGACGATGCGGCCATCATAGGCGGTTTGCACGGCGTTCGCCGCTTCCAGGGGGCTGATGCCGAAGCTCGCCAGGCGTTCCGGCAGCAGCCGGATTTGCAGCAGCGGGGCATCCTGGACCGAACGCAGCTGCACCTCATCGGCTCCGGCGATGTGGCGCATCAGTTCGGCGACTTGTTCCGCCTTGGCGTCGGCACTGGCGAGATCGCCGCCATAGAGGTTGACCACCACCGGCGAGGTATAGCCGGAAATGGTCTCGTCCACTCGTTCGGTGAGAAAACTGTTGAGTTCGAAACCCAGTCCGGGAAAACTTTCCAGTATCCCGCGCAATCGTTCCCGTACCGTCTGCTGCCCCAGTCCATCCAGCGGCTTGAGCCGCACCTCGTATTCGCTGTAATGGCTGCCGTAGGTGTCGGCCCCCCGTTCCGCCCGCCCCGCCCATTGCGAAACCGATTCCACCCCGGGAATCTGCAGGAACTGCCGCGTCAACTCTCCTCCCATGCGCAGGGATTCTTCCAGCGAGGTGCCGGGAAGAGCGTTGGTATGGACGATATAATGGCCTTCGCGCAGTTCGGGCAGGAAATTCCCGCCCAGCCGGGGGGCGAAAACCAGCCCCACTGCCAGTATCAGCGTGCTCAATGCCAAGGTCTTCCCAGGTCTGTTGGCGGCGCGGCGCAACAGGTTTTCATAAAGGGGCCGGATGGCGCGGATCAGCGGCGGCTGATCTGCCGGCATTGGCCGCCGCGCCAGCAACAGGTAGCAAAGGGCAGGGGTCACCGTCAACGCGGTCAGCAGCGACAACAGGATGGCCAGGATATAGGCATGGCCCAAAGGAGAAAACAGTCTTCCGGCCACTCCGCCCAGCGTCAACAATGGCAGGAAACTCAAAGCCACGATGAAGCTGGCGTAAACCACCGAGCCGCGCACTTCCATGGAAGCGGCGAATACCACCCGGGAAAGCGGACGCGGTTGGGATAGGTGGCGGTTTTCCCGAAGTCGTCGGAAGATGTTTTCGGTGTCGATGATGGCATCGTCCACCACTTCCCCCAGGGCGATGGCGAGACCGCCCAAGACCATGAGGTTCAAATTCACCCCCAGTCCCAGCAGCACCACCACCGCCCCGAGCAAGGACAGAGGGATCGCCAGGGCTGAGATGAAAGCGGTGCGGGCATCGAACAGGAAGAGATAGAGCACCAGGATCACCAGACCGCCGCCGATCAGCAAATGGCCGCCCAGGTTACGGAGGGAGCGCTCGATGTAATCTGCCGGACGAAACAGGTGCGGGTTCAACTGGATGTCCTGCCGGCCGAGAATCTGCCTGAATTCTTCCAGCACGGCTTCCACGCGGCGGGACACGCTCAGGGTGTTGGCCCCGTATTGGCCGATGACCATCATCACGATGGCCGGCAACCCACCCACCGAGGCCGCGCCGATGGGCGGGCGCGGCGCGTTCGCCACCGTCGCCACATCACCCAGGGTCACGTTCATGCCCTGATGGCGCGCCAATACGACTTGGCTCAGGGTTTGCGGGGTATCGGGCAGTCCGCTCAGTTGCAAGCCGATGCGCTGGTTGTGGTTTTCGACGAAACCGCCTCCGCGTATTCCTGTGGCCCGTTCCGCCGCCGCCGACACCTCGTCCAGGCTAAGCCCATGGCGGCGCAAGGCTTCCGGGTGCAACTGGATCTGCAATTGCCGGATATCGCCGCCGAACACGTTGACGTCGGCCACCCCCGGCACGGCGAGGAGGCGCGGGACCAAGGTCCAGTCCGCCAGGGTGCGTAACTCCATCAGGTCGTGACTGGGAGAAGTCAGGCCCAAGGTCAAGACGGTGGCGGAGGAAGAAGACAGCGGCACCATCAGCGGTGGACCCAGTCCTGGCGGCAATTGGCCTTGCAGGCCGGCGAGCCGCTCGCCCACCTGTTGCCGATCGCGGTGGATCTCGGTGTTCTCCTCGAATACGGCGGTGACCACCGATAAACCCTGCAAGGATTCGGAACGGATCGTCTGCAAGCCGATCAAGCCCGACAGGCTTTTTTCCACCTGTAATGTGACCAGGCTTTCCACCTGCTCCGGTGTCAGGCCGGGGGCCTCGGTTTGCACGATGACCCGTTTGGCGGAGAATTCGGGGAAGATGTCCAGGCTCGCCATGCTCAGTCGCCAGCCGCCGTATACGAGCAGCAACAGGCCGAGCGCCAGGACCAGGCCGGGGCGGCGTACGGAGAGGCGGACGATGGCGGAGAGCATCAGTCCTCCTCGAGGAGAGAAGGGTGGCGCCGTTCCTCGGACAGCAGCATTGGCGCGCCGACGATGACGGTTTCCTCGCCGGGGGAAAAACCTTCGCTGACGAACCAACTCTCGCCTTGATCACGGTGCGCGGCGATGAGTCTTCGGCTGAAGCGATTCTCGGCGGTTTTCACGAATACCCAAGGCAGGCCGTCATGCCAGACCACGGCGGAGAGGGGAATGGCCACCCCCGTCGCCACGAGCCCGCCTTGGGGGATCCGGGCATCCAGCCGCATGCCGGTGCGCAGGCCGGCGGACTCGGCGATGGCAAACCAGGTTTCACCCTGGGTGGTTTCCTCGGTTTTGGGCGCGGGGGAAATCAGCCGCGCCTGACGGGCTCGTTGGGGCTCCCCGCCAGGCGCGATGCGCAGGGTGCGCAAGTTGTCCGGCAGGGTTTGGCCGGCCGGCAGGGCGATCAAGGCCAGTACCTGAGTGTGGTTGAGCAGGCTTTCGAATAACGGGGATTCGGCTTCGACGGCCTGATGGAACCATGTCCCGCCCCAGGTTTGCAGGGCTTCTTCGCGAACCTCCCACATATGCCGCCGGGCTGCCTCCCTGCGGGCCTGGTCGGAAGCCCGTTGGGACTGCACCTGGATCAGCTCCCGGGTGGCGATGATGGATTCGGCATGCAGTCTGGCCAACCGGTCATGATTTTTCCTCGACAGTTGCAAGGCGGCCTCGGCGATGGTCAGCTCGGACTGGGCGGAGCGGAAGCGCGCCCGCAGTTCCAGCAGGGGCTGGATGTCCATGATCCGGCCGTATGCCGGCAATTCCGCCTGCAGTAAACGGGCTTCCAGGATCCGGGTCTTCAAGCCGCTCTGTTTCTGTTGTTCGGCCGAAATCAGGAGCGAATGGCCGTTTGGGCGGGCTTTTAACGCCGTTGCGCCGCTCGCGGAATGCGGGGCGGGTTCGGGAGCGTCATCGTCGGCGAGAAGTGGCGACGGCAGGACCAGCAAAGCAAGGGTCGGCAGCAGGCGGGCGATCGTCAAGGGCATGGTCATGGCGCGGTTCGGTTGAGAGAAGCAAAGCCCGCACCCGGTCGAGGAATGAAAAATTCCCGCTTGGATGGGCGCTTGGCTTTCATACTCGGTGGCGCGCGGACGCGCATTCGGTTATCCTCAACGAATGGCGCGTAGGGCGCTTCGCATGGGATGGCTATTGTAACAATCATCGGACATATTCAGACGAGGCTTCGAATGTATTGTCGTTTTTGCGGAAAGGAAGTTAAAGAAAAGGCGATTGTTTGTACGGGTTGCGGTCGCCCCGTGGACACCCCCGGTAGCGTGAGAACGGGGGGGGGGAATGCGGGCTGGAGCATCAGCACCATGCTGGCTTTGGTGCTGGCTACCGTATTCTTCCCACCGGTGGGGCTGGTTTTCGGGGTCAAGGGGATGCTGGATGAGGAAACCAAGGCGAAGGCATCGGTGCTGTTGACGATAGCCGTCTTCATGACGCTGATGTGGGCCGCCCTGATTCTGGGGCTCTGATTCGCCATGGGATGAAGCGGCGGCAGTAGCGGGTCATCAACGCCCACCGGAAACGCCGGCTTGCAGTGCCCAAGGAGAGGTAAGCGCTCCAGATTCTTCGCCAGGATCGGTCGACGGCGGCTTCTCCGCCCAGTTCCCGAATCTCGTCCAGGTAGGACTGCACCGCTTCGGCGGCCATGGCAGCGTGGCCGCCGGCGAGATTGTCGATGCCCAGATGCAGGCTGACGATGAGCGGATCGATATTCCAGTAGCGCAATTCATCGGCCAGTTGCAGATAACCCGCCCCCAATCCGCTCAATTCGATGGCCAGATTCAGGCCCAGAATCTCGGCAAGATGAGTGCTGGGAAACCGGGAGATGGCGAGCAGATAGGCGGGCAGGTCGAAAGCACAATCCAGCAAACCGGGATGGCCGGCAAATTCCTCGCTATGGGTCGGCGGCAATTCGATGGACAACTCGTTCAGCAGATCCCGGTAAATCTTCGGATGGTTCCAGTCGACCCGGCCTTCGCCCAATTCCTCGGCATAGATCCGGTAGAGCAGGCGATGGATGCGTTTGTCCTGGTGGATCGCCTCACCCAGATACTGCAACCAGCAGCCGTCCACCAGGATGGCCGGGGCAAACTGACGGATGGCCCAGACATATTCCTCGCGTTTCAGCCGGGGCGGAGGCATCAATGGCCGGTATCGGTCGATTTCCGCCTGGTGGATTTGGGCGATGCGCCGCGCGAAATCCTGTGGCGAGTAAGCGAAAAAGCGCCGGTGAGCGGAGGTAGGGAAAGATGAGGCGCGGCGGGCGCAGGACAGGGTTTTTCCCACCCGGCGGCGCGCGGCATCCTGGGTTTGAGGCCGCAGGTCGCCGTTGATCAGGCGGTGAAACAAGTCCCGGCTGCCGAACCTTTCGCGCCTGCTGGAGAAGGGTAGGGCGGATTTCCTGCCGTCAGGGTCGAGGAATGGAGCCGTTGCGGGAAGGCTCGTCCGGGAGGGGATGGCCGTTTTCGAAGCGGCATCGTCCAGCCATGCGTTGATCGCTTCCATTTCCTGCCGGTCGAATACCCCGAACATCGGTCCACCGAAGCCGGTGAGGCGGTCGAACGGCCGATCTCCCGGCTCGCCCGCGGCATAGGGCGAAGCGGCGAAAGCGGCGAGGAAGCCGGCGGCATCGAAGGGCTGGTCGGCGAACCATGGCTCCAGGCCGCGTCCGCCCAGCGTGATCCCGTCATGATAACCCCGCGCGAAATGCAATTTGCGTCGGAAAATGCCCGCTACCCGTTCAGTTTGGGAGAACTCCCGTTCGGTGCGGGATTGCAGTTCGGCCAGATAAGCGGCCTCGGCGGTGACATAGAGGGCATAGCCTTTTCTCACCGCCTGCCAGTCTCCGCCCCCTGCGAGATAAGAATGCAAAGCGCGCTCGGCGCAGCCGTTCATTGTGCTCAGAACCGTAAGGCGCCGCGCCAAGGCCGGTAGCCGCCAGGGTGATGGGCTGCGGCCATAGGCCAGGGTGAATCCCAAGGTTTCCGGGAATCTCCTGGCGGCGTCTAGGCCGAGGGCCAGTTGCAGACAGGCAAATCCCAAAGCCGGCGCACCGATTCTTTCGTCCTGGGCGAAACGCCAGGACGAGGCCTCCGCCAGAGGGACGCCCCTCAGCTTCAGCCAGGCGCGATAGGCGAAAGCCGGCGATGCCGCCTCGTCCTTGCCTAGCAAGGCTAGATAAGCGGCGAACAACTCCGCGACCGGCGGGAGTTGCCCATTGTCCGCTTGCGCCACGGATTGCAGCCAGGCGCCCTCCACCAGCGCCAGGGGCGCATGGAAAGCGAGAATCTCGGCGGAAACAGCGTTCGGTTTTGCGCAGCCCACTTCGGCCCAGGGTTGCGAGCACAGCGCCTTGGGGGTTTGCGGTACCGAATCCAGGGGCGCTTCGGCCAGCCGTCGTCCCAGCCATTCCCTGGCCTCGACCAGGGCCGCCGGCGTTTCTCTCGCGTTGACCAGACGGTGGAAGCCGTCCCTCAGCGTCCTTTCCTCGCCCTCCTGCGGCATGAATATCCCCCTCATGCCGCCTCCGGTTTGGCGAACAACCAGTCTCCGATGACCAGAATGTCCAATCCGCAGGTCATGAACAGGGCGATGGCGTCTTCCACGGAATGGACGATGGGTTTGCCCATGATATTGAAGCTGGTGTTGAGCAGCAGGGGAATGCCGGTTTCGCGGTAAAATGCCTTGATCAGGCCATGGAAGCGTGGATTCCATTCCCGCTGCACGGTTTGCAACCGGCCGGTGCCATCCACATGAACCACCGCCGGCACCCGAGCCGCCGCTTCGGCGCGAAAGCGCAGGGCCCGCTCCATGTAGGGCGAGGGTTGGTATTGCTCGAAATAGTCGGGGCCGTGCTCGTGCAGGATGGAAGGGGCGAAAGGCCGGTATTCCTCGCGCAGTTTCACCCTCTGGTTGATCCTGTCCTTCATGCCGGGATCGCGGGGATCGGCGAGCAGAGAGCGGTTTCCCAGGGCTCGGGGTCCGAATTCGGCCCTGCCCTGCACCCAGCCTACCAGTTTGCCGCTGGCCAGATGTCGGGCGGTTTCCTCGCAAACGGTATCGGGCAGATGCTGAATCGCCAGTCCGCCCGAGTGGCACACCAGCCGCTGCAGCGTCCGTTCGCAACAACTGGAGCCGAGATAGGGCGAGAGCCACTGCGGGGTTCGGCGGCGGTGTTCGGCATGGAAAGCCAGCCAGGCCGCGCCCAGGGCGGTGCCGTCATCCGCCGGGGCCGGTGGGACATACAATTCCCGAAAGGGCGTCAACGCCGTAATTTGCCCATTGAAAGCGCAGTTGAGGGCGCAGCCGCCGGCCAGGGCGAGATTGTCGGCGGGGTAAGCGGCGTGGAAATTCGCCAGGATTTCGACCAGGATCTCGCTGAACAGGAACTGTCCGGTGTAGGCCAGATCGGCGGCCCGTTCGGCGGGCTCGCCGGGCAGGCGGCGCTTTTTCTCCAATCGCTCCAGGGCGGGGAACAAGCGCCCGCGCGGATGTTCCAACGCCAGCCCGCGTACCTGCAGGATGTCTTTCAGCAGGCCGAAGACCTCCTCATCGAGCCGGCCGTAAGGAGCCAGGCCCATGACTTTCCATTCCTCTCCCTGCATCCAGTCGAAGCCGCACAGTTCGGTGATTTTCATGTAATAGAGCCCGAGGCTGCCCAGTCCCCGAGCTTCGTGCAGGAGGAGCAGCTTTCCATCGCGGAAGCCGTAGAACGCCATCGAGCCATTCTCTCCATAGGAATCCACCACGGCGCAGGCGGCCTCATCGAACGGGCTGGCGTAACAGGCGATGGCGGCGTGGCTTGCGTGATGCTCGAAATCGCGAAATTCCACGGCGCAATGGGGGTAAGATTGGCGCAGGAAACGGGTCAGGTTGAGACCGGCGCGGGCGATGCTGTTGCGATTGCAGGCCATCATGTGATGGATCTGGTAATTGTCCAGGGGCGAGCCGAGGCGTTGGATTCCCCGACGCAGCAGCCCCGGCGCGTTCAGCAGTCCCCACGCGGCGGCGTAGCGTTCATACCAGGGGCGTAGGCGGCGCCAGTTGAAGGCCAGGACGAAGCGGGCGGCATCCGGACAATACGCTTGTAAAAGTTCCGGCAGACGATGAAACTGATCGGGTTCACCGTTGATCGCCCGCTTGGTTTGCAGAGGACGCTCGGTGGCTTCGGCGAACAAGACCGCGCCGTTTTCGTCCACGATGGCCAGGGCGGGATCGTGGTAGGTGACGGCCAGACCCAGATAATACGTTTTTCCCCTCATCCCATTCCCCATCCGGTTTTTTTTGTGATTTTAAATCGGCCAGACTCTGCTTCGAAGCGGGATGCGACGTCCCCCTGCGCGCCAAGCGGCGAGGGCCGCAGGCTGCGGGGCTGGGTGGAGAATCTGCTGTGTTTCTTCCTGCCCGTTTCGAATCTGGTTTTCCTGTCCACCGCGCCTCATGTCTGGGATGAGGCATTGTGGTGGACCCTGCCGGTCTGGCTGTGCATCGCCGCCGATTATTGCAGCCCCAGCGACCGTCGAGAGCCCGGTTTGGCCGGTCGGGCATGGGGCTTGGACATTCGTTTGTGCGGCCTGTTCGCCTTGCAGATGGCCAATATCTTCCTGCTGTTGGAGGTCGTCGCCGGGCTCTCCTGGCAGACTCCCGCCGATTGGCTGAATTCCTCGGCCAATCTCCTCGCCCTGCGCATCCTGGCCGGAACCTCATCCTGCTGCTGCGGCATCGCCGTCGCCCATGAACTGATCCATCGGCGCGTTTTCCTTTGGCGGTGGATGGGCAGGATGCTGCTATGGACGGTTTGTTATGATCATTTCGCCGTGGAGCATGTGCGCGGCCATCACCGGCTCGCCGCCCTGCCCGACGATCCCGCCACGGCGCGTTATGGCGAACTTTTCTGCGATTTCTGGCGACGCTCGGTGCGGGGGCAGTTCGTCAACGCCTGGCGGCTAGAAAACCAGCGCCTGGACGGGCTTTCGTTCGGCCAGCGGCTGATTCGCCATGGCGTCGTGCGGGGACTGTGCGTCGAATGGCTCCTACTCGGCCTGATTTTTGGGCATTTCGGGCTGCTCGCCTTGTCGATGTTTCTTTACCAGTCTTTCGCCGCCGTGCGCCTGTTGGAGGCGGTCAATTACCTTCAGCATTGGGGCTTGCGGCGGGCGGATGCCCGTTTCGGGCCCGCCGATGCCTGGTCCACGGATTCCTGGTTCAGCCGGCATTGTTTCATCGGCTTATCCCGCCATGCCGACCATCACGCCTGCGGCGGCAAATCCGCGTGGCGATTGCGTTGCCGGCCGGAGAGCCCGAGATTGCCCTACGGCTATTTCGCATCGGCGGTCATGATCCGGCTAGGTAATGAACAGTATCTTAGCCTCGCCAGCCGGGAGTTACGAGCTCGACGGCTGGGACCGTTTCGGCCGAAATCCGACGGTCTGAGCGGTGACGTTTGAGCTTGTCTGCGCCTGCGGTTAAGCTAAGGGCATCAGGCCGTCCGGTTTTGCCTGGCCCTTTCGCCTCTTTACAAGGAGAAACGTTCCATGTCGAAGAACAAGAAGCTCATCCGATTCCTTTGGCCGGTGATCTTGGCGGTGACCGCGTGGTCATCGGCGCAAGCCGGGCTTTACAAGTGCACCGACGCGCACCATAAGATCGTTTACCAGGACAAGCCCTGTCAGGACATGGCGTCGGCCAAATTGCCCGGCAGTTTGTCGAGAATGGCCGGTCGCGAAGAAGAACGCGCCTTCCTCTGGAAAGCGGTCTCGGACAAGGGAGTTCTCTACCTGCTGGGTTCCCTACATTTCGGAAACCCGCTGATGTACCCCTTGCCGCAGTATGTCATGGATTCCTACACCGGCGCCAATGTCCTGGTGGTGGAAGTGGACATCAACAATACCGGCGCGAAGGAAGTGGCCAAGCTGCTGGGCGATCGGGGGCACTATGGCGACAAGAGCAGCCTGGAGGACCATATCAAGCCGACGACCTGGGCCAAAACGGTGGCGATGGCGAAGAAGTTGGAGATCGATGAAGACCGGCTGCGCTCGCTCAAACCCTGGCTGGCGGCGCTGACGCTCTCCTCGAAGTCGCTGGAGCAGGCCGGATACACCGCGGATCAGGGAGTCGACCAGGTTTTCATCCGGGAATCGCAAGGCAAGAAACCGGTCATGGAACTGGAGAGCCTGGAGGAGCAGGTCAAGCTGTTCGATGAGTTCTCGGAACAGGAGCAAGAACAGATGCTGCTACAGACCTTGCAGGATCTGAGCCGTGGACAGGATCTCTACAATAATATCGCCGATGCCTGGAAAAGTGGCGATGCCGAAGCCATGGACCTGATCACCCGGCAAGGCTACGATTCCGGGCCGGTGGGCAGCAAGCTGTTCAAGGCCTTCTTTGCCGATCGCAACGAGCGCATGGTGAATCGGCTGTATGAGTTGGCGGCGGACGGCAGAACCTATTTCGTCGTGGTCGGCGCCGGGCACCTGCCGGGCGAACAAGGCATGCTCAAGTTGCTGGAAGAAAAGGGGTATAAAATCAGCCAACCTTGACGGCGGGGGATGCCTGCCCAATCCCGGGCGGCTTCATCCCCTGCGCTCATCCCTTGGCATCTTTGCAAAGTCTTCCTGCAGGCTTACCCAATCGCTTGGCATCTATGCAAAATGATCCTGCAGGCTTACCCAATCGCTTGGCAACTATGCAAAATGATCCTGCAGGCTTACCTAATCGCTTGGCAACTATGCAAAATGATCCTGCAGGCTTGCCCAATCGCTTGGCATCTATGCAAAGTCTTCCTGCAGGCTTGCCAAATCGTTCGGCATCTATGCAAAGTCTTCCTGCAGGCTTGCCAAATCGCTTGGCAACTATGCAAAATGATCCTGCAGGCTTACCCAATCGCTTGGCATCTATGCAAAGTCTTCCTGCAGGCTTGCCAAATCGTTCGGCATTCATGCAAAGTCTTCCTGCACCCCCGCCAAATCCCGTGGCGCCTTGGCAAGGAGAATGGGCGCCCCGATGAAGTCGCCCGGTTCCTGCTTGAGTCGGTTCAGGCCGGATTCCGAGCGTGGGAGAAACCTCGCCCGCTCCTAGTCATCCCCCCGTCACGCTCATGTGGCGGAAGATCAAAGGCTGTTCCTTCAGATCGAATTCATGGCGTTCCGGCTTGATGAGCAGGGCGTCGACGATGGCTTTTTTCAGCTTTCCCGTGTCGCCCGGATGGGCTCTCAGCACCCGCTTCAAATCCACCGAGTGCTCGTTGCCCAGGCATAACAGCAGCTTTCCTTCGACGGTCAGCCGCACCCGGTTGCAACTGGCGCAGAAATTATGGCTGTGGGGCGAGATGAAGCCGACCCGGGAATGGGTGCCGACGAGGCGGAAATAGCGCGATGGCCCGCCGGTATTTTCCGGGGAGGGCAGCAGGGTGAATCGGCGTTCCAACTCTTGCCGGATCTCGTCGCTGGAATAATATTCCTCGGCGCGGTCGTGGGAATCGACCACGCCCAGGGGCATTTCTTCGATGAAGCTGATGTCGATGCCGCGATCGACGGCGAAAGCCGCCAGCTCGCCCACTTCCCGGTGATTGCGGTTCTTCATGATCACGGCGTTGAGCTTGATGCGCTTGAAGCCGACTCTCACGGCGGCGTCGATGCCGCGCAATACCTGATGTAAATTGCCGACCCGCGTCATCTGCCGGAACCGCTCGGGGTCCAGGGTGTCCAGGCTGATGTTGAGGCGCTGGACGCCGGCCGCCTTGAGATCCTCCGCCATGGCCTCCAACTGGGAACCGTTGGTGGTCATGACCAGTTCGCGCAGGCCTTGCAAGGGGCCGAGATGGGAGAGCAGATCCAGGACGCCTTTGCGCACCAGGGGCTCGCCCCCGGTGATCCGGATCTTCTCCACCCCCAGTTCGACGAAAGCGCGGGCGATGGTCTCGATTTCCTCCAGGGTCAGGATCTGGGCTCGCGGCAGGAAGCTCATGTCCTCGTTCATGCAGTAAATGCAGCGGAAGTCGCAGCGATCCGTGATGGAGATGCGCAGATAATTCACCCGTCGGCCGAAGCGGTCGACGAGAGGGGAAGTGCTGGATGGAATGCTCATCATGTTCCGTGGAAGTGCAGGCATTACTCTATGCGTCATTGTTCATGATTGGACCCGGCATCGAAGCAAAATGCTCAGAAATGATTGCGCGAGGTTCGAGGCAATGACTTTAGCGGCAGGTCGATGCTGGCATCCGGGCCCGCGAATGCTGCCCGCCGAAAGGTTCCCCCAACGGACGGAAGAAGGCGTAACAGGCGGGCATGCCGATCAGTGCGTCGGCGGCGCGGCTGAAAGCATCATGGGGTGGCGCGATGGAGGCCAGCGCCGTGAAGGGCGAGAGGCCGGCGAACAAGGCGGCGCCCACCGCGGTGCCGACCAGTGCGATGGGACGGACCACCGCCAGATCGACGACCACGTTCATTCCTTCACGGGGGGCCTGAAGGGGGGCTGCGGCGGCAGCGCCGGTCGTCAAGATCAGGGCCAGGCCGGTCGGCTTGAAAAATTTCATCTTCGTTTTCTCAGTGAATCGGGAGTTCGATCTTGGCGAACAGGGCCCTCACTTTGTCCGGTTCGCGCAGGGCGATGGCTTGCTGGATGAGCTCTCGAGTCAAATGCGGGGCGAACAGGCGGATGAAATCGTAGATGAAGCTGCGGATGAACATGTCCCGCCTCAGGCCGATCTTGGTGATGCTGCGCCCGAACAAATGGCCTGCGTCCAGGGCGATCAGATCACTGTCGGCGACGGGATCGTAGGCCATGCGGGCGACGATGCCGACCCCCAAGCCCAGCCTGACGTAGGTCTTGATCACGTCGGCATCCACGGCGGTGAGCGCCACTTGCGGATGGAGTTTGTGTTTCTCGAAGGCCAGGTCCAGTTGCGAGCGTCCGGTGAAACCGAAGACGTAGGTCACGATGGGATAGCTGGCCACATCGTGCAGGGTGATTTCGGGCAACCGAGTCAGCGGATGGTCCTGCCGGACCAGGATGCAGCGGTTCCATTCGTAACAGGGCAGCATCAGCAGGTTTTCGAACAAGTCCATGGCTTCCGTGGCGATGGCCATGTCGACGATGCCGCGCGAGGCCAATTCGGCGATCTGCACGGGGGTGCCCTGGTGCATGTTCAGCTTGATGCCCGGATACAGCGCCATGAATTCCCGTACCACCGCAGTCAGGGCGTAGCGAGCCTGGGTGTGGGTGGTGGCGATGGACAGGGTTCCGGCCTAGTTGTCCTTGTGCTCCTGGGCGATATGCTTGATGTCCTGCACTTTGCCGAGGATTTCCCCGGCGATGGCGATGATTTCCTTGCCGGCGTCGGTGATCTCGGTCAGGTGCTTGCCGTTGCGGGCGAAGACGGGGATGCCCAGTTCGGACTCGAGGAGACGAACCTGTTTGCTGATGCCGGGCTGCGAGGTGTACAGGCTGTCCGCAGTGGCGGAGACATTGAGTTCGTTGCGGGAAATTTCCCAGATATAGCGTAATTGCTGCAGTTTCATGGCGGTATTGGGAAAGACAACTCGCGTTCGGTCGATGCTTATTGCTTGATTACCGGCCATCGTTAGGGGAGCAGCCCGGAATCACGGATGCTCCGCTGCTTCGGGTGCGCCACCCGAAGCAGGGACAGCGGTTTTTAGCGTTCCAGGTATTGCCGTTTACCCGGCTTGTCCAGCCAGTCTTGCGCGTCTTCGGCGGGCTTTTTGACCTCGGCGATGGTGGGCCAGACTTGCGCCAGTTCCTTATTGAGGGCGATGAATTCCTGCTGATGATCGGGCACCTCGTCCTCGGAAAAAATGGCGTGAGCCGGGCACTCGGGTTCGCACAGGGAACAGTCGATACATTCGTCGGGATCGATCACGAGAAAATTCGGGCCTTCGTGAAAACAGTCGACGGGGCAGACGTCTACGCAATCGGTAAATTTGCACTTGATGCAATTTTCGGTTACTACGAATGTCATCTTGATTCCTAAAACTCTAGTCTGTGAATGAATGGGTCAGCGGGAAACTTAAGGATCGGTAGGCCTTGGGAGAGCGGCCTTCAGGAAAGAGTATTTTACATGGACCTGAAACATATTTCCAAAAGCCGATGAGCAGGTTATGCTTGCCGGAAGATCAGCGGCTCTTCCCGGTGCAAAACCGCAGGCTCCGGCCAGGGTTCAGGATCGAGCCTGCAGGTTACTGTCAATAGGCTCGGTCTAGTCTACGTCATGGCCGCTGCGAATTACAGCCCGACCTGCAACCGCGTCCTTCGCTACCCCTCAACGCTTTCGAACCGCCATGATACGCACCGCCACGCTAGCCGATCTGGAGGATCTGGTGGATATCGAGCGACGCAGCTTCGAGACCGACCGCCTATCCCGCCGCAATTTCCGCTACCTGCTCACCAAAGCCAACGCCACCACCCTGGTCGATGTGGAAGAGGGCGTCCTGCGCGGCTATGCCATGGTTTTGTTCAACACCGGCACCTCCCTGTCCCGGCTCTACAGTTACGCGGTGGACTTGCCGTTCCGCGGTTCGGGGCTGGGCCTCGGCCTGGTGCGCGCCTGCGAGGCGCTGGCTTTGGAGCGGGATTGCGTCAGCCTGCGCCTGGAAGTGCATAAGGACAATCGGATCTCGCGCAACCTATTCGAAAAGCATGGCTACCGTTACTTGGAGATCATCCCGGATTATTACGAGGACCACCAGGAAGCCTGGCGTTACGAGAAACTGCTGCTGCCCCATCTGCAGCCGGAACTGGCAAAGGCGCCTTATTACCGGCAGACTCTGGATTTTACCTGTGGCCCCTCCGCATTGATGATGGCCATGAAGACCCTGCAACCGGAGCTGGAGCTGGATCGCAAATTGGAATTGCGCATCTGGCGCGAATCCACCACGGTGTTCATGACCTCCGGCCATGGCGGCTGCGGGCCTTACGGGCTGGCGCTGTCGGCCTGCCACCGCGGCTTCGACGTGGAGGTGTATGTCAACGACGAAGGCGCCCTGTTCATCAACTCCGTGCGCGATCCGGAGAAACGGGTGGTGATGCAGTTGGTGCAGGAAGACTTCCTCGAAGAACTGAGCCGGCTGCCGATACGGATCGTCTATGCCGCGCTCAACGCCGCCGAGTTGCAGACCAAGATCGATGAGGGCGGGATTCCGGTGGTGTTGATCAGTTCCTACCGCATCTATCAGGCGAAATTTCCCCATTGGGTGGTGGTGACGGGCTATGACCAGCGCTCCTTTTACGTCCACGATCCTTACGTGGACACCCAGGCCGGCAAGACTCTCACCGACTGCGTCAACATGCCGATCCTGAAAAAGGATTTTCAACACATGGCCCGCTACGGCAAGACCGGGCAGAAGGCCGTGTTGATCCTGAAAAAGAAAAACCCCCGCTCATCCAGAAAACCGAAAACCGTTTGATCCGCTTGCCTTTCGATCCCCTCCAAGATTCTCCATGGCTCAACACATCGTCGTCGTCGAAAACCTCAAGGACTGGCCGTCCGATTTCCCTTCCGTGCGACTGACCGCGGCAAGCGAATACCTGTCCGGCGCGCAATACCTCAAATCCCAAGGTTTTCGCGTCATCAACCTGTGCCGTAGTTATCGCTATCTCAGCACCGGCTACTTTTGTTCATTGCTGGCCGAGCCGCGCAATCACCGGGTGATTCCCTCGGTGAAGACCCTCACCAGCCTGAGCAGCAAATCCATCTACAGCCTCAATGTGGAGGATCTGGACGGGTTGATCCAAAAAAGCTTGAAAAACCGGGAAAGCGGGCCGGGTCAGGCATTCGAACTGCCGATTTTCTTCGGGCGCTGCGAGGACCCGCAGATGCAGGATCTGGCGCGGCAGATTTTCGATTTGTTCCGCTGTCCCCTGCTCAAGGTGAAGTTTGGTTTCGAGGATAAATGGCGCATCGATCGGGTCGGGACCCTGCATCTGAACGGCTGGGTCAGCCGCGAACACCGGGAATTTTTCATCGCCGCGTTGACCGCTTACATCGGCAAGCCCTGGCGTGCGCCACAGTCGAAAAACATCGCCCGCTTCGATCTGGCGATCCTGCGCAACCCCCGGGAAACCCTGCCGCCCTCCAATGCCCAGGCGCTGCAAAAGTTCGTCAAGGCCGGCAAGCGGATGGGGGTGGATGTGGAATTGATCGAGAAAAAGGACTATGCGCGGCTGGCCGAATATGACGGCTTGTTCATCCGCGAAACCACCGGCATCGCCCACTATACCTACCGTTTCGCCCAAAAGGCGCAGCTCGAGGGGATGGCGGTCATCGACGATCCCGACTCCATCCTCAAGTGCACCAACAAGGTCTACCTGGCGGAGTTGCTGGCCGCCCATCGCATCCCGGCGCCCCGCACTCGGATTCTGCTCAAGGGGGTAGACGAGGCGCCTCCCGCCGAAATCGGCTTTCCCGTGGTGCTGAAGATTCCCGACGGCTCGTTCTCGCGCGGCGTGGTCAAGGCCAACGACGCCCTTGAGTTCAGGGCGCACACCGAATGCCTGTTCAAGGAATCCGACCTTATCCTGGCGCAGGAATTCCTCTTCACCGAATTCGACTGGCGTATCGGCGTCCTCAACGGTCAGCCCCTGTTCGGCTGCCAATACTTCATGTCCCGCAAGCACTGGCAGATCGTCAAGCATTCCGCCTCCGGCCGCGTGGTGGAAGGCCGCTACCAGACCTGGCGCATCGAGGACATTCCCCGGGCCGTGATCGACCAGGCCGTGACCCTGGCCAAGCTGATAGGCGATGGTCTTTATGGCGTCGATCTCAAGCAAAACGAGCGCGGCGTGTTCGTCATCGAGATCAACGACAATCCCAACATCGACGCCGGGATCGAGGACGAGGTGTTGGGAGACAAGCTTTATGAGGCCATCATGCTGGAATTCATCAGCCGGATGGAGCCTTGAACTTTCCCGAAAGCCGGGCGCATTTCGCGTTTGGCAAAACCCGCCGTCCGGCCGTTGCCCATGGGCTCAGGTCCTGGCTGAACGGCAGGCCGGAGCCGATTTCCAGGAGACCTCAAGATGAAAACTCCCCCATCGCCGCCGGTTGCATCGACCCTTACCCCCGTGCCTACCTGGATTCTGGCCATGCACAAGTCCACCCGGTATTTGTCGCAGGATTTTCTGGGCGGGCCCAGGCTATTGAAATTTTCCTGGGTGATCAATTTGCAGAAGGCCGGCACATTCCCGTTGCTGGGTTTCCTGGTTGGGTATTATCACAATACTTCGATGGCGGCCTGGATTTATCTCGCCCTGCACGGGAGCTATGGCCTGGTGTGGCTACTCAAGGACCTGACCTTCCCGGACCCTAACTGGCAAGTCAGGATCACCCTCGGCGGCGGTATCAATGCCTTCCTTGGCGTGCTGGGGTGGTACTGGGTGTTCGGATGGCTGCTCATCTCCGGCACCGCGAAGCCCGACTACCCCTTGCCCGACAACAGTTGGTTCTGTCTGTGCGTGAGCTTGTGCATCCTGGGCTGCGTGATCATGATCGCCGCCGACGCCCAGAAGTATTTCACCCTGCGGCTTCGGCGCGAACTCATCACCGACGGCATGTACCGATATATTCGCCATCCGAATTACCTGGGCGAAATGCTCATCTACGCCAGTTTTGCGCTGATGGTCTGGCACTGGCTGCCGGTGCTGGTGTTGGCTTGGGTATGGTCAGGGGTGTTCATGGTCAACATGATTCTGAAAGAGGCCAGTCTGTCCCGCTATCCCGAGTGGCCTGAATACAAAAAACGCACCTGGTGGATCATCCCGTTGATATTGTGAGTCGCACCTGATGAACCCCTTCCGCTTGTCGGCTAAACTAGCGGTTCGGAGGTGACACATGCTGAGAAAAACCGTGCGCTGGATTCTGGCGCGTCTGTATCGAGTCAAAGTGCTGGGTCTGGAGAATTTCCACCGGGCCGGCGAGCGGGTGTTGATCGTCGCCAATCACGCATCGTTTCTCGACCCGGTCTTGCTGTGGGCATTCTTGCCGGGCGATGTCACCTTCGGCATCAATACCCACACCGCCGGGCAATTCTGGGTCAAGCCCTTCCTGAAGTTTTGCCCGGTGCTGGCGGTCGACCCGACCAATCCCATGTCGGTGAAGACGCTGACCCACCATCTGCGGGGGAGCAAACGTGCGGTATTGTTTCCCGAAGGGCGCATCACCGTGACCGGGGCATTGATGAAGATTTACGACGGCGCCGCGCTGATCGCCGACAAGGCCGATGCGCCAGTGCTGCCGATCCGCATCGACGGCGCGCAATTCACGCCGTTTTCCCGCATGCGGGGTATCCTCCGTCTGCGCTGGTTCCCGGCCATCACGCTGAATGTGTTGTCGCCGCGCCGGTTGGAGTTGCCTTCGGAGGTGAAGGGCCCCGAACGGCGCGCGAAACTGGGTTCCCTGTTGGAAGACGGGATGTGCGAGATGTTGTTCACTACCAGCGATTGCCGCCGCAGCCTGTTCCAGGCCCTGCTGGACGCCCGCAAGATTCATGGCGGCCGGAAAGTGGTGCTGGAGGACGTGCAGCGCAAACCGGTCACCTACCATGGCCTGATCACTCGCTCCCTGGCCCTGGGCGGCAAATTGGCGGAGATCTCCGCCGTGGGCGAGGCGGTGGGGGTATTGCTGCCGGGGACCATCGCCACGGTGGCGGTGTTTTTCGGTTTACACAGCCGGGGCCGTATTCCGGCCATGCTGAACTACACCGCCGGGGCCCGCAATCTGCTGGCGGCCTGTGCCCTCTCCCAGGTTAAAACCATTGTCACCGCCCGGCGCTTCGTCGAGATGGCCAAGCTGGAAAATGATCTGGCGCAGTTGCAGACCCGGGTGCAGGTGGTTTTTCTGGAAGACTTGGCGGCATCCTTGGGCACGGTGGCCAAGCTCGAGGCCCTGTTCTCCGGCCTGTGGTTACGGACTCGGCGGGAAAGCGGCGAGGAAGGCGAGCGGCCGGCGGTGATCCTGTTTACTTCGGGTTCGGAAGGGGCGCCTAAGGGCGTGGTGCTGTCCCATTCCAATTTGCTGGCCAACCGCGAACAGATCGTCGCCAAAATTGCCGTCAACGCCCAGGATGTCGTGCTCAACGCCTTGCCCCTGTTTCATTCCTTTGGCCTTACCGCCGGATTGTTGACCCCCTTGTTGTCCGCCATGCGGACTTTTCTTTATCCCTCGCCGCTGCATTACCGCATCATTCCCGAGGTGGCCTACGATATCAATGCCACCATCCTGTACGGAACCAATACATTTTTGGCCGGCTACGCCAAACACGCCCATCCTTACGATTTCTACAGCATTCGCTACGCGGTCGCCGGGGCGGAAAAGTTGCAGCCGGAAACGCGGCGGCTGTGGTCGGAAAAATTCGGCATCCGCATCCTGGAAGGCTATGGGGCGACGGAAACCAGCCCGGTGTTGTCGGTCAACACCCCCATGCATTTTCGCGCCGGCTCGGTAGGACGATTCCTGCCCGGTATCCGCCACCGGCTGGAGCCGGTGGAAGGGATCGCCGAGGGCGGCAGGCTGCATGTGTATGGGCCGAATGTCATGCTGGGCTATCTGAAGCCCGACGAGCCCGGCAAGATCGTGCCGCCGGTTTCGTCGTTCGGGGCGGGTTGGTACGACACCGGCGATCTGGCGAGGGTGGACGAGGAGGGATATTTGTTCATCCAGGGCAGGGTGAAACGCTTCGCCAAGATCGGCGGGGAAATGGTGTCGTTGATGGCGGTGGAGGAATTGGCGGGTCGACTTTGGCCCGGCCACCTGCATGCCGCCATCAGCCTGCCCGACGAGCAGAAGGGCGAGAAGATCGTGTTGATCACCGATTGTCCCCAGGCCGAGCGCTCCCGGTTGCTGGAGCATCTGAAGCGGGAACGGTACGGCGAGATCTATCTGCCGCGCAGCATTCAGGTGGTGGGGAGCCTGCCGGTGCTGGCGACCGGGAAGATCGACTATCCCTCCCTGTCGGCCTTGCTAGGGGCGGAGATGTGAGTTCCCGCGATATGAAGGGCAAATGCTCTCCGCTGCGCGAAGGGTATTTGCCCTGCTGATTACTCGGCCTTCTTCGGATAGCCGGTCTTGCGCCTGGGTTTGGCGGTGGTCGGCGCTTCACCGGTCCAGGGACGCAACTGGATGGGCTTGCCCATGATGAAGGTGCGCTCCAGTCGCTTGAGCGCCTGCTTGGGCGCATCGGCGGGCAGGCTGACCGTGCTGAACTCGTCATACAGCTTGATATGGCCGATGGATTTGCCGGGAATGCCCGATTCGTTGGCGATGGCGCCGACGATGTCCTTGGGGGCGACGCCGTCGTTGCGTCCCACCTCGATGCGGTAGAGGAGGCCGGAATCATCGTATTCCCGCTCCTTGCGTTCGCGCTTTTCCCCGCGTTCCGGCCTGTCGCTCCTTTCCGGTCTTTTCCGGCTCTCGCGGGTTTCGTCGAAATGCTCGCTGGGGGCGGCTTTTTCCGCCGGGATCAAGGGTCTGTCCTTTTGCGCCAGGAAGGTCAATGCCGAAGCGATGTCCAGCGCGGAGAGATTCTTTTCCTTGGCCAAATGCTGCACGAACTCGCGGTAGAAGCTCAATTCCTCCGCTTCCAGGGTGCCCATCACCAATTCCTTGAACTGCTCCACCCGACGTTCGGCGATGTCCTCCCGCGTCGGCAGACGCATCTCGCGGATGCGGTGGCGCGTGGCTCTTTCGATCGCGCCCAGCATGCGTCGCTCGCGCGGCGCCACGAACAGGATGGCGTGGCCCTTACGTCCGGCGCGGCCGGTGCGTCCGATGCGGGGGATGTAGGCTTCGGGGTCGTAGGGAATGTCGTAGTTGACCACATGGCTGATGCGTTCCACATCCAAGCCGCGTGCCGCCACGTCGGTGGCGACGACGATGTCCAGGCTTTTTTTCTTCAACCGCTCCACCGTCTTCTCGCGCAGGCCCTGGTTCATGTCGCCGTTCAGGGCCGCCGCCGAATAACCGCGCGCCTCCAGTTTCTCCGCCAATTCTTCCGTTGCCACTTTGGTGCGTACGAAGATGATCATGGCGTCGAAATCTTCCACCTCCAGGATGCGGGTCAGCGCGTCCAGTTTGTGCACCCCGGAAACCGGCCAGTAGCGCTGGGAAATGGCCTCCACCGTGGCGGTCTTGGCTTCGATCCGCGCTTCCTTGGGCTCGCGCAGATGGCGCTTGGCTACCTTGCGAATGGCTTCCGGCAAGGTGGCGGAGAACAGGGCGATCTGGCGCTGCGGCGGCGTGTGTTCGAGTATCCACTCCACGTCCTCGATGAAGCCCATCTTCAGCATCTCATCGGCTTCGTCCAGCACTAGCGTGGTCAGGCCATCCAGGGACAGGCTTTGGCGGCGCAGATGGTCCATCACCCGGCCCGGCGTGCCGACGATGACATGGACGCCGCGCTTGAGCTGGCGCAACTGCACATCCATGGACTGGCCGCCATAGATGGGCAGGATGTGGAAATCGGGCAGGTGGCGGGCGTAAGTCTGGAACGCCTCGGCCACCTGCAACGCCAGCTCGCGGGTCGGGGTCAGCACCAAAGCTTGCGGTTCGCGGCGGGAAGTATCGATGTTGTTCAGGATCGGCAGGGCAAATGCGGCGGTCTTGCCAGTGCCGGTTTGCGCCTGACCGAGCAAGTCATGGCCGGCGAGTAGATAGGGAATGCTGGCGGCCTGGATCGGTGAGGGGGTTTCGTAGCCGATTTCGCGGATGGCCTGGAGAATGGGCGCGGAAATCGCCAAATCGGAAAAAGAAAAGGATGTTTCGGTGGATTGCATCAGGATGGGGGACTCGCATGGAAAAAATCGAAGGGCCCGATCACCGACAGCATATTTAAGGGTAGGTCGGAAGAAAAAGATGGGCCCGGATCCGCTCGGCCGCATCGGCTGGGCGGAGAGAAACAAAAAAGCAGGCCCGAGGCAGGCCTGCTTTCAATGAGCGCTGCTAACGAGTGCTCTACAGGACGGTGACGTTGTCCGCCTGCGGGCCTTTCTGGCCTTCAACTTCGATAAAGGTGACCGCTTGGCCTTCTTTCAGGGTCTTGAAACCGCTGCCGACGATGGAACGGAAATGGACAAACAGATCGCTGCCTTTTTCGCGCTGGATAAAACCGTATCCTTTCGTTTCATTGAACCACTTAACGGTTCCTTTTTGCTCTTGTGACATACTGAAAAAATCTCACTAACTGAAATAACGCTCATGCGAGCAGGTAACAATCCGTCATTTCGTCGCAACGACGGGTTTCCATGCTGAATATACTCAGGCAAACCCAAAGCCAGCATTCATGGACGAATCCGGCTGAAGCGCTAACGATTCGTATAAACAGCATGGCTAGCATACAGAAGCGGTATGGGCTTTTCAACGGATTTCAGAACACTATTGGAATATTTCATGAACCTGTCAAAAAAAGGCCAGCATCCGCCCTACGCAAGCTGCGTTCCGCGCCACGATAGCAAAGCGTTGAACTGATACCTGCCCCGGATTCGAGATCGATCAAGCGCCATTCGTTCGCCGTTCCGCAGGTTTCCGGGATCGAAATCAGGCGGGAATAAGGCTCCAATTCCACGATGCAGCGCTTGAGCCCTAACGATATGCCTTCACCGGTGGCCTTGAGAAACGCTTCCTTGCAGGTCCAGAAGGCGAAGAAAGCGCTCTCGCGCCGTTCTTCCGGCAATGCGCGCCAGTAATTCAATTCATGCGCGGCAAAACAGTGCGTAGCCATTCCGTCCATGTCGCTCATGGCCCGCCGATATTCCACATCGACGCCGATGGGAGTATCTCTCGCCAGTGCAAAAATGGCATGGTCGCCGGAATGGGAAACATTGAAAACCAATCCACGGTTCGGCTCGTTCTCCGCTAGACGGGGTTTGCCCTTTTCGCCGATGGCGAATTCGAGGGTGGTTGGCTCGCGTTGCAGATACCATCCGAGCAATCGCCTCAAAGCGGCGCGAACCAGAACGAAGCAGTTTCGACTCGGTTCGTGGCGGAATCGACGGGCGCGCGCTTGCTCTTCCTCATCGAGCAAAAGCCAATATCGGTGAATATCATCCTCCCGGAATGCGGCCAGGTTGAGGGTATAAACATGCGCCTCGTCCTGCGCTAGCCGTTCATCGAGGGCGGAGATAAATCCTGCCGGGTTTTCCCGCCATGAAGTCATATTCGCGGCAGTCTCTGTGGTCTTGCCCGCTAATACCTGCTGGTTAAGCATTCCGGAGGCCCGGCTTAACGCTTCATCGAGTCGAAGAATTCGCCGTTGGTCTTGGTGTCCTTGAGTTTGCCCAGCAGGAATTCGCTGGCCGCCATTTCGTCCATGGGCTGGAGAATCTTGCGCAGAATCCAGCTCTTTTGCAGTTCGTCCTGGGGAACCAGATATTCCTCGCGGCGGGTGCCGGAGCGATTGATATTGATGGCCGGGTAGATGCGTTTCTCGGCGATCTTGCGTTCCAGGTGCAGTTCCATGTTGCCGGTGCCCTTGAATTCCTCATAGATCACCTCGTCCATGCGCGAGCCGGTGTCCACCAGCGCGGTGGCGATGATGGTGAGACTGCCGCCTTCCTCGATGTTGCGAGCGGCGCCGAAGAAGCGCTTGGGGCGTTCCAGGGCATTGGCGTCGACGCCGCCGGTGAGGATCTTGCCGGAAGCCGGCACCACGGTGTTGTAGGCGCGGGCCAGGCGGGTGATGGAGTCCAGCAGGATGACCACGTCGCGCTTGTGCTCCACCAGACGCTTGGCTTTCTCGATGACCATCTCGGCCACCTGGACATGGCGTGCCGGGGGTTCGTCGAAAGTGGAGGAAACCACCTCGCCGCGGACGCTGCGCTGCATCTCGGTCACCTCCTCCGGGCGTTCGTCGATCAACAGCACGATCAGATAGCATTCCGGACTCTTCTCGGCGATGGAGTGGGCGAGATTTTGCAGGATCATGGTCTTGCCCGCTTTCGGAGGGGAGACGATCAAACCGCGCTGGCCTTTGCCGATGGGGGCCACCAGATCGATGATGCGGGCGGTCAGATCCTCACTGGTGCCGTTGCCCAACTCGAGCACGAAACGCGACTTGGGAAACAGCGGGGTGAGGTTGGAGAAAAGAATCTTGTGCTTGGCGTTTTCCGGCGGCTCATAGTTGATCTGTTCCACCTTGAGCATGGCGAAATAGCGCTCGCTTTCCTTCGGAGGGCGAATCTTGCCGGAGATGGTGTCGCCGGTGCGCAAGGAGAAGCGCCGAATTTGACTGGGAGAAACATAGATGTCGTCGGGGCCGGCCAGATAGGAACTGTCGGTGGAGCGCAGGAAGCCGAAACCGTCTTGCAGGATTTCCAATACGCCGTCACCGTAAATGTCCTCTCCACTTTTGGCCTGTTTTTTGAGAATGGCGAAAATGAGGTCCTGTTTCTTGGAGCGGGCAAAGCCTTCGATGTCGAGCGTTTCTGCGATTTCGATAAGCTCGGAGACGGGCTTGCGTTTGAGGTCGGTCAAATTCATAGGATTTTAGCGGTGCCGAATGAATGGAAAGAGTCGCTGAATATCGGGATAAACTCGGACGCTGAGCGTCGAGGTTAAGAACTCAAGGGGGAGCGACCGGAGCCGGTGCGGATTTGGGGAGTACTTTTGACTTTTGGATTGAAGGGTAACACAGCCTGGTAGGGCCCGTCCATAACGATCGAGACGGGCTTGACCTTAGGCGTCTTGCTCAGAGATTGGTGTCGATGAAAGTGGCGAGTTGGGATTTGGACAGGGCGCCCACCTTGGTGGCTTCCACTTCGCCATTCTTGAACAGCATCAGCGTGGGGATGCCCCGCACGCCATAACGTTGAGGGGTCGAGGGGTTTTCGTCGATGTTCAGCTTGGCCACGGTAAGTTTGCCTTGGTAATCCCGGGCGATTTCCTCGAGAATGGGGGCGATCATCTTGCAGGGGCCGCACCATTCGGCCCAATAATCGACCAGCACGGGGTTGCCCGCTTTGAGCACCTTGTCATCGAAGTTGTCGTCACTTAGTTTCAGGATATTGTCACTCACGGAGATCTCCAATGGGTTGTTGAGGGGGGCGCCTAGTGCTTGGCGTCGAAATCTTCATGGCATTTCAGCCTAAACCGGGCAAGATTTCAAGCGCCTTTCTGGATTCTTGCGGCCAATTACCGTATCTTTTTCCCAATGCCCATTCGTTCCCGACATGCGGATTTTCGCAGGGCAGCTAGCCTATGCCGCGATTTTAGTGAACGATCATTGTCAACTGCAGCACTCCTAATACCATTCGGGATCAACATGTCAAAAACAGCCACGCTCCAGCTCGAGGATAAATCCTTCGAGATCCCCGTCATCGAAGGAACCGAAGGCGAAAAAGCCCTCGACATCGTCCGCCTTCGCGAGCAAACCGGCTATATCACCCATGATCCCGGTTACGCCAACACCGGCTCCTGCCTGTCATCCATCACCTATATCGACGGCGATAAAGGCATTTTGCGCTACCGTGGCATCGACATCGGCGAGCTGTGCGAAAAATCCACCTTCATGGAAGTGGCCTACCTGCTCATTTACGGCAAGCTGCCGACGGAGGATGAGCATGGCCGTTTCAAGGAGAAAGTGCATTATCATTCCCTGATTCATGAGGACATGAAGAGTTTCTTCACCTCCTATCCCGGTCACGCCCACCCCATGGCGATCCTTTCGGCGATGGTCTGTTCGCTCTCGGTCTACCATCCCGAACTGCTCGAACCGGATCAAAGCCTGGAGGAACGCGATCAGACCATCAGCCATTTGCTTTCCAAAGTTCGGGTACTGGCCGCTTTCGCCTACAAGCGTTCGGTAGGCGAGGCCTTCGTGTACACCCGTCCCGAACTGGATTATCTATCCAACTTCATGCACATGATGTTTACCACGCCGATGCGGGAGTATCTGCCGGACGAGGTGACCCGCAAGGCGCTGGACGTGTTGTTCATTCTCCACGCCGATCACGAGCAAAACTGCTCCACCTCCACCGTGCGCATGGT
>JAQTSI010000260.1 GCA_028711365.1 Methylococcaceae bacterium
GGGCCAATCCCGTCGAAGCGCGTGTGATACAGATAGCCGGCATTGCTTAAACCGAAGACCTCCAAGCCATGGGGGCCGCAGCCTGCGGCCAGCGCTTTTACCGGCACCTTGCCGCTCAATTTCACGGGTGTGAGTTGATCGGAATCTATGGTAGTGACCAGATAATACAAACCCTGGTCTTGCTGAGAAATAGCGAACGGCTCACTAAAGCCGCGCGGTCCCACGGCTGCGGAAATGGCTGTGTACAGCCCATTAGCTTGCGCGCCGGGCGTCCAATTGCCGCTGCCAAATTGGCTGGAGATGCCTTCTATCACCGGATTAAAACCCTCTAAATCCGACACAAAAACCCCGGCTGACACGCCAATGCCACCTGCGGCCTCAACCAGCCCTGTGCACCATGAAAACACTGGCGCATAAGGGTATCCGCCATCAGAAAAACTTTGCCAACCTATGTGTTTAATGAGCATGGCCCCAGAGTGGCTACCGGGCAATCCGATAGAGTTATATGCAGCCAAATAAGGGTTTCCTGACGGATCATAAACCGTTTGCAATCCTCCAATAATAAGCGTATCTAAGCATGAGTCCGTAACGATTTGCCAATTAAAGTCGTCCCAACGATCTGGACTTCCAGAACTCCCACCTTGCAAATAATAGACAATCTGAGCATTACTAGAATCCACGGCCCAAACCGTGGTGCTGCCATCTGGATTAAGCGCAGCGGTCACATAAGCAGCATGCCCCGGGACGTTGGGAGATATGGAAAACTTCAGGTTCGTGGCGCTCCAACCCGTGTCGCTATTGGGGTCGCGATAAATATTGTAGATCGCGCCATTAGTCCCTATCGAATACAATTCGATATCTTGCCCGGCGGTCGGGCAGGTCGCCAATCCGCTCTTTCCCGAGACAGGAAGCGCCAGCCGGTAATTCTGCATGAGTCGGGAGCGGAACGAGATTTGACCGTTTTCCACAGACTGGGTGCTGATTGTGCTTTGCATGGATGAGCCTATTGGTGTTGGGTGGGTGAGAGGTTTGGAACGCCCTCGGAATTGGCGTCGGTGAATCCTAAAACGCCTATTGGCAGCGCGGCACTAGCTCAAATGGACTAGGGGCCCATGCCAACCGTCACGGCATCAAAATCATAGCCGCAAATCATGGTCTCCACACAATGAGAGATCTGGCTCCGGGCCACGCCGAACAGGGCGATTTTCGGCGATTTTGGGCCTGCTCCGGATACCTCACCCAGACCGCACCAAGTCCGGCAACGGCAGTTTGAACGCCGGCCTGCTCGGCAGCGGGTCAATTCGGCATCCCGACCGCCAAGCCGTATAATGCGCCAAACGGCCCCACAAGGGACCAACAGCCCCGCGCGCCACCTGCTCCTCGTCCGTTTTTTTGCCGGGTTATGAAACCACCGAATAAACCGGAGCGGGACTACACTAACAAGATCAGGAGACTTTATGAGCCACTACCTGTCCACCAAACCCATTCCCCTGCGCGAGCGCTTGATCATGGCGCTGGATCTCCCCAGCATCGACGAAGCCAAGAGCCTGGTGGAAGAGTTGGGCGATAGCGTCTGCTTTTACAAAGTGGGCCTGGAACTCTTCATGGCCGGCGATTATTTCGGCCTGATCGACTGGCTCAAAGCCAGAGGCAACAAGGTATTCGTCGACCTGAAATTCTTCGACGTGCCGGAAACCGTGGCCCGCGCCGTCCGCGCACTGAGCGGCAAGGGCGTGGAGTTCGCCACCGTGCATGGCAACGACGCCATCATGCGCTCTGCCGCCCAGGAAAAGGGCCCGCTGAAAATCCTCGCGGTGACGGTGTTGACCAGCCTGGATCGCGGCGATCTGGACGACCTCGGCTTCGCCTGCGATGTGGAAAAACTGGTGGTTTCCCGCGCCCGACGCGCTTTGGCCCTGGGTTGCGATGGGGTGATTTCCTCCGGCCTGGAAGCGCCGATGCTGAGGAACGAAGTGGATGACAAGCTGCTGGTCATCTCCCCCGGCATTCGCCCGGTGGAGAACCGCACGGTGGACGACCAGAAACGCGTGGTGACGGTGGAACAGGCATTTCGTAATGGCGCGGACTACATCGTGGTGGGTCGCCCCATCCGTGATGCCCAGCAGCGCAAGGAAGCGGCGGAACGGGTGCAGAGCCAGATCGCCGCCACTTTCGGCGAGCGGGCTTGAGCGGGAATTCCAGCTTTTAGCCGTTTTAACGAATTGCGGCACAAACTGTTTTCCTGACATCCATTCACTACGTCGTTCCACACATGCACCATTTCGACAGCAGTTTCAGCACTTCCTACCTAGTGGCCCTGGTCATGGGGCTGTTCAGCGCCTTGCATTGCCTAGGGATGTGCGGATCGATCATAGGCTCGCTGACCCTCAGCCTGCGCAAGGAAATCCGCGAGAGCAAGGCCCAGCTCCTGCCTTTCGTATTCAGCTACAACTTCGGCAGGATCACCAGCTATACCCTGGCCGGCTATCTGGCCGGCCTGGTTCACAATGTGCTGATGCTGCCTTTGGGCGAAGGCCATGGCCATCGCATCCTGCAAATCGTCTCGGCATTGATCATGGCTGGGGCCGGTCTGCATATCGCCGGCTGGTTTCCACGCTTCGCCTATATCGAAAAAGCCGGCGCAGTGATCTGGCGACGTATCGAACCCTATGGACGACGCTTGATTCCGGTGCAAACCTTGCCACAAGCCTATTTTTTAGGCATGATCTGGGGCTGGTTGCCCTGCGGTCTGGTCTATGCGGCGATCACTCTCGCGACCACGGCGGGCAACGAATATCGCGGAGCGTTGACCATGTTCGCTTTCGGCATGGGGACTTTGCCAGCGGCGGTCGGCATCGGTATAATGACCAGCTTAATGATGCGGTTATCCAACCTGCGGAAATTCCGCCAAGTGTCAGGTATCACGCTGATAATACTCGCCTTGCTGGCGGCGTTCCCCTGGCTCAATCCGGGGATGTTGCATGGTATAGACAACGGTTTATAGAGGGTTAGCCTATGTTTGATGCATTGATCGGACAATCTCCCAACTTCGAGTCGATGTTGAGAAGCGCGAAGATGGTGGCCGCCACGGACGTCACGGTGTTGATCGCCGGCGAAACCGGAACCGGCAAAGAGGTTCTCGCCAACGCCCTGCAAAGTCACAGTCCCAGGGTGGACAAACCTTTCATCACCCTGAATTGCGCAGCCCTGCCCGAATCGCTGGCCGAATCCGAGTTGTTCGGACACCGCAAGGGAGCTTTTACCGGTGCGGTGTCGAATCAGCTAGGCCGTTTGCAGGCCGCCGACGAGGGCACCCTGTTCATGGACGAGGTCGACTCCCTACCCCTGCCCCTCCAGGCCAAGCTGCTTCGTTTCCTCGAAACCGGCGAGATTCAGCCGGTCGGCGATACCCATACCCAGCGCGTGGATGTGCGCGTCATCGCCGCCACCAACGTCTCCCTGGAAGAAAAAATCGCCAAGGGCGAATTCCGCAAGGATTTATATTACCGTCTCAATGTGGTGCCGCTGGAAATCCCGCCGTTGCGCGAGCGCATGGGCGACATCCACCTCCTGTTGAACCATTTCATGGGGCGCTTCGCCGACGAGCACAAGCTGCCGGGATCGATCTTCTCCAAATCGGCCCTGTCCCGCTTGCAAACCTATGCCTGGCCGGGCAACGTCAGGGAATTGCGCAACGTCTGTGAACGTCTGTCCATCCTGCTGGCGGGCCGCACCATCGATGAAGGCAATCTGCCGATGGAAATCCTTCACCGCGCGGCACCGGCAAAAACCGTATTCGCCCTGCCCGAAATCGGCATCGAGCTGGAGAAGGTGGAGATCGACCTGATCCAGCAAGCCTTGGCCCGAACCAACGGCAATCGCAGCCGCTCCGCGCGCCTGTTAGGCATCTCCCGCGACACCCTGCTGTACCGGATGCAGAAACACGGCATCAACTGATCCCCCCCAAGCTGCCGATCGGATCGGGGGCATTGCGCCTGACCTCGATCCGATCGCTGGCTAAAGACTCGAAGTGGGGCGCGCCAACCCTCAAGCTCAGCCTGCCTCGAACCCATCGGCTTTCCTTCCCCTCAATATCCATCCGCCGATGGTGGAAATGTCCCTCTACGAACAAGCTTCGCGCACTGAAAGCAAGCTGCGCCGCCTGGACAAGGGAAAGATCTACAGCCTGGCGCCTTACGGGCGATTGATGAGGACACGCAGTTTTTGCCACGCCTTTCGAACCATGACCGAAATCGATTGATCCTCCTGCGGCTCTTCCGAGCCGGCCGAATCTTCATGGGCGAGTTCAGGCAATGGGCTCTGCTTAACCTCAGGTTCCACTTCGACGGGCGGGTTCGTTTCGTTAGCCGTAACCGGTTCGGAGGCGGACAAAAAGCCAAGCAAGGCCTGCGCGAGTGGATCACGCTTGAGCCCCAGCGACGTCTCCACCACGCGCAGGGCTCCAGCCCGCTCGCCCCGCGCCAGTAAAGCGAAAGCCTGACGCAAGCGGGAAGCCCCTTCGGCTTCGATCGCCCGCAGCCGAGTCAGATCGGTACGGCAACGGTGGCAGGCCGGCCCCTCGCGAAGCCGGGCTTGACAGGTCGGACAACGATCCACTAATTTTCCAGGTAGTAAAGGATGTCGGCGAGTTTCTCCACGGCCTCCTCGACGACGTCGAAATGCTTCCCGGCCAAACCATCGTTGATCTGCTCGATCAGATCGATGATGTCTTCCTTATCCTCGTCGGCGGCCTTGTCCAGCAGTTTTTGCGCCTTCTCCACCAGGGCATGGGCTTTGACCTGGGTGTGGTGCTCTTCCTTCGCTCCTTTCTCCTCCTTGGTATATTCCCCCACCAGATCAGTTCCGAAGAGGGCGTTGACGCGCGCTTTGGCTTGCTCCATTTCTTCTTCCTGGAAACGGGCGATGGCGTTGCCGATGGTGATGGACTTTTCCAGGCCGGTTTCTTTTTCTCGCGCCGAGATATGCAGGATGCCGTTCAGGTCCAAATCAAACGTCATCGTGACGGTGTTGCCGGCGGGCACATTGCGCAGACCCTTGACCTTGAATTCGCCGATTTCGATGTTGTTCAGGGCGTCCTCGTCCTCCCCCTGATAGACATGGACCAAGACTTCCTGCTGGCCATCGGAGGCGGTATAGAATGCCTCGGTCTTGCTGGTGGGCAAGGGGGTATTCTTGCGGATGACGGGAACATATTTGAAGGAATAGTATTCCCCATGGAGTTCGCCGATGACGCTGGTGCCATAGGTATAAGGGGTCACGTCCACCAGCACGGCCGACACCGATTCGCCGGCGATCATCCCGGCCTGGATGGCCGCCCCCATGGCGACGCACAAGTCCGGATCGATGTTCCGTTGCGGTTCCAGGCCGAATTCGTCGAACAGCCGCTCGCTGATCACCGGGGTGCGGGTGCTGCCGCCCACCAGCAGGATCTCGTCGATATCGGAAGCCACCAGATTGGCGCCACTCAAGGCGATATGCACCGCTTCCAGAGTTTCGTCGATGTATTCGGCGATCATGGATTCGTACTCGTAGCGGGACAACTCCAAAGACAGGTGAATCGGAGCGCCTTCCTTCTCGAACAGGTATTCCTCGTCGATGCGCACGAAGGGCTGATCGGACAGAGCGCGCTTGGCGCCTTCCGCGGCCCGGTTGATGCGAGCCATCACTTGCCTCGACTCGGTGAGATCGATGCCGTGCTGATCGTGAATATGGCGGACGATATGCTGGGTGATCTTGGCGTCGAAGTCGTCACCTCCCAGCTTGTTGTTGCCGTGGCTGGCCAAGACTTCGACCACGTCGTCCTCGATGCCGACCACCGAAACGTCGAAAGTGCCGCCACCTAAGTCATAGACCAGGATATGCTTGTGCACTTCGTGCTTGACCTCGTAAGCCAGGGCCGCGGCCGTGGGCTCGTTGATGATCCTGACCACATCGAGGCCGGCGATCTCGCCCGCTTCACGGGTTGCCTGACGCTGGGCGTCGGAGAAATAAGCCGGCACGGTGATGACGGCCTTCTGGATGGGCTTTTTGATGTATTCTTCGGCGACGGATTTCAGCCGCTTGAGGATGATGGCGGAGATTTCCTGGGGGGAATAATGCTTACCCGCCATCTCCACCTGAATGGGCTCTCCCATGCGTCGCTTGATGGATTTGATGGTGCGCTCGGGATACAGCACATACTGGTTGCGAGCAGGCTCTCCGACCAGGATTTCTCCACCTTCGCCGATACCGACGAAGGAAGGCAGCATGGTCCGGTTCTCTCCGTCTGCAATCACGGTGACCTTGCCATTTTCCACGATGGCCACTTCCGAATTGGTCGTGCCCAGATCGATGCCGATGATGATTTCGCTCATAATTTGTTTGCCTTGACTTCAGCGAGTCGTAAAGTTTCTTCTCCCCACAGGAAACCCTTGCGCAGTTCCGCCGTGACGAGGCCGTTTTCCAATTGGGGTTGCCGGTCCAGTTCGACCACGGTCATGATGTGGGGGTCGACGGCTTGCCCCAGCGCCTCGATGGGGCGGACCTGGTGACGTATGAGGGTTTCTTCCAGGCGGCGCAAGGTCATGGCCTGTCCGTCCCGGATGCTTTGAATGAAAGCCCGATCTTCCTTGCGGGACTTGATACGAAACCAGCCCCTGGCCGGCCGATAGTTGGACAAAGCGGCTTGCCCGGCCACCAGCCGGTCGTAAAAGTCCAGCATCTCGACGAGCAAGGGGCGCAGCGCGGCCCTGCGTAATACCGGCAATTCATTCCTGGACTTATCCAACTCCCGTTCCAGGTTCTGCTGGCTACTGCGTAACAACTCCTGTGCCTCCTTGAATTGATCCAGGGTGTTGCCGAACTGGCGGGATTCCGCCTTGACCTCGGTGCGCATGGCCGCCAGTTCCGAAAACAGGGAAAACAGGTCGGT
>JAQTSI010000261.1 GCA_028711365.1 Methylococcaceae bacterium
GCTCTGGCAGAGCCGATGGAAAATACGGGAAGGGGCGCATACCCCAATCTCATCCCGGCTTTTGTACATCGCCGATGCCGATCACATCGTTCAGATAGTGCTCGAGGTTGCGCAAAGGGTGCACCGGATAGTAGTCCGGCAGCAGCAGGATGTCCTGGATGCGGTCAAAGCGGAAATTTCGGTAGGCATCGCGTTTTTCGCACCAGGCCAGCAGTGTCCAGTGATCGCCCCAGCCCACCATGCCGAGCGGCCACAAGATGCGCGTGGATTCCTGTCCGTTGATGTCGCGATAGGTGACGGAAACTTTCTGCCGTCCCTCGCAGGCCTTGCGCAACAGCCGGTGAATGCCGCTCACACCCGATTCGTAGACTGGAATACGGTAGGGCAAGCGTGCGACGCCGATCAACATCTCCGGCGTGAGGGCGGCGAGTATCTTGGTCTCGGCTTGTTTGGCGGCCTGCGCCAGGTCCGGATCGGTCCAAGCCTGTACCATGCGGCTGCCGACCAGCAATGCGGTGATTTCGTCCGATTGGAACATGAGCGGCGGCAAGTCGAAGCCAGCGCGCAAGCGATAGCCCACACCGGCCTCGCCATCGATCGGCACGCCGGAGAGAATGAGCGCCTGGATGTCACGATACACGGTGCGCACGGCGACCCCCAACTGTTCCGCCAAGGCCTGCGCCGTGATCACGGTGCGCCGCCCTTGCAGCAGCGTCACCAGTTGGAAGAGCCGTTCCGATTTGCGCACCGTGCCCACACCCTAACGACTGATGGCGACCTCACTGAGCTGAATGACCGGCTCGATGTCGGTGTAGTTCGGCATGTCGCCTTGCAGCTCGGCGGCATGCGGAAGGAACGCCGCCATGAAGTCTTCGTCCGTATCGAAAAGATAATGGCACATCGCAACGAAGCTCGGCGCCGATCCGGGCATCGTCCCACTTCTCCCGCGCTCCACCGACACGCCGCGGTAACCTTTTCCGGCACTCAGCAACTCGATGGAACGTGGCATATGCTGGTGGAGGTAATAGTCCATATCGAACCGGCCCTCTTTGGGATATAGGATGCTGATCCGGATCATGGCGGGCCCCTTCATCGGTGCAGCAGCATCGTGTGTGCCTTGCTGTGGCTGATGCTCACACTGCCATCGGCGATCAAAGGCTGGCAGATGCTCCCCAGTTCTTCGCCGAAGTGCGAACTGGCTGCGCCCGCCGCTTCTGGGCTTTCCCAATAGGTGATGGCCAACCATTCGCCGCCTTCGGTTTCCGATACGCTGCGGAAACGGAATCCGGGTTGGGTGATGATCCAGGCATCGATCTTCTCATTGGCCTTCAACCAATCTGCTGCGGTCTTGTCCTGCTGTAAACGGAAGCTCACCAGTTGTATCGTGTCAGACATTGGAATCTCCTTAAAGGTTGTGCCGGGACATCCGGCAGGGAAATGCTACACACCGGCTGCTGACAGCGTGGTGGCAGCAGCCTTTGCGTTTCAACCGTTTCGATATGATGCGGGACAGGTTTCCTGGCATCCGGACAATGACGATCTGGCAGCCTGCCTTCCATCCCGCTTTTGCAAGTGCGCGCCGGAACATTTGAGTTGGCGCCGGCTTGGGAAAGCCGGCTTCACCCTATTCGCCTTCCCAATAATCCACATGTTGTTCAACCCGTCCGACATAACGGAATGAGCCCGGTTTGCCGTCCGCTCCCGCCGCCGTCTCGGCGAGGATGGCGAATTTCCCGGTGGTGGGGTATTCGCAGAGTTCGGGAGACAACTTTGTGCTGACGGCGAGATATTTCAGTTCGACATTGCCGGTATTGGTGATCTGGTGCGCCGTGTCTATACTGCCCGCGGGACATGCGATGATGTCGCCCTGACGGATCGGATAAGTATTTTCTCCGATGCGCACCTCGCCCGTACCCTCCAGCACGAAGAACATCTCCTCATTGACCTGATGCGAGTGAAGCGGAAAAGCGCATTTGCCCGGTGGGACGGCAGTGATGTTGTAGCCCAGCTTCTTAGCGCCCAGCACCCCGCCTACCATGCCCATGCAGGCTTCATAACGCTCCGCTGCCGCCCCCGTTGCGGCGTAAGCGGGAGGACGCGGTTGCAGATCGACATCCGCGATGTTGATGATCGGTTTATTCATGATTCCTCCTTATCGGTTTGATGGAAAGACAATGCGCGTTTGTTGCGTATGGCCGAATATTTCTTGAGGCTCTGGTCGTTGGCGAAACACTCAACATCGGCCAATCAGCTCTGGTCCGCAAACATCGCGTCACAACGCTGCTGCATGATGTCGAAAGTCACATCCTCGATGTGCGTCAGGATATGCCACTTGTGCCCGAAGGGATCGGACAATGTGCCTGAACGGTCACCATAAAACTGGTCTTTGACCGGTTCGATCATCGTCGCTCCCGCATCGAGCGCGCGCTGAAAGACGGCATCTACATCGGCGACATATAAGGCAATGCCGACCGATGATCCGCCCAATGTTGTCGGACTTTGGGTACTCCATCGAGGCATTTCTTCGGCCAGCATGATTCTGGCATTGCCGATCTGCAATTCGGCATGACCCACGGCGCCGCCGGGCATGGAAATGCGGCCTAACTCTTCCGCTCCGAATGCACGCTGATAAAACTGGATGGCGGCATTGGCGTCCTTGATGATCAGATAAGGGGTGATGGCGTGAAATCCGTTCGGGATGGGATTGACTGTACTCATGAGGGTGCTCCTTTACGGTTGAGAGGGAGATATCGGCTGCCGGATGATGGTTTTCCACTTCTCCGGATCGGCTTTGGTGATGTCGCTCAGATAGATTTCGTGATGTTTGCCGCGAAGAGAATGTCCGCTAGTCTCGATGAAACGATGCAGCTTTTCGATGGTCGGCCCTTCTGCGCTGAATGGCCCGATATGCAGGATCTGCGCGCTGGGGCCCTCGGTGTAGGCCTCGAATCTCAGCCTGGAAATGGCGGCGGGGTTCTTCTTCGCCTTGACCTCGGCGATGGCCGTGTCCGCCATCGCCTGGGTGATGAAAGGCGGCTGCGCGATCATCATCGTCCATTGCCAGCCGGATTTGTCTTCGTTGGCGAACTGGCTCATATCGTCCGCCCACCACAGTCCTTCCAGCGGCATCACGCCATAATCGATGGCCGGCGCGCCTTTCTTGGTCATGAATTTGATGGCATAAGCGATGGTGAACAGAGTCGCGACGGCATCGGTGTATTCCTGCGAGGAATTCGGATCGCCTCGACCGTCTATTTTCAGAAAATTCATGGTCGGCACGACTACCCGTTCCACCTCCCGGGCGGAAGGCTGATATAGATGTTTCAGCGTTTTCTTCAGATCGAGTTTTTCCATGGGTCTCTCCGGCAAATATCACCGTGGCAGTATGCACGCCGGCTGCTGACAGCGTTATGTCAGCAGCCTGTACCCTGAGTGGTCCCGAATGCGATGGACCTTTCTGAAATTCCTCATCGGTCGGTACTCTGGGACCGAACGCGCGTCCTGCCTATATGCGCAGGAATCGCTCCTGAGCGCGTGACAGCTCAGGAATTTCGGAATGCGGAATGCGGAATGCGGAATGCAGAATGTGGGAAAGGCTGCCACGCACGCGGGGGCGATTCTGCTCCGAATACCGCAATCCGAAATCCGCCTTTCCGGATCGTTCCCACGCGCGGTTGAGCCCGCCCCATCTTCGGGAGGGTGGTTTGACCCCGCTTGGATCGATAGCCTCGAAACACTATGGCGTTTCCATCCCCTCCACTCGCTGAAATCCTCGGGGCAAGGGATTGCCGCGCTTGCCGCGCGCGCCGAGGTAATGATCCAGGTCGCCGCCTTGCAGATTCAAAAAGCGCTTGCCAGCGATGATCTTCAGGGAGGCACCGCTGGCCAGGCAGACCATGGCGACGATGCGGTCGGCCCCGGTTTCGAGATCCGTCGTCTTGATGTCGATGAGCTTGTTGCCCTTGCCTTTATTGAGGACCGGGATTTCTTTCGCCGGCAAGATCAATAGGCGGCCCTGGCCGGTGACCACGGCCAGGCGGTCGGTATGCGGATCGCCCACTCGCACCGGCGTCAGCATTTGCGAATGCTCGGGTAGATTGATCAGGGTTTTGCCGGCACGGTTCTTGGTGTTGAGTTCGGCCAGCGGGGTGAGGAAGCCGTAACCGGCGTTGGAGGCCAGCAGATACCAGTCTTCCTCCGCGCCTGCCAGCACGGTCTTGAATACCGCGCCTGGGGGAGGATTGAGGCGGCCGGTCAGGGGTTCACCCTGGCTGCGGGCGGAAGGCAGCTCATGCGCCGCTACGGCGTAGCTGCGGCCGGTGGAGTCGAGGAAATAAGCCGGTTGGCTGCTGCGTCCCTGGGCAGCGGCGAGGAAACCGTCGCCGGTGCGATAGGACAGGCTGGCGAGATCGAAATCATGGCCCTTGGCGGAACGCACCCAGCCCTTTTGCGACAAGATGATCGTCACCGGTTCGTTGGCCATCAGGGTGGTTTCGGCGATGGCCTGGGCCGAGGGGCGCACGACGATGGGCGAGCGGCGGGCGTCGCCGTGTTTCTCCGCATCCTGCGCCAGTTCCTGCTTGATCAGCGCGTGCAATTTTTCTTTCGAACCCAGGATGGCCTGCAGGTTTTCCCGCTCCCGGCCCAGTTCCTCCTGTTCGCCGCGTATCTTCATCTCCTCCAACTTGGCCAGATGGCGCAGTTTCAACTCCAGGATCGCTTCGGCCTGGATGTCGGTGAGGCCGAAGCGCTCCATCAGGACCGGCTTGGGTTCGTCCTCATGGCGGATGATGGCGATCACCTCGTCGATATTGAGATAGGCGATGAGCAAGCCTTGCAGGATGTGCAAGCGCGCTTCCACCTTGTCCAGCCGGTGTTGCAGGCGGCGGGTGACGGTTTCGCGGCGATAATCCAGCCATTCGTTGAGGATGTCGAGCAGATTCTTCACCCTGGGTTTGCCGTCCAGGCCGATCATGTTGAGATTGACCCGATAGCTCTTCTCCAGGTCGGTGGTGGCGAACAGATGGGACATCAGTTGCCCCGCGTCGATGCGCTTGGAGCGGGGCATGATGACCAGCCGGGTCGGGCTTTCGTGATCGGATTCATCGCGCAGGTCTTCCACCATGGGCAGCTTTTTGGCCTGCATCTGGGCGGCGATCTGCTCCATCACCTTGTTGCCCGATACCTGGTAGGGCAAGGCGGTGATGACGATGTTGCCGTCCTCCTGCTCATAGCGGGCTCTCAGCCGGACCGAACCGCCGCCGGTCTGGTATAGGCGCAGGATCTCCGCACGTGGGGTGATGATTTCGGCCTCGGTGGGAAAATCGGGCCCTTTCACCAGCTCGCAAAGTTCCTCCAGGCTGGCATCGGGATGATCCAGCAGGCGAATACAGGCATTCACCACTTCCCGCAGATTGTGGGGAGGAATGTCGGTGGCCATGCCCACGGCGATGCCGGTGGCACCATTCAACAACAGGTTCGGCAATCGCGCCGGCAATAACGAGGGTTCATCCAGGGTGCCATCGAAATTGGGAATCCAGTCCACCGTGCCTTGTTCGAGTTCGGAAAGCAGGGTCTGGGCATAGGCCGTCAGCCGCGCCTCGGTATAACGCATGGCGGCGAAGGACTTGGGGTCGTCCGGCGACCCCCAGTTGCCCTGGCCGTCGACGAGCGGATAGCGGTAGGAGAAAGGCTGCGCCATCAGCACCATCGCCTCGTAGCAGGCGGAGTCGCCGTGGGGGTGATATTTGCCCAGCACGTCGCCCACGGTGCGGGCGGATTTTTTGTGTTTGGACAGGGCGGACAGCCCCAGTTCGGACATGGCGTAGACGATACGCCGTTGCACCGGTTTCAGGCCGTCGGCGAGGCTGGGCAGGGCTCGGTCGAGGATGACGTACATGGAATAATCCAGGTAGGCCTTCTCGGTGAAATCTTTCAGGGGGATGCGTTCGTGGGCTAGGGTGGTGTTCATGCAAGATCAGGGGGTCGGAAAATACGGGGGATTCTACCGCTCTAACCCCACCAGCGGTTTTCTTTTCCGCCGGATGTTCGCTTATCGGTCCTCGTCAGCCAAAGCGATGCCCAAACGAACCAGGGAAGCTTCCATCTGCGCCGCCCAGCCGCGATTGGCCTGCGGGCTGGCCGGGCTGGGATGGGGAACACCGCCGACGATCGTATCCCATCCGGCGAGGGCGGCCGTGGCGCGATGTTCCGCAAAACGGCCCACGCCGAGCACGAAGCGAGGCTTGAGATGCTCCACCGTGTTGCGCAAGGCGGCATCACACAAGGCGAACAATTCTCGCCTGGCTGCCGCCGGCAACTTGTCGGGCGTCAGATTCGTGCCATCCTCGAGAAAAAAACACAAAGGGCAGTAATTGATGACGAAGAAACGGCGGAAAAACCGCTGCGGGGTGATGAAACGCTCGCGCGCCCAGCCCCACAATCGTCGGCCGCTTCCTTCCTTGCGCTTGCAAGCGTAGCCGAGCACCGGGCGCTTCGGATGTTCGATCGGCGGTTTGCCCACGTCTGCCTGGATGGCCAGCCAATCCCGCACCATTTCCACGTCTCCGAAAGGAACCCCGGTCTGGACCATGCCCCAGGGTCCCGGATTCATACCGACCAACAGGACTTGCGGCCTGCCGCCATATCGTTTCAGGTATTGGCGATAGGCATCGCCGGCGTATTCCAGGGGATTGTAGACATGGCTCGCAGGCGACGGGCAGCCGAGGCGGTTCAGTTCGCGGCTGAGGTCGGAAGTGATGGCGGAGAGAGGCATGAGGGAAGAAGCGGTCTCAGGCCGGGCGCACCGAAATCTCCCCTCCCAGAGCCTGGGCTTGACAGGCCAGGCGGTCATGCTTGCCGGCGAAATGCTCACGCAGGATCTTGTCTTCCAGGATGGAGGGTTCGGAAAGGTTGTTCCAACCGGCGG
>JAQTSI010000262.1 GCA_028711365.1 Methylococcaceae bacterium
GAGGTGATGGCAGCGTCCAGATGGTGTCTGGATTTATCGCCCGCGAGGACATGAGCATTGGTTACTTGCCGTACACGGCTCGTTCCGTCTATCGGCAGGCATTCAAGATGCTAAATGCCCCTTACGGTTGGGGCGACATGTACCGCGAGCAGGACTGCTCGCGGTTCCTGCAGATGGTCTTCGCAACCTTCGGCATCGAACTGCCGCGAAATTCTGGTGGACAGGCCAAGACCGGTCGTTCGATCGCGGAATTCAAGGAAACAACGCCATCGGATAACAAGCTGAACACGATCCTGACTCGAAGTTTACAGGGATTGACCATCCTCCGGATGACAGGCCACATCGTGTTGTATCTCGGGGATGTGAATGGTCATCCGTATGCCATCCATGCGACATGGTCCTATCGCTAAAAAGGGCCTGACGGCAAGGATCGCCCACGCGTTCTCAACCGCGTCACGGTCACGGACCTCGACCTCGGCAAGGGGTCGGAGAAGAAGTCGCTTTTGGAGCGGACTTTGTCCGTGCGCGTTTTAGTCCTTTGAGCCAAGCATCCGTAGCCTGAATGAAGCTTGCAGAACCCCACGCTGCACAAGCCGAAGTGACGTCATGATGGCGAGGGGATGATTCAAGGTTCAGCCGAAACGGGTTGATGTGGGACTTGTTTCGAAGATTGGTGGGGGTTCCTATTCTGATGGCTAAGCCATGCATCGATGCTTATCTTGCCCGCGCCGCCAAACAGCAGAGGCATGAACATGATCAGGTACATGAGAGGCAATTTGTAATTGCCATGACCCTGGTCGGTGATCGAATAGCCTTGCAGCAGTTCAGAGAGGCTTGACCATTGCGTAGGCCAATGGACGCTGGCAATGGCCACCAGGGTGATCACCATCAGGGCAAAACTGAAAAACCTCGTCGCCAGCCCCAGGAGCAATGCCGCCGCGCCTGCCGTCTCGAATCCCGTGACCAGCCACCACAGCGTTTCGGGCAATAAAAGGCTGAAGGGAAAGGGGAAGGCGAGATCGGCAAACCAGTTCTCACCCTGAAGTTTCATCACTCCGGCTTCGCCGAATTCGTAGGCGAGGAGCAACCTAAGAAACAAGGGCGGCAGCACCGGCGCCATCTTCTCCAACCCATTCGACAAATTACGGTATCCCGAGCTGATTCCGGAAGGCGACAGTAGCCCAATGAGCGCGTGGCCGGGACAATACGGACAGGGTTCGCCCCTGGGATCTTCGGATGCTCGCATTTCGGATAAATCTTTCATGGCTTACTTTTAAGTCAATTCTGATGGTGAGTGAGGGATTTGAGTGCCGAGAATGGCACCCTGAGTTTGAAGTTTGCCCAGGACATCGAGCCCGAATTCGATGATGGCCTCGGCATCAGGGGCTCTCAACTCGATTGCCAAATGCAAAAGCGCCTGCCTGCCGGACAATTGGGCGCCGTCCAGCAGTTCGATCAGTCGCGCGGTGGCAGCGTTGATCTCGATGAAACGAACCTCATCGTTGCGATCGCGAAAGCCCAGGATGAAGGTCGTTTCCGTCATCTGCTCGATGGCTTGTCTGCGCCAGGCTTTCCATTGGCGCCACCCCTGCTGCTCGGGTGCGATGCGCTGGACGGGGTAGCGGTATCGAAGCCATTGCAGATTTGGCGCAAAAACGACCGCGCCATCCAGCAGACTGCCGGCGGTTTCGACCCATGGCTCGATGGGTTCGTCTTTGGCAATGGAGATCACCAATTCCATCCATTCGAAATGGGCCAGTTCAGCCAAAAAAGGCGGATCGGACGGGTCGGATCGCTCGTTGTGGAGAAATACGATAAATTCATCGGGAATCTGACGGTAAAGCGGAGAGACACACTCATGTTGAGCGATGAACTGCTTGACCAGCCCGTTCCATGAACGTTTACCGAGTAATTCTCGGCTGATCGGAAAACAGCTCAGCAGGCTGTCCTCGATTTTGTTGCGCAGCAGTTCCGCATAAACGCCGATACGCTTTGCCGCTACGCCCTGTGGGGGCCGGAAGACTTGGGGATTGCGCAGATGCCGGGTGAATTCGTACTGGTAGCGTTGAAAACGGGGAATTTCTGGCGTGTCGCCATGGAGCCGAATGAGGGTGGTCATAGGGATAATCCTCTTCAAGCCGTGCGTTTAAGCTGGCCGTTACGCCAACCCTGCTGAAGATCCGCGATTTGCTCCACCTCCCCGACCAACTGTTCCAGTGGCGGGATGTTGAAGTCCCTCTCCAGCAAAGTCGGGAATAATCCGAACGCATCATAAGCCGCTTCCAGCAGTCCCCAGACCGGATCGATCACCGCTTGGCCATGGGTGTCGATGATCAAGTCCGGCCCGTCTCGATCATGTCCCGCGACATGGAGGTAGACTATCCTTTCGCCCGGCAATCCCAGCAGGAATTTGCGGGCATCGTAACCATGGTTGACGCTGTTGACGTAGAGGTTATTCACATCCAGGTGCAGGTCGCAGTCGGCTTCCTCCAATACCGCCTTGATGAAGAAAAGCTCGTCCATCTCCGAAATGGGCGAGGCGACATAATAAGAGGCGTTCTCCACGGCGATCCGCCGTTCCAGAATCTCCTGAGTTCGGCGGATACGCGCCGCCACGTAATGCACCGCCTCTTCGGTAAACGGAATCGGCAGCAGGTCGTAGAGATGAGCGCCGTCGCTGCAATAGCTCAGATGCTCGGTGTACAGTCCGATCCGGTGTTCATCCAGAAAGGCTTTGATCTTTTTCAAAAATTGCTCGTCCAAAGGCGCGGGACCGCCCAGGGAAAGCGACAAGCCATGGGCGATGAAGGGATAACGCTCGGTGAACCAGTGAAATTCCTTGGCCCACCTGCCGCCTAGGTCGATCCAGTTTTCGGGGGAAATTTCGAAGAAATCGATGACCGAAGGCTGTTTGGCCCTCAGCGGGAGCATCAGCTCCCGCCTAAGACCCAGGCCCGCCCCGGTGATGCGTGGGGTATTCATGACAGGCCCCCGGCTCGGCTACTGCTTGGGCTGAGCCGTTTCTTCCGTTTTCATGCTGCCGCTGCAGCCACCTTCTTTCATCTTGTTGGCGCCGCAGTTGCCTTCCTTCGTCTTGCTGTCGGTTGCGGCAGACTCGGTTTTCTTCCTCCCACTGCACTTGCCTTCACCGCATTTGCCGTCCCTCACTTTGTCGCCGGCTTCGGCGACTAAGGCGGATGCCGAAACGGTTTTCATGGCGAAGGGGTTTTCGGCCGCATGGGCAATCGGGGCGAGAGAGATCGAAGCGGCGATGGCGCTAAGGGTCAGAGACAAAGTCTTGCTATTCATGTGTGACTCCACTAAGTAACGGAAACGATTGATGAATGGGGCAGTCACGCAGCAACCAAGACGAGTCTTGTTATTTGCCGACCGCTTTTCTAATGCGTTCCCGCGCTTCGCTGCTGAGTCTGGCCTGATCCGTTTGGGAGTCTCGCTCATCCAGTTGGCGGGCCGCACGCTTCAGAAACAGCAACTGTTTCTCGAAATTCGAGCAGGCCGAGCACAGCCAAACGTGGATGCGAAGCTCCAGCCGTTTCATGCGGGGCAAGGCGTGGTCCATGGATTGCGACAGCAGGCGGCTGGCTTCTTTACAGGTCAACATCTATAGCGCCTCCCGATCGTTCTCAAACCATTTGGATTCCAGGCATTGCCGCAGATTCATGCGAGCGCGGTAAAGCATCACCCAAACGTTGGTCGGGCTCACGCCGAGTTCCTTACAAATTTCTTCGTTGCTCATGTCGTGAAGTTCTTTCAGTACGAATAATTGCGCCAGCTTGGGCGATAAACGCTGCATGCAGTTCTGCAGCACATCGAAAAATTGGCTTTGCTCCAGGCTGCGGAAGGGATTGCCCCAACTGGCGGGTTTATGGTCCCAGTGCCCATCCTCGGCAAAAAACTCGTCCATGCCCGGCTCATCGGCCAAACCGGTCGGTGGGTCGTCCTCCAGGGGTTGTTCGCGCCAACTGCGGCGGAAATGATCGACGATCTTGTGTTTGAGAATGCCGGTCAGCCAGGTGCGTTCGCTGGACTGCCCCGAACGCTGATGCAGAGCCGACAACGCGGCGAGCAAGGTTTCCTGCACCAAGTCTTCGGCGGTGCTTTCGTTTCGGACTCGGGTCAGCGCGAACCGGAACAGATAATCGCCATGTTCGTCTAGCCACCGGTCGGGGCCGGATGATGAATGCTTGTCGGGGGACTTCATCAGGGCTCCTCAATCGTATCGGTTCAGTTGAAAAGGGCGTTGCGCCAAGAGAATGATTTTCCGGCCTGGCTCATTCACCCGATTCAAAGTTTCAGCGCCTTGGCGGCCAGTTGGGTGCCCAGGACTCTGGATCTGATTTTGGCGAAAGCCGTGTCGCGTCCCGTCGAGGTATCGTCCTCGAAGGGGGAAAAGCCGCAGTCGTCGGTGCTGCCGAGTCGATCCAGGGGGATGTATTTCGCCGCGCGCAAAATCCGCTCGCACACGAGTTCCGGTTCCTCCACCTGAGGATTCAACACATCGATGACGCCCACATAAACCCGCTGGCCGGGGCGTAAATTCTCCTTGATGACCGTCAACACATGATCCGGGTCTTTTTCACTGGCCAATTGCATGTAGAAATTTCCCGCCTTGAGGTCAAACAAGCTCGGCAGCAGGTCGGCATAATCCACGTCGGCGCTATGGGTGGAGTCATGATCGCCGCCCGGACAGGTATGCACTCCGATGCGCTGGCGTTCCTCCGGCGTGAATTGTTCGAGCACTCGATTGTTCAAATCGATGAATTGGTGCAGCAGTTGCTTGGAGGGATCCAGCTTGACCGAAAGCCGTCCCTCGGTGAAATCGATCTGCACATGATGAGCGCCTTGGTTCAGGCAACCCCGAATGTCCGCCACGGTTTCCGCCACCAGGTCATCGAGGAATGCTTCCCTGTCATAGTCTTCGATACCCTCCGAAGGATAAATCATGCTCAGCGCCGAAGCCGAGATCACCGCCTGCTTCAACGGCCGCTTGGCATAGGGTTTGGCGGCTTTGACGTAAGTGTCGGCATGAGTACGGTAGCGGAAAGGCCCTGCCGTCAACTTTGGCAATTGCCGGGTATGGCCGTCGGCAAAGGTGATGACCACGCCGTCCGGGATAATGTTCGGCAAATCCTGCAAGGGATAGGTGGCAAAGCTGGGTTTGGATTGCTCGCCGTCGCCGATCACCGGCGAACCGGTGTCTTCAAAACGCCGGATGGTGTCCCGCAATGCCTCGTCATAACAGGCATCCAGTTTTTCCCGAGAAAGCTCTCCTGTGCGAAATGCCCTGAGAGCCTCCAACAACTGGGGAGGACGAGGAATACTGCCAATCGACTCGGTGGGAATGGTCATGTTGATCTCCCGTCATAGAAGTTTGAGAGCGTTTGCCATCTGATCGTGATGACGCCGTGTTTTCAGGGTTGATTAGCCGTCAACCTTGGCTTGAAATCGACAAGAAAGCTCCAAAATCGTACCTTAAGGTCTATGAAAGTTAGGCAATGCCTACCTCATCAGGCAGCAAATTTATAGCCCGCGTGGCTGAATTGTGTCAACATAATATTACCTTTAGGTAAGATTATGGAGTCGACCATGCGCCTTCTTCCCCGTCATCAGCGCGACGTCTTGAAAATCGGCGAGTTGGCAGAAGAGTTGGGGACCACCCCGAGAACGATTCGCCTGTATGAGGAATTAGGTCTGATCGCCCCGGCCCGAACCCGCGGAGGCACCCGGCTTTATGCAAAAAAAGACCTGAAACGGATGGCTGTCGCCCTCAGACTTGGTCGCTCGGGCGTGGGACTTGAAGCGGTCCAGCAACTTGCCTGCCAGCGCGAGCCATGCGCCACTGGGCGCGAGGCGGTCGCCGCCTTATTGCCACTTTTGGACGAACTGCGCGCGAAGATTCGCGCTTCGTTGCGCGAATTGGAATTGTTGGAAAGCGATCTCGAACGGGCCGATAGGCTGATTCAGCAATGCGCCGATTGTCCGAACCGTCCCAATCGCAAGGATTGCCCGCGTTGTCCGGTCGATCAGAATGTCGATTCAACGGATATCGCTAGACTGATTTGGGATCCGAGTTGCCCATAGGGTGTTGAATCGTAGCCTATCACTCGATTTCCAGGACAGGGCTACCCCTTTGTATATCAAATCCTTATAATCAGGCAGAACCTCATGCGCAGCGCAATTCCGGGATCGGTTATACTCTTGCGCGCTAGAGCAACCCACAATTCGAGAGAAATCATGTCGACTACCCCTGCCTGCCCCCAATGCACCCTGGAGAACACCTATCCGGACGGCGAAAATTATATTTGCGCCGATTGCGGTCATGAGTGGCCGATGGTGGAGACCTCACCCGTTGATGATGACGCCAATGCGGTGGTGAAAGATGCCAATGGCAATGTGTTGAGCGACGGCGACTCGGTGGTGCTCATCAAGGACTTAAAGGTCAAGGGCTCGTCCATCACCCTGAAAGTGGGCACCAAGGTCAAGAGTATCCGCCTGGTCGGAGGCGACCATGAAGTGGACTGCAAGATGGACGCCGGCAACTTCATGCTGAAAGCCTGCTTTCTGCGGAAGGTCTGAAAAACTGCTTCTGGCCGAAAGCCAGGGTACACCGAAGAGAACCAGACGGTGGATTTTTGGCCTTTGTGGTCCTTCGCCGGTCGCATCTGAAATTTCAGAGTACCCGATTCGGGAAATGTCTTTCAATGCATACCGTATCCCCGAGATGGACGTTGGCTTCTCGACACGCCTCTTCGGCTAAGGAGTCAGCAGACACTATCCCGAACCATAGCCCACAGCGCGATTTTCCCATGCCAGATGGCTTTAACCCGCGCAGAACGAGTCATTCACGTCCTTTGGGATGAGCAGCAGTGGCTGAAAGCACTCTTCTCC
>JAQTSI010000263.1 GCA_028711365.1 Methylococcaceae bacterium
CGAAACAGGGGGGTAGCGAGATCAGGCGGCAAGTGCTCGACCTTGCCGCGCGCTTGACCGATCTGTCCCTCCCCTTGACGGCCAGCCCCGAGCCCGTCAAGGCGGGCAATGCCTTGACTTACAAAATCATGCTGAAGAACAACGGCCCTGCGACTTCCCAAGCCGTTCATCTGACCGACACCCTTCCCGACGGTGTGGAATTCGTTTCGGCTACTCCCGGCAAGGGGGCCTGCTCGCAGGCGGGGAACCAGGTGACTTGCTCGCTGGATAATATGCGCGTCGGCGAGATCGTCAAGATCGGCCTGGTGCTCAAACCCAACGCCGTGGGCGTGATCACTAACAGGGTATCGGTTTCCTGGGTCAACAGCGAGAGCAGTGCTTCGGTACTCACGGCGACGGTAAAATCCAAGGTGATTTTCCCCGGAAAGCTGATGATGATCGCGCCTAACGGTGGGGAACTCATCCCTTCCGGTGGAAATTTCAAGATTCAGTGGGCCATCGAAGGGGGATCGCCCGACCTGGTCTTGAACTTCAAGCTCTTTTACTCCACCAATAACGGAGCCCGGTGGTTCCTGATCAAGGATCAGATCATCGGCAACAGTTTCGACTGGAAGGTTCCGGCTCCGGTGGACACTGCCGCCAAGAGCCTGGTGAAATTGGAGGGGTATTCGAACAATTCGGTGCGGATAGGAACCGATCGATCCGACCGCGTGTTCACCATCGAGGTGACCAGGTTGAGTACGCCCGCCGGAGGTGAGGGCTTGAAATCGGGGCAAACCTTCGACATCGCCTGGGATACCTGGCAGACGATTCGTGAAGTGGCCTCGACCCAATTGAGATATAGCCTGAACGGCGGAAGCTCCTGGATCAAACTGGCGCAGTTGGACGGTAATCCCGGTGCCTATCAATGGGCCGTGCCGGTAGTGAAGAGAGTCAGCTCGAAAGCCAAGATCAAGGTGCTGTTGCTGGATGCCAGGGGGAAAACCGTCGGCAGCGCCATCAGCGGCGGCGTATTTTCGATTTCGCCTTAGAAGGCGATAGGCGAGATCATGCCTGACCCGAACGATGAACTGCGCAAAAAGATCGAACGCCAAGCCCGGCGCATGAGGCAGGCCGACAAGGAGCGTCCCACCCTGATGGCGCAGACAGTGTATGTGGGAACGCTGGGCTTGCTGTTCGCGCTGCCGATGGTGATCGGAGCCTATCTGGGACGCTGGCTGGATGGGCTGTTCGAGGGCTATTCCATGCGTTGGACCTTGAGCCTGATCATCATCGGCGTGGTGGTGGGGGCGGTGAATGTCTATCTTTTCGTGAAGGAATGAACCATGGGCAACGGCTTGAATTCCACCGTATTGTTCGCCTACGGCAGTTTCCAGATCACCGTCACCGTGGCGACGACCTGGGGCATCATGGCAAGCTTGGGGTTCTTTGCCTGGCTCGCCCTGCGACGCTCGGGAGAGAGCCCAGGATTGCTGCAGACCGCCGCCGAAGGCATCGTGTCCACTCTGGAGGACGCCATCGCCGCCGCCGCCCCGCAACATGCCCGGCAGTTATTGCCGTTCGTCGGCACCCTGTGGATTTATCTGGTGGTGGCCAATCTCGTCGGTTTGATTCCCGGCTTGGAGTCGCCGACCCGCGATCTGTCCGCCACCTCGGCGCTGGCGATCATCGTGTTCCTGTCGGTGCACTGGTACGGGATTCGCACTCAGGGATGGAAGAACTATCTGCGCCATTACCTGAGTCCCAGCCCCATCCTGTTGCCTTTTCACATCATCAGCGAGATCACCCGCACCATCGCCCTGGCCATTCGCTTGTTCGGCAACATGATGAGCCTGGAAATGGCGGCCTTGCTGGTGTTGATGGTGGCCGGCTTCCTCGCCCCTGTGCCCCTGCTCATGTTGCACGTGATCGAGGCATTGGTGCAGGCTTATATCTTCGGCATGCTGGCTTTGATCTATGTCGCCGGCGGGATGCAGTCGCAGGAATTGCGGCGACAGAAAAGCGATTGAATGGCGCCGGGTGAAGCACAACGCCGGTTGAAACCGGTTTTCCAATCGATTCGTAGACGGTTAATCCATGAAAGACATGACCTGGTTTACCCTGTTTTCCACTTTCGTGGCGGTGATCGGCATCGCTTTGGGGGTGATGTTTCCGGCGCTGGCCATGGGCAAGGCCATCGCCAGCGCCCTGGATGCGCTGTCGCGCCAACCGGAGGCGGAAAAATCCATCATGCGCACCCTGTTCATCGGCCTGGCCATGATCGAGTCCCTGGCCATCTATGTGTTGGTGGTGGTGTTGATCGTGCTCTTCCGCAATCCTTTGCTGGAATATCTGCTGAAGTAGCGCCGGTTCAAGGCATCAGACTTCCTGTCCAGGGGGCGAGTTAATCTTCCTGGTCTTCCAGTTCTTCCTGTTCGAGGAAACCTTCCAGGGTGGCATCCTGCAGATCCACGCCATGGCGGTCCGGATCGCTGTAACCCAAATCTTCCACCTCCACGTCGTCGAAAGGCGCGCTCCAGTCCTCCGGGGGTTCGATGGGAAAGAAGGCGGAGTCTTCCCAGGTGGTGGAATCGAATTCACCGATGTCGCCGTTGAGGTACTGCACCTCGATGGCGTCATTGTCGGTGTCGATGGCCACGATGCGGAAACTTCTGCCGCTCTCGGCGTCTTGATACCAGTTTTCCAGGATGGGGTCTGCGATGCTCATAGGGGTTTCTCCCGCAAGGCTGTTGTGAAGGTTGTTGTTCTAGGGGGAGTGGTTTTTGCAAGCATAGCACTTGCCGTTGGTTGCCTTTCAGTTTTCCCCGACCAGTTCGATCAGTGCCTCTTTCAGTTGTCTTTTCAGACCCTCATCGGCAAGGGCTTGATCGTTTCGGTCGGTGATATGGAAGATGTCTTCGGCGCGGCTGCCGATGGTGGAAATCCTGGCGTTGTACAGGCGAATGCCGATTCGGCTGAAAGCCTGGCCCACCTTGGACAGGAGGCCGGGGCGATCGGTGGCGATCAGTTCGAGTACGGTATGCCGATGTTGCGGATCCTCATGAAAGAATACCTGGGTGGGGACGGCAAAATGCTTGATTTGACGGGTTTCCAGCCGTTGCACCCGCAGGGGCTCCTCGCTGGGATCGAGCAGACATTGCCGAAGGCGCGAGCAAATCTGGATTTGCCGGCGGTGATCCTTGATCGGTTCCCCGGTTTGTTCCAGGACATGATAGCTGTTGAGCACGTAGCCATGGGCGGTGGTGATGATCTTGGCGTCGAAAATGGTCAGACCGAGTTGGTCCAATACCGCCGTGCTATGGGCGAAGATGAAGTCCTGGTTGCGGGCATGGATGAAAATTTCCGCGCTTCCGCGTTGACCCATGGGGTGCAATACGACCAGGGGCAACTGTTCCGGGCTGCAAGCGGCGATGGCCACGGTATGCCAGGCGATTTCATCCGGCAGGAAACGGATGAAATAGTCGTCGGCGACCATTTCCCAGACCCGGTCGATGACTTCATCGGTCAAGCCGAGATGATGGAGGCGTTCCCGGGTTTCCCGTTGTGCCACCAATAACCTGTCGTCCAGGTCGATGGGCTTTTCCAGCCCATGGCGGAAGGCGTGGCGGGTGGCGCAGAACAGCTCCCGCAACAGCGCTTCTTTCCAGGTATTCCACAGGTTGGGATTGGTGGCGCGGATATCGGCTATGGTCAGCAGGTAAAGGTGATTGAGTCGGTTGAGATCGCCGACCACGGTGGCAAATTCGTGGATGACTTCCGGATCACTGATGTCCTTGCGTTGGGCGGTCATGGACATCAGCAGATGCTGGCGAACCAGCCACTGGACCAGTTCCGTTTCGCGATGGCCCAAGCCATGGCGGGAGCAGAAATCCCGGGCGATGTTTTCCCCTTCCAACGAATGATCGCCGCCTTTGCCCTTGGCGATGTCGTGCATGAGTCCGGCTATGTACAATAGTTCAGGCTTTTCAATGAGTTGAAATATCTCGTTGGCGTGTGGGTGATCCAGGCGGTATTTGTCCAGGGCGAAACGGCGGAGGTTGCGCACCACGAACAGGGTGTGTTCGTCCACGGTATAGACGTGGAACAGGTCGTACTGCATGCGACCCACCACTTTGCCGAAGTCCGGCAGATAGGCGGCAAGCAGGCCATAGCGATTCATCCGCCGCAACTGATGGGTGATGCCGCCGGCCTGACGCAGGATGGTCATGAACAAGCGGCAGGCTTGCGGGGTATGGCGGAATTTTTCGTCGATCAGGTAAATATGCTGGCGAATCAGTCGAATGGTGGACGCGCGTATGCCCAGCAAGCCGGCGTTCTGTTGCAGCAACAGGAATATTTCCAGCAGAGCCAGCGGGTTTTCCTGGAAAACCTTGGCATGGCGTGCTTCGATGTAATTGTTGACCGACTGGAAATCGGCGTTGACCGGGATGGCGATGGCTTCCTCTTCGCCGTGCACGACGATCTCTTCGAACAGTTGCAGCACCATCTCGTTCAGCCTTTCCAACTCCATGACGGTGCGAAAATAGCATTGCATGAATTGCTCGACGGCCTGGTTGGTATCGTCTTCGCCGTAGCCGAACTGGTAGGCCAGATCCCTTTGATGATCGAACAGCAGGCGGTCCTCGCAACGCCCGGTCAGGGCATGGAGGGCGAAACGGATGCGCCAGAGGAATTCCTGCGCCCCCATCAGCTTGGCGTATTCGGCCTCGGTTAGCCAGCCATGAACGATGAGCCGGCGCAGATCTTGCGAGTGGTAGTGACGCTTGATGATCCAGCCGATGATCTGGATGTCGCGCAGCCCTCCCGGGCCTTCCTTGATGTTGGGCTCGAGCTTGTAAGCCGTGTCGTGGAATTTGGCGTAGCGCGCTTTCTGTTCCTTCATCTTGGCGGCGAAGAATTGCGGTGACGGCCACAGATGCTCGGGGCCGATCCGGATCTGCAGGGTGTCGAACAAGGCTTTCGAGCCGACGAGCAGACGTGCTTCCATGAGGTTGGTCATCACCGTCTGGTCTTCCCGGGCGGCTGCCACGCATTCGTCCACGGTGCGGGCGCTGTGGCCCAGCTTGAGCCCGATGTTCCAGAGAAAATGGAAAAACGCGCTGATGGCCTGCTCGAAAGGCAATTCCCAGGCATAGTCGTCGTCGGTTTCGGGATGTGGCGCTTGCAGCAGCACCAGGATGTCGATGTCGGAGTGCAGATGCAACTCTTGTCGGCCATAGCCTCCCACCGCCACCAGGGCGCCTGCGCATTCGCCGGCCAGATTTCTCCAGGCTTCGATCAGCAGTTTGTCGATGAAGTCGGCCCGAGCCCGGATCAGTTCTGCGACCGGCTCGCCCCGCTGGAACCTGTGGATCAGTTCGGCGTTATATTCCTGGATGTGCGCCTTGTGGACCTTGATTTGCTCGGGCGAGGAAAACTCCCCGAGGCTAGACGGCGATCGCTGCACTAGACTGTTCAAGTATTTCTTCCTGGCGCAAGGTCAGAATTTCGTAACCGTCGGCCGTCACCAGGATGGTGTGCTCCCACTGGGCCGACAGACTGTGGTCTTTGGTGACGGCGGTCCAGCCGTCGGACAGGATTTTCACATTGCGTTTGCCGAGATTGATCATCGGTTCGATGGTGAAGATCATTCCCGCCCGCAGGGTTTCTCCCGTTCCAGGCTTGCCGTAATGAAGGACTTGCGGGTCTTCGTGAAATCCCCGTCCGATGCCATGGCCGCAGAATTCCTGAACCACCGAATAGCCCTGGGATTCTGCATGCCTTTGGATGGCGTGGCCGATGTCGCCCAGACGCGTCCCGGGCCTGACTTGTTGTATCCCCAGATACAGACATTCCCGGGTGATTTTCACCAGGCGTTTGGCGCGGATCTGGGCCTCGCCGACGAAGAACATTTTGCTGGTATCGCCATGGTAGCCGTCCTTGATGACCGTGATGTCGATATTGACGATATCGCCATTCTTGAGCTTTTTCGGCCCCGGAATTCCGTGACAGACCACGTGATTGAGCGAGGTGCAAATGGATTTGGGGAAGCCCCGGTAGTTCAGCGGGGCGGGAATGGCGCTTTGGACGTCGACGATGAAATCGTGACAGATTCGGTCCAGTTCATCGGTGGTGACGCCGGGTCGGACATGAGGCTCGATCATTTCCAGGACTTCGGCGGCGAGACGCCCGGCCATGCGCATTTTTTCGATTTCGGTGGGGGATTTGATGATGATGCTCATGATGGGGTTGCGGGTACGGATGATTTCTGCCTTGGGGCCAAAGCCGTTGTGTGGATTGTCGAATTCTTCCTTTCATGGTATAAAGTCGCGCTCAATTTAGCAATAACACACATCTGCCGTCACATCCCGCGGGGTGCCTTGGGACCTTGGTCATCTGAGGTCGCCGGATGGGGCCGATGGAGGCTCAACCCAATCGAGACCGGCGCAGCGCCCGTCTCCAAATACTGAAGGAGTTTCATCGATGTCGACTGTCACCATGCGTCAAATGCTCGAAGCGGGCGTCCACTTCGGCCACCAGACGCGGTATTGGAATCCCAAGATGGCGCCGTATATTTTCGGCGCGCGCAGCAATATTCATATCGTCAACCTGGAAAAAACCCTGCCCCTGTTCAACGAGGCCATGCGTTATCTGGAACAGGTGACCGCCAATCGCGGCAAGATTTTATTCGTCGGCACCAAGAAGACCACGCGTAAGGTCATCGAGGAAGAAGCGACCCGTTGCGGCATGCCCTTCGTCAATCACCGTTGGTTGGGTGGCATGTTGACCAATTTCAAGACGATCAAGCAATCCATTTCCCGGATGAAGGATCTGGAAGCCATGCGCGACGACGGCCGCCTGAACCGTTTCAGCAAGAAGGAAGGCTTGGGCATGATGCGCGAGTTGGA
>JAQTSI010000019.1 GCA_028711365.1 Methylococcaceae bacterium
GGTGCGGGGAGGCATCAGCAGAAGGGCCAGAGTCAACCGAGGGCGAAGGCATCATCCAGGATCAACGCCTGGTCTTGCTGACGGATCTGGGGATGTTGGTCAAGACCGCCAGGGACGGGCGCCAGGGCGTGTTCGTCATGTCCTTCCGCTCCGGCCTGCCGGTGGCGGGGGCGCAGGTTTCGCTGCTGGGCATGAATGGCGTGGCGCTGGCCTCGGGCAAGACCGACGCTTTGGGTTACGCCGAATTGCCCTCGGTGGAAGGTCTCAAGGAGGAGAAGACCCCGTCCGTCTACCTGGTGGAGAAAGACAACGATCTGTCTTTCCTGCCGTATTCGAGGAAAAATCGGCTGCTGGACATATCGCGTTTCGATATCGACGGCTTGAAGGATGCGGCCGATTCCCTGCATGCCTATCTGTTCTCCGATCGCGGCATCTACCGCCCCGGCGATAACATCCACATCGGACTGATCCTGCGCAAGCGCGATTGGTCCGCGCTGCCCTCCGGCCTGCCGCTCAAAGCGGTGATCACCGATCCGGAGGATCAGGAAGTCTGGAGCCAGACCCTCGCTTTCGGCGGCGAAGGCTTCGAGGAAATCGCCTGGGCCAGCCCCGGAGCAGGCAAGACCGGAACCTATCGCGTCGAGCTCTTCCTCGCCGAGAAAACCGATCCGTCTAACCAGTCAAATCCATCCGGCAAAGCCGAAAAAAAATCCTTGGGTTCCACGACGATCAGGGTCGAGGAATTCCAGCCGGACCGCTTGCAGGTCAAGACCGAGATCCTCGGGGCCAAGCCCACAGGCTGGCTCAACCCCGAAGCCTCCAAAGCCAAGGTCACGGTGCGCAACCTGTTCGGCACGCCGGCGGCGGGCAATCCCGCCAAACTGGAAATGACCGTGCGGCCCTGGTCGGGCCAGGTGCCGGGATATTCCGAGTATCGCTTCCGCGGCAGCATCGCCACCGATATTCCCCATCTGCCGCAGGATCTGGGCGAGGCCGTCACCGATCCGCAGGGCGAAGCCCAATTCGATCTGCCTCTGGCCGGCATCGATGAGCCGGTGTTCGAAATCACCCTGGCCGGGGAAGGCTTCGAGAAGGGGACCGGGCGATCAGTAGTCAGCGTGGCTTCTTCCCTGGTTTCCAGGCATCCCTTCCTGCTCGGCTACGCCGCCGACGGCAGCCTGGATTACATTGCGAAAGGGAGCTTGAGAAGTCTGAAGCTTCAAGCCTTGGGGCCGGATTTCAAGCCCAAGGATGCCGGCACGATCGCGGCGGAAATCTACGAAAAGCGCTATGTCTCCACCCTGGTGAAGCGGGAGGACGGCCTGTACGCTTACCAGTCGAGCGAGCGCGATGAACCGCGCAAGACCTTGTCTCTCGCCCTGGCCGAAGGCAAGGCCGGTTTGAATCTGCCCACCGAGAATCCGGGCCGTTTCTTCGTCGTCTTCAAGAACGCCCAGGGCGTGGAGTTGAACCGGGCGGCCTACTCCGTGGCCGGCGAAGGCAATGTGTCCCGCAACATCGAGCGCAATACCGAGTTGAATCTGAGCCTGAACAAGAAGGAATATCAGCCGGGGGAGGAGATCGAGCTGCAAATCGTCGCGCCCTATCAGGGCGCCGGCCTGATCACCATCGAGCAGGATGGCGTCATCGCCAGTCAATGGTTCAAGACCGCCAGCACTTCCTCGACCCACCGCATCGCCTTGCCCAAAGGCGCCAGCGGCAATGCCTACCTGTCGGTGGCTTTCGTCCGCTCCCTGGATTCGCAGGAAATCTATATGAGTCCCCTCAGTTACGGGGTGGCTTCCTTTGCCATTTCCAGGCAAGCTTTCAGCAACGAACTCACGCTGAACGTGCCGGAAACGGTTCAACCCGGCACCCACCTGGACGTGCATTACCGCCTCAAGGAGGCCTCTAAACTAGTGCTCTACGCGGTGGACGAGGGCATACTCCAGTTCGCCCATTATCGCGACCCTGCCCCGCTGGATTTCTTCTTCCGTAAACGTGCATTGCAGACCAAGACCCACCAGATCCTGGACCTGATCCTGCCCGATTACGCCCTGGTGCAGAAACTGTCGGCCAGCGGCGGGGACGAGGATGCCGAAACCTTCGGCAAGTACAAGAATCCTTTCGCCCGCAAGCATAAGCCCCCCATGGCGTTCTGGTCCGGCATCCTGGAGGCCGCGCCGGGCGAGCATGTGTTGTCCATCCCGGTGCCGGACTATTTCAACGGCGCCATTCGGGTATTGGCGGTGGCCGCCAACGCCGGCAAGCTCGCCGCGCCCGTTGCCCGCACCGTCGCCCGCAACCCGTTCGTGATCCAGCCCCAGCAACCGCTGGTGGTGGCGCCCGGCGACGAGTTCGACCTGGGGGTATTGGTGGCCAATACCACCTCCGAGCGCGGCGAACTGGCGGTTTCCGTCGCCGCCGATGAAGCCCTGGAATTGCGCTCGGCCAATCCGCAAATGCTGAACCTGGCGCCCGGCGAGGATGGCATCGTGCGTTTCAAAGCGAAAGCCAGAGCCAAGCTGGGGCCGGTCAAGGTGAACTACCAGGTCACCGGCGGCGGGCGAGAAACCGGCTATGGCGAGGAGATGAGCATCCGCCCCACTCAGCCTCTGCTCACCACTTCACAAAACGGCGTGTTGCGGATCGAGGAACAGCGTACCGGCAAATCCCAAAGCCTCGATTTTCAACGGGAAGTCTACGATGAGCAGCGCTACGCCGAGATAGCCGTCTCCATGACACCCACCGCTTACCTGCGCGGCATCGTCGAGTATCTGAAAAACTATCCCTACGGCTGTACCGAGCAACTGTCCAGTCAGGCTTTTCCGGCGGTGGTGCTGGGCGCCAATCAGGAATTGGGGTTATCGTCCGAAGATGCGCATCGCCTGTTCGAGCGAGTCCTCAAGATTCTGCAAACCCGGCAGAAACATGACGGCAGCTTCGGCTACTGGTCCGTTTCCGGCACGACCCATCCGTTCTATTCCCTCTATGCCACCCATCTATTGCTGGAAGCCCGCGAGCGCGGCTTGAAGACTTCCGATGCGATGTTCGAGCGGGCCATGCATTACGCCGATCAATATAGCCAGGAGCGGCATTATTCCTGGCCCGAACATGAAGCCCAGGCGTATGGCCTTTACCTGCTCGCCCGCAACGGCCAAAACATCGCCGAGCGGCTTCGGGCTTTCGAGGCCGAACTGGCCAGACAATGGGGACAAGGCGGAGATTCGGCCAACCGGGTGAGGTTCTTCCTAGGCGCCGCCTACAAGCTGCACCACCTGGACCAGGACGCCGACCGGTTTTTCGGCGAATTCCAGCGCCAATGGAAGAAAACCGGGATTCTGCCTTGGAACATCCAAAACAGCCCCGAGACGATGAGCCTGTACCTCTATCTGGTCAACAAACATTCTCCCGAACTCGTCGACACCCAGGACCCGCAATTCGGCCGCTATCTGCTGGAACTGGCCCAGGATCTGGTCAAACAAAGGACCAATTCCTTCCGCGGCTCCCTCGCCCTGTTGGGCCTGGGAAGCCTGTGGGATCGTTTCGACCGGGAAGAAGGCAAATCCTTCAACATCGTCGCGGGCAAACCGCCGGCTCCACTCCTGTTGCAAGGCAAGACGGTGAAGCGGGCAGCGCTGGAAAAGGCGATGCGCCCGGTCGAAGTGCGCGGCGACGGCGTCTGGAACCTGTACTACCAATTGACCGAGCGCGGCTACGACAAAGCGCCGCCGGCCAAGGTCATCAGCCAGGGCCTGAGCATCAGCCGCTCGCTGTTGAACGAAAAGGGAGAAAAGATCGGCGAACTGGATCTGCAGGACAAGCTGCACATCCGCTTCAGCCTGCATCCGGATCGGCCCATGAAGGATTTGGCGGTGGTGATGCTGATCCCCGGCGGCTTCGAAATCGACCTGGGCGAGGAAGGGTTGGCGTCGAGGCAATCCTTGGCAATTGCCGACAAGCCTCTATGGCAGCCGGAATACATCGACGTCCAGGAAGACCGGGTGGTGCTCTTCGGCGACCTGGAAGGCGGCGAGAAGTTCTTCGAGTTCCGTCTCAAGCCGCTGAATGCCGGGACCTATACGGTGCCGCCGGTGTTCGCCGAAGGCATGTACGACACCGATATTCAGTATCGCGGCCTGGCGGAAAGCATCAGGGTAAAAGAATGAGGAGGGGACATGCCGTTTTTGCGCTCTGCCGTCAAGATTCCGCTACGGGCTTTGATCATACGCTTTGGCCTGATCTATCTGCCCATCGCCGCCATCCTCACGTTGGCGTTATTGACCAGTATTCGCCTCGACTCGAATATCCGGCTGGAAAGGGTCGAGATGCGAGAGAGCGCCCGCGTCGAGATTGCCCAAGATCTGCTGGCGCGGGATTTTTCGGTGGTGACTTCCGAACTTCGCATCCTCGCCAAACTGCCCTCGTTACGGGAGTATCTGGATAGCGGCAAACCGGCACAGCGTGACGAACTGGCCAAACTCTTCCTGGTGGTGGCCCAGGAATCCCGACGCTACGACCAGCTGCGTTTCATCGACACCACAGGAAAAGAGGTCATCCGCATCAATTACAACGCTGGCAAACCTTTCATCGTCCCTCCCGAGCAGTTGCAGGATAAGTCACAGCGCTACTTCTTCCTCGACACGATCAAGTTAGCGCAGGACGAAGCGTTCGTGTCGCCGCTGGATCTGAATATCGAACATGACCGGTTGGAGATACCCTACAAGCCGATGATCCGTTTCGGCACGCCGGTGTTCGACAGCGCGGGGGCCAAGAGGGGGGTGATCTTGCTCAACTATCTGGGCGATGTATTGCTGCAGGATTTCCGCGAAGCCATGCAGGGGGGCGATCCCCACAGCCCCATGCTGCTGAATCGCGACGGCTATTGGCTGAGCAGCAACCGGCGTGAAGAGGAATGGGGTTTCATGCTGGGCAGGGACGAGAACACTTTCGGCCGCGATTTCGCCGAGGAATGGCGCGCCATTTCCGCCGGCGAACGGGGAACGCTGCAAACGACCCAAGGCCTGTTCGTCTATGCCACGGTCTATCCCCTACAAGCAGGGCAATACTCTTCCTCCGGCTCGGCATTGCCGCGCGCATCCAGTCAGCATGAATTGATCGAGCAGGAATACCACTGGAAGATCGTGTCGTTCGTTCCCCAGGCTGTTCTGGTGGGGATGGTTTTTTATCATCAAGCCAGCGGGCTTATCCTGGTTTCCGTCATCTATCTGTTGCTGGCGTTGGCCTCGGGTCTGATCGGCTATGTCATGTTGAGTCGCAAGCAGATTCGCGCTGCATTGCGGGAAAATGAGGCGCGCTTGCGCGAGATCACCGAAACCATGAGCGACGGTCTGTTGGTGATGAACCAGGCGGGGCATATTTCCTTCGCCAATGCGGAGGCCAGCCTGCTGCTGGGGCATTCCGCGGAAACCTTGCTAGGCGCGGATATGCACGAGTTGATCCATGTACTGCCGGATGGATCGCCTTGTCCCCGCAACGAATGCAAAATCCTCCAGATAGCGCAGACCGGGGGTAGTTGTATAGCCAGAGAAGAAACCTTCAAGAGCAAGGCAGGAAGACTATTGCCGGTTACCGTCAGCGCCGCCGCCATCATCCGGGAACAGGAAAGGATCGGTGTCGTCGTGGCGTTCCATGACATCAGCGAGCGCAAGCAGGACGAGGAGGCGTTGAGACGCTCATTCGAGGAAATCGAGGATTTATACGACCATGCCCCTTGCGGCTATCACTCCCTGGATGAGAACGGGCTGTTCGTCAGAATCAATCACACCGAATTGGAGTGGCTGGGTTACCGCCGCGGCGAGGTGATTAACAAGATGCGCTTCTCCGATCTGCTCACCCCGGCCAGTCTGCCGACCTTCCAGGAAAGCTTTCCTCGCTTCAAGGAACTTGGTTATGTGCATGACCTGGAGTTCGAGTTGATGCGCAAGGATGGCACGCGCCTGCCCATTTTATTGAGCGCGACGGCGGTTCGGGATACTGAGGGGCATTTCTTGATGAGCCGATCCATCTTGGTCGATCTCCGCGAACGCAAGAAGCTGGAGCGCGAACTGGAACGCCAAGCTCGCATCGACGTGCTGACCGGCCTCAATAATCGTCGCCATTTTTTTGAACTGGCGGAACAGGAACTGGCGCGAGCCAGACGTTATGAGGAGGCGCTCTCATTGCTGTTGCTGGATGTGGATTACTTCAAATCGGTAAATGATGTCCATGGGCATCACGTTGGCGATGCGGCTTTGCGGGCGCTGAGTGAAGCATGCGCCCGAACCTTGCGCGAAATCGACATCCTTGGGCGGCTAGGCGGGGAGGAATTCGCCATGCTATTGCCGGAAACCACGGGCGAACAAGCGCTGGAAGTCGCCGAGCGGATACGGCGGGCCGTTGCCCAAGCTGCCGTGCCGTTGGATCAGGGAGGGCCCTTGCATTTCACGGTTTCGATCGGACTCGCCAGCCTGGTGGCGGCGGATTCCACCATCGACGCCACACTGATGCGCGCCGATAAAGCATTGTATGCGGCCAAGAATGCAGGGCGAAATCGGGTGTGTGCGGCAAAGGAATAGGGACAACCCGCCTATGAGTCATGCTTCAGGCTTACGCTGTTGACCATTCATTCGACAACGCCTCCGCCTGTTAAGAGCACCAGTTCAACAGCATCTTTCTCGCCAGGACCGGGTGGCGGGTATTTCCATTTCTGCAAGGTGCGACGAACCAAAATTCGTAAGCGGGCACGAATACCCTCTCGGACCTGCCAGTCCACCGTGGCGCTGGCCCTCAGCTTCTCGGTGATATCGACGGAAATCATCAGGTTCTTTGGGATCTCGCAAAATGCGCTAAGGAAATGATGAGTTATAGCAAAAACAATACCATACATGATGTCCGCCGTTCGTACCCATGCGAATTCCCAAAGAACCAAAGTTAAGCAAGCGAACGTGTCGCCAAGGCGCGTAAGATCGATCCGGGGAAGCTTCGGGAATGGGTTCATACCCATGGCGCGGCAGTGGGTTGCGCTCGGAGAGCTACGGGTCAACGTCCTGACATTGAATCTGGCGTTGGACACGAGTCACTAGAATTGGATCTAACCGCCCGGGATTTGATCGCGGCTTGCCGATACTGGCGACCTCCCCGCAAGCCGCCTCTCTCAGGCGAGCATTACCGACCGCTTGTCTCCTCATCGAACCCTGCCAGAGGGCTTCTGCATCCGGGCGTGACTGAGAAACATGCTGTAGATGTCCGCGGAAGTAAAGCGACTTTCGATTTCCCTCACCCTAGCCATCTCCCGGAGGGCGAGGGAAATTTGTATCGCTTTCTTTCCATGGATATCCATGCATCGGCACGGAGATTGTTAGGTTACGAAGGGGATGCCGACACGCGGGAGCAGGAAAATTTATATTTTCTTTATATCGTATTATCAAATATTTACAACCCTTTTACAGCCGTCCGCATAAAATTGAGCCCGTTTCAACGACTCAATATAAAACCATGGCCGACCAAAGTTATATAGGCATCGATAGCACTGAGAATAACGAATGGGTAGTGGTATTGTGGACAGCGGGGAGAATCATCTTTTCCAGACCCTTCAAAAACACCCCCCTCGAACTGGGTGCCTTGGTGCACTTCATCACCGAACAGTGTACCAGGCCCAAAATCTGCCTCAAGCCGGCGAATCCTGCTGCGCTCAAATTGATCAAGTTCATCGGCGGTATTCCCGACGTAGAAGTCGTACTGATGTCCGATGCCGGCCTCAGAATGCAACGGGCTTGCTTACCCAGGGCGGTCGCGACGCCTCTCACCCTGGACAACCCGTGCCAGGCGTATCTGCTGGCCTTTTGTGCCGAACGGATGATCTGATAGGGTGATCGATCGAACAACAAACCAAACGAGAGGACAAATCGATGCATTGGTTAGCGGAATGTCGTAATGCGATTCAATGGGGGAACAGCCTCAGAATCGATCTCTTGAAAGCCAAGAGTCTGGGGTATCTGGTCTTGCTCGCGGCCCTGGTGACCTTGATCGTCGGGTTGATACTTTTCCTGATCGATCCCAATATCCAATCGCCCCTGGACGGCATTTGGTCCGCTTGGGTGACGATGACCCATGTAGGCTTCGGCGACGTGGTTCCGACCTCCTTTTTCGGGCGTTTGCTGGCGGCGGGGTTGATTTTGTTTGGACTGGCGTTGTTTTCACTGTTCACCGCCCTGGTTTCGGTGGCCCTGATCGGCAAGAACATGGATGCCTTCGGGATAGACGTGCGGCGAATCGAGCAGGAGGCTGGTCGCGTTCAAACCGGAGAAGACCGGATTCTCGACGAGTTGGCCCGACTGCATCAGCGCATGGAAGCGCTGGAGAAGCAGTTGTCGTATACAGACCCAGGTCGACCCGTAGCCGGCTCCGATGGAGAGCGCGCATGAAAAGCTCGGCTCAGGTCCAACGCCTGGAGCCAGACCTGCTCGCTGCAACCCCATTCAAAATGCCGGAAATCATTGGCGAGGCTCCTGCCATGCAGGAAGTCTTTCGCGCCATGAACCGGCTGGCGCGCGCTCCCGTCACGGTGTTGATCAACGGCGAATCGGGCACCGGTAAAGAACTGGTAGCCCGTGCTCTGCACGGTCACAGTCCGAGAGCGGGCAAACCGTTCATAGCCCTCAACATGGCGGCCATTCCCCGCGAACTGCTAGAGTCCGAACTGTTTGGTCACGAGCGAGGCGCGTTCACCGGCGCCCATGCCCGTCGACTGGGGCGTTTCGAACAGGCCAACGGTGGTACGTTGTTTTTGGATGAAATCGGCGATATGCCGGCGGAAATGCAAACCCGGCTGCTGCGCGTACTTGCGGATGGGGAGTTTTACCCCATCGGCGCGCGCTTGCCCATCCGGGTCGATGTCCGCATCGTCGCAGCGACACATCAGAACCTGGAAACCTTGGTAGTCGAGGGGCGTTTCCGTGAAGATCTTTATCATCGTTTGAATGTCATCCGCCTTCAGCTTCCACCCTTGCGGGAGCGGCCTCAGGATATCCCCTTGCTGCTGCGGCACTATCTCCGGGAGGCAAGTTCCGTACTGAATGAGGAAAGCAAACTTCTGCTCCCGGCAGCGGAGGAATATCTTTGCAATCTGGACTGGCCCGGGAATGTGCGGCAACTGGAAAATGTCTGCCACTGGATCACCGTGATGGCCCCAGGCCGGGAGGTCCATCTCCACGACTTGCCACCCGAATTGCTTGGGGCGGTTCAAGTCAGGAAGGATGCGGATTGGCAAGAGGGCTTGCGCCAATGGGTTGAGCGTCGATTTCAAATGGGTGCCGCCAGTCATGTGGCCAGGGAGGCCATCATATCGGCGGAGAAAGTGATGATCACTGCTGCTTTACGGTTAACCCGAGGGCAGCGCCATGCAGCGGCCAAACATTTGGGCTATAGTCGCAACACTTTGACCCGCAAGATACGCCAATTGGATCTGCGAATCGGACCGTTCGATCCATCCAACTGATACTACGATGCCCCCTGCATGACACTGGGATTGGAAAGTAACCATGAACGTTGAACGGCCCGATCCCGATGAGCTGCTCGCCCGAGTCGAGCGTGAAAAAGCCAAGGCCAAGCAGGGCCGGCTCAAGATCTTTTTCGGTTTCGCCGCCGGCGTGGGCAAGACCTACGCCATGTTGTCGGCGGCTCGGGAACGGCGCGCCGAGAACATCGACGTCGTCGTCGGCTTGGTGGAAACCCACGGGCGCAAGGAAACCGCGATCCTGTTGGAAGGACTGGAAGTACTGCCGACCAAGCAGATCGAGTACCGTGGAGCCAGCCTGCGCGAGTTCGACCTGGACGCCGCCCTCAAGCGCAAACCCTCCATCATTCTCGTCGACGAGCTGGCGCACACCAACGCGCCAGGTTCCCGCCACCCCAAACGCTGGCAGGATATCCAGGAACTTCTGGATGCCGGCATCGATGTCTTCACGGCGGTCAACGTTCAGCACCTGGAAAGCCTCAATGACGACATAGGCCAGATTTCCGGAATCCGCGTGTGGGAGACAGTGCCGGACACGGTGTTCGAGGGAGCCGACGAAGTGGAATTGGTCGATCTGCCGCCCGATGAACTCTTGATGAGGCTCAAGGAAGGCAAGGTTTACCTGCCGCAGCAGGCCCAGGAAGCCATCAGGAATTTTTTCCGCAAGGGCAATCTGATTGCGCTGCGGGAATTGGCCCTGAGGCAGACCGCTAGCCGGGTCGATGCCCAAATGTTGGACTATCGGGAGGTTCATGCGATTCGTGAAGTCTGGCAGGTCAGCGAGCGCATCCTGGTCTGCATCGGCCCCAATGACTTGGCGGAACGCCTGATCCGCGCCGGCAAGCGCTTCGCGACGGCTTTGCGCGCCGAGTGGATTGTGGTTTATGTCGAAACCCCAGAACTGCAGCGCCTGTCCGCCGAAAAGCGCGATGCCGTCCTGCGCATTTTACGCCAGGCCGAACAACTCGGCGCGGAGACTGCGACTCTAAGCGCCCCCGAGATGAGCGAAGTCATCATCAAGTTTGCCCGCGAACGAAACGTCACCAAGATCGTCATGAGCAAACCTCGCCGCAGAGGCTGGAGACGCTGGTTGCTGGGTTCGGTGGTGGACACGCTGATTAGCCAGGCGCACAACATCAATATTTACTTATTGGGCAGTCCGCAGGGCGAAGCAGCCGGAACAGAACTGTCTTTGTACCGAAAACGCTCTCTGCCCGGACTCAGTGAGCGGCTGACAATACGAAAAAAAGGCTACTATCGGGGATATTTCTGGGCAGTGGCGGTAACCCTGGTCAGCTCGCTGCTCGCATGGCTGATGTTCGGGCGGTTCGAGTTGGCCAATCTGGTCATGATCTTCCTGCTCGGCGTGGTATACATCGCCACACGCTTCGGTCGGGGGCCTTCGATTCTGGCTTCCATTCTCGGGGTCGGCATCTTCGATTTTTTCTTTGTCACGCCCTACTTCAGCTTTTCGGTAGCCGACACCCAGTATTTGGTGACCCTGGCGGCCATGCTCATCGTCGCCATGCTGATCAGCAACCTGATGGCGAACGTCCGCTCCCAGGCCAAGGTAGCCGCCCACAGGGAACGTCGCGCTACCGTTCTTTACTCCATGAGCAAGGAGCTCGTTGCGAGCCAACGCGAAGACGAGATCGTGCGGGCGGCGGTGCGTCACATCCATGCCGAGTTTGGCAGCCGCAACGTGATTCTTTTTCCCGATGTCCAAGGCAGGATCGTTTATCCGAAGGATCGAAGCCTGTCCGAATCCCTGCACGGGGCCGATCTTAGCGTGGCGCAGTGGGTGATGGATCATAACGAGATGGCCGGTCAGGGCACCAACACCTTGCCTGGTGCGAAAGCCGTCTATTTCCCGCTCGGCAGCGGGGAGCAGTCGCTAGGCGTTTTGGTCTTGTTGCCCATCAATTTGCGGCGGGTGTTTCTGCCTGAGCAGCGGAAGCTGCTGGAAACCTTCATCGGACAGATCGCCCAGGGGATCACCCGCGTCCGGTTGGCAGAACAAGCCAGGTCGGCGCAATTGCAAATGGAAGCCGAGCGTTTGCGCAACTCGCTGCTCAGCTCCATTTCACATGATTTGCGCACCCCGCTGGCGACCATCGTCGGTTCGGCCAGCGCCCTGGTGGAAGAGGGTCATTGCCTCAGTTCCCAGGATAAGCTCGAGCTCGGTCATGCCATTTACGACGAGGCCCAGCGGATGTCGAATCTGGTCAACAATATCCTCGATATGGCGCGGCTCGATGCCGGAGTCGTCGAACTCAACAAACAATGGTATCCCTTGGAGGAGATCATCGGGACGGTGTTGACGAGATTGCAGAAACAGCTCGAAGGACGGCCGGTAAAAGTGGCGCTTCCCTCCGGAGTCCCGATGATTTACGCCGATACGGTCATGATCGAACAGGTATTGATCAACCTGCTGGAAAATGCGATTCGCTACACGCCCGAGGGAAGTCCCCTGGAAATCAGGGCCGAAGCCTCGCCCTTCGCGGTGGAAATTGCAGTCGCCGATCGTGGGCCAGGGATACCCAAGGGACGGGAAAACCTGCTGTTCGAGAAGTTCTATCGGGTCCGCCAGGAAACCGCACAGAGTGGGGTGGGGCTCGGACTGGCCATCTGCCGGGCTATCGTCGAAGTCCATGGAGGCACCATCCGTGCCGAAAATCGGTCGAGCGGCGGCGCCATCTTTTCGTTCTTGATACCGCTCGATCATATACCGCCCACTATCGAGCCGGATGAATGAATCTGTTCTCGAGGTTGAATAATCATGGCAGATCCTGATCCCATCGTCGTCGTCATCGAGGACGATCCGCCGATCCGGCGCTTTCTTCGCACCGGCCTTGGGACCCATGGTTTCGAGGTATTCGAGGCGGGCACGGGGCGGCAGGGCATCATCGAGGCGGGCATACGCAAGCCCGATCTCATCATCCTCGATCTGGGTCTACCCGATATGGATGGCGTGGAAGTGGTCAAGGCCGTGCGGGAATGGTCGGACAGGCCCATCATCATCCTGTCCGCACGCAGCGCCGAACAAACCAAGATTGAAGCCTTGGACGCCGGAGCCAACGATTATCTGACCAAACCGTTTGGGCTAGGCGAACTTCTCGCGCGCATTCGGGTGGCCCTTCGCCATTCGTTGAGAAATTCCGAGCAATCGGAGGTCTTCACAACCGGAAATATCCGAGTGGATTTACTGAATCGTTTGGTCTACACCGATGACCAAGAGGTCCACCTCACGCCCATTCAGTATCGGCTTCTGTCCATGCTGGTGAAAAATGCCGGGAAGGTAGTGACTCATCGCCAGATTCTCAAGGAAGTGTGGGGACCTGCTCACACGGAAAATTCTCATTACCTGAGGATTTACATGAGCCAACTCAGACAAAAGCTGGAAGCCGATCCCGCCCAACCCAAGTATCTGCTGACCGAATCCGGCGTAGGCTATCGGCTCAAGGTGTGAACTCCACCAGAGCATGTCAGCGGCGTTACCCGCGCCGGCATCTTGACGGAGTTTTCTGATGGCGAAATCCCCCGATGGCTGGCCAATATCTTGCCCCGATCAGTGGATCGACGAGGATGGCGACTATCTGCTCCGATTCACGCTGATCCGGGTCCAAAACGAGAGCGCCGACGAAAACCTGGTGCAGGAAACTTTGCTGGCGGCTTTGTCGGCATTGCACCGGCGTTCGGGGCAATCCAGCGAGCGCACCTGGCTAACCGGCATTCTCAAACACAAGATCGTCGATCACTTCCGCCGCAGTTGGCGCGAACGCCCCCTGGAAGACGACCCTCCCACTGATTGGCCGGATGAACCCGGCATGGATGAGTTTTTTGCTCCGGATGGCCATTGGGAGCTGAAGCCCGCTGGTTGGGGTAATCCTTTCCGTAGCCTAGAGCAAAGCCAATTTTTCGACGTGCTGCAGAACTGCATGCAGCGTTTATCGCCCAAGCTGGCACAGTTATTCGTGCTGAAAGAAATTCATGAAATGAGCAACGAAGAAATTTGTAAGGAACTCGGCGTGAGTTCGACCAACGTATGGGTGATGCTTTACCGCGCTCGCATGGGGTTGCGGCAATGTCTGGAATCCAGATGGTTTGAGAACGATCGGGGGCGCTTTAGATGTTGACCTGCAAAGAAGCCAGCCGCCTGTTTTCGCAATCCATGGATCAGCCCTTGCCTTTCCTGAAACGCCTGGAACTTCGTGTCCATGTCTAGCTTTGTGCGGCCTGCTCGAATTTCGAGAAACAGTTGTTGTTTCTCAGGCGAGCGGCCCGGCAACTGGATGAGGGAGATTCCCGGGGGAATCAAGCCAAACTCAGCAGCGAAGCGCGGGAACGCATCAGAAAAGCCGTACGCCCGTAACCAGCTTGGCTTCTGCGCGGCGGCCCCATTTCCATCAACGTTTCCGTCACTTATGGAGTCATACATGAATAACAAGACCTTATCCCTGTCCCTGGGCAGCGTCATCGCCGCTTCGATCTCTCGGGTGTAACCCGTCTCCCGCGCCCCGACGTCCTATGCTTTCAACATCTTGCTGCACAACGTCCTGCAATAGGGCACATTTCGTCGCCATGTAACCAGTTTATTATAAAAGGATAGTTGGGGACGGGTTACACCGTAGCGCTTGCATCGAGAGTCGGCAAGGCATCTCGATCAACATTCAATCATGACATCATTATATTTTGATGTGGTGCAGGATTCGGGTATGCCAAAGGTGCATGTATTGCTGAGTTGGTGTCTATATATATCTGTATATATTGTGCTCTTGGGCGCGATTGCGCATTTGATGTGCGAAGTGCGCGAAATCGGGTTGACACTAATTGTTATTTCATTAAAATGCCGCCTGAATTAACTGCCATTATGGGTTTGTTGGCGGGTGTGTCATATCCCGCACATGAAGAAATGTGCGGTCGATAAGGTGGTGAAGGTTGAAACTTGTTGGGCATAACAATTAAAGTAGAATGGTATTTTGGTGCATATAATGTGCAGTTGTCATTGTGATATAAGCATGAATTCACATTTTATAGTCGAAGCGCAAAAATCCGGTTGACAATGATGGGCTGTTTATTACAATCGTATCGCCAATAAAGTTATTTCACGGCATATTGTTATTGCTCATTATATCCTTATGCTGGAAGAAATGGCGGCTGGCAAAACCGCAACTCAATACTCACATTGTCTTGGAGATAATCAATGGTAAACCAAACCTTATCCGCGCTGACCCGCGGGATTCTTGCTGCGGTCGCCCTCTCGTCCGTGTCGGCCGTCGCCAATGCGGGTTTCGTGAATGCCCTGCCTGACCCGTTCCTGGGCCGTAGCGTCGACTTGCAAGCCGCTAGCGGCACTCTCGTGCCGCTTTCGGGCGTCGGTCCCGGCGGTGTTACCCTCTACGCCAACCATTTCCTGATCCAGAACTTCGTTTTCAACAGCTTCGACGGCGTGACCGGCACCGAGAACCTGACTGCTCAATTCGATGTCGACTTCCTGGATTCGGCCGGAAAACCTGTCGGCGGCAACGCGGATCTTCCCGGCACTTTCAAGGTCCAGTTCAATGGCCGCACCACCCCGTTCGAAGCGGGCACCTTCACCACCCGTCTGCTGGAAGCATCCTTCTCCGGTACGACCAGCTTGGGTACGCCGATCGACGTGTCATTGGCGAATCAGCCGACCGCCACGATCAGCATCCAACCGCATGTCGGCGGCAATGGGTATGACATTAACTACCTCACCTCCTTCACCATTCAAGGCCAGTACGCGCTCAACGGCGGTGCTCCCATCGCCGTTCCGCCGCTTGGCGACGCGAACAACGGCACCACCACCAAAGTCTCCGAGCCGCTAACCCTGGCCCTGCTGGTTCCTGGCTTGCTGGCCATGGCGGGTTCGCGCCGCCGCCGCGCCGCCGCCGCAGCATAAGATTCAGGGACTGTCGATTTCGCTGGTGTGCCAACCCGCAGGGCCAGCCCGGCGGGTTGAGCATACGCCGCGCAGGCATACCCCTTATCGGGGAAAATCCACTACAGGTGGCGCGGCGTTCATGGCAGAACCGCGACTGCAGCACCGAATCATCACCGGACCTCCACATATCTCTTGCCGCTTGCCTTTAAGGAGAGTCGGCATCGCGAGTTCCGGCACTTCTTAAAAATTACAAGAATAAACATCAATGCCCTATCCTGCCTACCGCACCACGATCCACAAATTCAGTATCGACTGGTTGCTGTAAATGTCACCTAAATAAGCGTCTGCAACAGATTACGTGATCGATTTATAGAGTATCGCTGCCAATAAGCATGTCCGCGGGTTCAGAAATTCATGTCGTCGGGATGGCATCCGTTTATGCGGGGGCCGGAGATATAAAGGAGTTATGGGAAACGGTGTTGACCCGTCGTCGCGGATTCAGGGAGTTTCCACGGCAACGTTTGCAATTGAGCGAGTATGGATCTTCAAGCCGGGAGGATCGTGACAAGACCTATATCCGGCGAGCGGCGGTCATCGATGGATTCGAATTCGACTGGAAATCCCACCGGATTCCCAAGGTGGTTTTCGAGGCGGCGGACCCGGTTCATTGGCTGGCGCTCTCGACCGCCATCAATGCCATCGAGGAGGGCGCAGTGGACCTGGACGCGGTCGGGCGCGAGCGCTGTGGCGTCGTCATCGGCAATTCCCTGACCGGGGAAGTGTCGCGGGCCAACCTCCTGCGCCTACGCTGGCCCTATGTGCGCCAGGCGATCGCGGCTGGGGCCGCCCGCCGGGGGCTTCACGGTTCCGATCTGACGGCGCTGGTCGGGGAGATCGAGCAGAGTTTCAAAGGGGCCTTCCCTGTGCCCAACGAAGACACGCTGGCGGGTGTACTCTCCAATGTCATCGCCGGGCGGATCTGCAATGCCCTAGACTTCAACGGCGGCGGCTATGTGGTCGATGGGGCCTGTGCTTCGTCCCTGCTCGCGGTGAACGCCGGCTGCGAGGCATTGGAAGCCGGGCGTCTCGACCTGGTGGTGGTGGGCGGCGTGGACATCAGCCTGGACCCACTCGAGATGGTCGGTTTCGCCCGCACCGGCGCCCTCACCCCCGGAACTATGCGCGTGTACGACAAGGACTCTTCCGGCTTCATTCCCGGCGAAGGCTGCGGCATGCTGGTGCTCATGCGCGGACGGGAAGTCGAGCGGTTCGGACTAAAGACTTGGGCGAAAATAGCAGGCTGGGGTATTTCCTCGGACGGCTCCGGTGGTATCACCGCGCCGAAAGCGAGCGCCCAGGCCCTGGCCATGCGGCGTTGCTACGAGCGTTGCGGTTTCGGCGCCGATAGCCTCGACTTCATCGAAGGTCATGGAACCGGCACCTCGGTCGGGGACAGGCAGGAGTTGCTCGGCTTCCTGGAGATGACGAGTGGCGAAGACCGCTCGGACCTGCGCCGCACCGGACTCACCTCGATCAAAACCCTGCTCGGGCATACCAAGGCTGCCGCCGGGGCCGCCGGCCTCATCAAAGCCGTGCTTGCCGTCAACCAGCGCGTCCTCCCGCCGATGGCGGGTCTACAGACGCGGGCCGACGCCTTCAGCACGCCGGGGGCGCGCATCTACCCCATCTCCCAGGGGAGTTGTTTACCGACGGAGGCGGGATTGCGGGCGGGCGTCTCTGGAGCCGGCTTCGGCGGCATCAACTGTCATATCGCCATTACCGGGGAGGGAATCCCCAAGCGTGAGCTGAAAACGCAAGATCCCTCATGGCTCCTCGCCTCGGCCCAGAGCGCCGAGTTGTTCATCGCCAGTGCCGTGGACATTCAGGGCCTCTCCACTCGCGTGGAAGAATTGCTGCATGTGTCCGCAGGCATGGCCGAAGGCGAACTGGTGGATCTCGCCGTTGACTGCGCTCTTTGCGATGAGGCCGCTGCATTGCGCATGGCGGTGGTGGCGGAGAGCGTCGATCAGTTGCGGAACCGGCTCGCGGCCTTGGCGCAGGTTCTCAAGGCCAGCGGGGACGAACTACCGTCGACGCCGCCCGGCATCCTGCTGGGCCGGGCGAATCCCGATCTGCGCATCGGCTGTCTGTTCCCCGGCCAAGGCGCCCAGTTCGTCGGCATGGGCCGCACCCTGACCAAACGCATCGACTGGGCCGCCCGTCGGCGGGCTCACTGGGACGCCCAGTTCGCAGCTTTAGGGCCTTTGTCCGCATTCATCGACCGCCCGCTGGAACGGGCGAACAGCGCCGAGATCGCTGCGCGCTGGGACGCGGCGTTGCGCGACACCCTCATCGCCCAACCCGCCATCGTGATGACCAGCCTGCAATGGCTGCAATGGCTGCGGCAGGTGGGCATCACCGCTAGCGCGGTGGCCGGTCACAGCCTGGGCGAGATCACCGCCCTGGTGGCGGCCGATCTCCTGTCGGAGGTGGAGGCCATCGACATCGTCCGCATCCGGGCGCGGGAGTGCGCCGCCGAAGGCGTATCCCGGGGCGGGATGCTGGCGCTCAAATGCGGTCTGGAGTCGGCGCAAGCCCTGGTGGCGGCGACGGCAGGCTACGCCGTGGTGGCCAACGATAATGCACCCGATCAGGTCGTCGTGGCGGGCGATCCCGACGCCCTTGCCGCCATCGCCGAACTCGCCGACAGGCGCGAGATCGACACGGTCACGTTGAACGTTTCCAAGGCGTTTCATACCAGGCACATGGCTGCCGCCGCCGGGGCACTGGAATCTGTCGCCTCCAGCAGGGGCGAAGAGCGCAGCGCCAGTGTGCCTTTCTTTTCCGCCGTCCAAGGCGGGCTTGCGCCGGGCAGGTTTGATCCCTTCGTCTATGTCGCCGGACAGATCAGCGCGCCGGTACGCTTTCGCGAAGCAGTCACGGCGCTCGCCACATCCTGCGACATGCTCGTCGAAGTCGGCCCCGGTTCCGTGTTGACCGGGTTGGTGAGAAAAACCCTCGGCAATGCACTGCCTATCTGTGCGTTGGAGCCGGGGCAAGGCGATACCGACGCCCAGTTTTGCGCCGCTATCGGCCAACTCTTCGTGGCCGGTGCGCCCCTGGACTGGGAGGCATTCTATGCGGACCGCTACTGGCGTCCCTTTGTACCGGCAAGCGAACGAAAATTCATCGAAAACCCCTGCGCCCGCAACGCCGGCCTCGATGACGCCTTGATCGAGGAGGCCGACCGGCGGGTGATCGAGGCGGATCAGGAATCCCAATCTGCTGCGGAGTTTGCGTTTCTGGACATCCCCGCCGAGGCCAGCATCGAAGACATCATCCGCGAATTGGTGGCGCGGGAAACCGGCTACGATCTCGAGATGATTCCCCCCGAAGCTCGCCTCAGCCTCGATCTCAACCTGGACTCGATCAAGATCGCCGAGGTCCGTGCCGAGCTTCGGGCACGTGGCATCGATCTGCCCGAAGACTTGGCGCTGGGCATCACTCCCATCCTCGGCATCGCCCGCGCCGCGGTGCGGCGTCAGTTGCCGCAAGCGGCTAGAGAGCACAACGATGTCCCGCCGGCATCCGGCGTGCTGCCCAAGGATCTTCCCGTGCTGGGGTATGTCCAGACTTGGCTCGAGGCGGAGCTTGATCCTTCGCCCCCCCCCATCGGGTCGGCGATGATCCTGCATGGGGCCGGGAGGGCCGAGGAAGCCGGGCTTCTGGCCGAGCGGCTGTTGGAAGCCGGGGTGCGGACGGGGATCGATGACGGCAGCCAAGTGCTTGCCGGTGACCCGCCTATGCGGCTGATCGGTTTGCCCGGGGGGGGCGCCACAGCCGTGAGCGAATTCTTCGCCCGCCTTGGCGAGTGGGTCGGTGCGGGGATCGGCTCGCTCGTCCTCGCCTCGCGCCCAGGTCAGGCCCCCGTCTTCGGCTTCGCCCAGAGCCTCTCCCTGGAAATGCCCGTTTTCCCCATCCTCGCGGTCGAGGCCGATAGTCTGGCGGCTCTAACTCCGCTTGCCCTAACCCGGATCGATCCCGGGGCGCGCCTGCTGCGGGTGGGCGCGGACAATGCTTGTCGGAGCATGGCGCTCGATCGGTGGACGCCGCCGCCTACGCCGAACATCCCGCTGCAAACCGGCGATGTCGTGGTGATTTCAGGCGGCGGCAAGGGGATTACCGCCGAATGCGCTTTCGCATTGCTGCAGGCCAGCCGAGCCCGTGCCCTGCTGCTGGGCACTTCTTCCGAGGATATGCCTGGTGCGGAGGTCGATGGCACTTTGCTGCGCATGGCTGGCGCGGGACTGGAGGCGGTCTATCTACAATGCGACGTGACCGATCCGGTTTCAGTCGCGCGCGCCTTGCGGCGCGGCGCAGAACGGCTGGGGACATCCGACATTGCCGGCTTGGTGCATGGGGCTGGCGTGAATATTCCGGCCTTGGCCGCCCGGCTTGATCCCGCCGCGCTGCAGCGCGAATACGCCGTCAAGGTCGATGGCCTGGCCAATCTTTTGGCGGCTGTCGACGCCGAGCGGCTGAAACTCTGCGTGGCCCTGGGTTCGGTCATCGGCGCCGTGGGCATGGCCGGAAACTGCGGTTACGCGCTGGCGAACGAGGCGATGGCCGCCGTCTTGGCGGATCTCAAGCGCCGCCATCCGCAGATGCAGGTCGCTTGCGCCGCCTACGGCGTCTGGGCCGAAGTCGGCATGGGCGCCAAGCTCAAGGTATTGGCGGCTTTGGAAGCGCAGAACATCGCGGCGATTTCCATAGCCGAGGGCACGCGCTGGTTTCTGGAATGCTGCGGCCAACCAGATCTGCCGCTGCCACTGGTCATCACCGCGACGATGCACGGCCTGCCGACTTGGCGGCGGGCGCGCGGCACCGGCTCGGTGTCCGGATTGCCCTATGTCGATGAGCGGGTGGTCCACGAACCCGGTGTAGTGCTGGTTTCCCGGCCTGCGCTGAATCCAGCGCGGGATGGCTGGCTGGCTGACCACGCTTTCCGCGGATCGCTGCTGTTCGCCACCGTGCAGGCGCTGGCCGCGATCGCCACCGGCGCCCGTCTGCTGGCGGGGGGCGGTGTCACCACGCGTTTTGCGGACCTACAGATCACGCGCCCCATCGTCGTCGCCCAGCAGGGGGATACGATCATCGAACTCGACGTCCGCCGTGTCGAAGGGCCTGCCCTGAGCCGCGTCGAAGGGCCTGCCCTGAGCCACGTCGAAGGGGGAGACTGGGTGGGCCGCATCGGCACTCCGGGCAATGCCTGGGCAGATCCGGCTTTCGGCGCGCAATGCCAACTCGGCACGCCCGACCGAGGAAACGCCGCCATGAGCTCCCCGGATTTCGCCGCCCCTTCAATATCTCAGGACAGGGCTCCTCCGGGTTTCTATGAGGTTTCGCCCGAAGTCGGCGCCCATCTCTACGACGCGATCTTGTTTCAAGGCCGCAGCTTCCAGCGCATCGAGGATCTGCTCGCGCTCGATCTCTCCGACGACTTGCGCCGCCGCGGTCGCTTCCGGGTGCACCGTGTGCGTTCCGAACCCGATGCCCCGGTGCCGGACGTCTTCTTCCTTGATGCCATGCTGCAGTGCGTGCAGGTGCTGGTGCCTCAGGATATGTGCCTGCCTGTCGGCATAGACGAGATGGTCTTCTACGCGGCCGCCTGGGATGACGGGGCGACGCTGGTCGAGGCAGAGATCACCGAGCGCACTGCAACCGGCTATGTAACCCGAGTGCGGGCCTGGAATACCGCCGACGGCGCCGCCGTCGCCTCCTACGAAGGTTATCGGGTGAGCATCGTCGAGAGTCATCCGGCGCGGCCCGATGCCCACGCCCTGTTCAACCCTTTGGCATACGACCAAGCCACACTGGAACATTGGCTGAGCCAATCGGACAGGACAGGTTTGAATGTCGCGCTGGGCAGAGTCGACGACGCCGACCCGCAGGCGCGACGGACGGCGGCGACCTCGCAGCTCGCCCGGCAGCTCGGCATCGCCGCCACGCTCCTGAGGTGGGGAACGGACGGCGCGCCCATGCTGTCCGGCCGACCGGGACAGGGGGTGTCTATCGCTCACGATGCCGGACGGCTGCTGAGCGCCTGCGGCAGCGGGCGGGTGGGCTGCGACCTGCAGCGGGTCGGCCGGGCTGCGCGTCCCTGGGCCGAACTCCTGCCCGCGGCCCGGATCGGATTGTGGCGTGCCGTCACCGGTGCGATGAACGATAGCGATCGAGCGGGGGCCATCGTTTGGGCGATCCACGAAGCGCTGTTCAAGGCCGGCGCCGTCGATGCCGGCGTGACCTTCACCGGCATGCGGGACAGTGCTCCCCAATTCCGCCTGGCCGGTGGCGAGATCGTCGCCGGGGTGCTGGAGCTCGTCCTCGCCGGGCCTTCGGCGATTGCGCTGGCGCAACTGCCCGAGCGGAACGAATTCAAGCGCGTCACCCATTACACGCGCGATATCGAGATGACCTTCAAGGAGGCGCTGCCGCCGCTGAAAAGCCCCACCGCGCCGGTGTTCTTTGAGTGGATGGGCAAACTGCGCGAGGAGGCCATGTCCGACATTCGCCCCGCCCTGGTCCACTCTTTCGGCGTGGGCGGCAAAGGCATGGTCACCAACGGCAGCCGGGTGCGGATCGCCCGCCCGGTGCGTTTCGTCGCGCCGCTGCGGGCCTGGGTCTGGCTGGAGCGGGTGTTGACCAGCCAGCCTTCGACATTCGAACTCGGTTTCCAGTGGGCCGAGACCGGTATCGACGGCGTGCCGCGCCTCATCGTGGCCGAAGGCTTGCAACGTCTGAGCTGGGTCGATGTGGAGCCGGGCGGCCATGTCACCTTGGCGCCGTTCCCCGAATTCTTTGCCCGCTTCATCGCCGAGCGGCTGCCGTCGCCCGAGGCCGGGCCGTTCACTCCGCCCTTGGGCGCCATGCCGGCGCAGCAGCTTGACGAAGCGGTTCGCTGGCGTTGCGAGCAGCCCACAGCCGGGTACGGCGCCGCCCGGGTGCGGTTGGAGACCGACGAGACCCACTCGAACTTCGTCGGCAATATCTACTTTTCCCACGCAACCGCATTGGCCGAGCGCGCCTGCCAGAAGTCCCTGCGCCAGATGGGGAACTGTCCGGGGGGGTTCTTCGCCACGGCTTTCCAACTCGACCACCTCGGCGAGGCGATGCCGGGCGACAGGCTGGAGGCCGAGGTCCGGCTGAGCGAAGTCGGCGCCACTTTTTGCGCCTTCGACATGGCCTTGGTGAACCAGAGCCAAGGTGGGGAAAAAATTGCGATGGGCAGATCTCGTTATCGCCTGTTCGCGCCTGTCCGAAGCGACACCGAAGGGGCCGTGGAGGATTTTGCACCGCAAGCCATGCCCGAATGGCTCATTCCCACCCACGCCGAGGAAACCCCATGAAGACCCCCGTGCGAATCGTCCCGCTGCTGCTCTGCGCGGCGCTGGGTTTTTCGACCGTTGAGGCTGCAACCAAAGCGCCTGTCTCCTGGCAGGATACTCTGGCGAGAGGCGCCGAGCCCAAGTCCGTCGCGGCGAAGCTGCCTGCGGAGACGATGGCGGATGTCCAGACGCTCAATGCCTTGAGGCTGCGCCTGAAAGCCGAAGGCAAGGAGGCCGTTGCCCAGTCCTTCTTCGCCGCCCTGGCCGGGCGCAAGCCGACCGACGCGGCGCTGCTCAACCTCAGTCTTTCCTACGTCGATCAGATGATGGGAAAGAACCTGCTACAGCAGGGCAACCTGTCATCGCGCTCGCAGGAAGCCGTGGAAAAGATCATCAAACGGCCTGTCCCTAGCACATCGAAGGGCAGCGCCAACGACTGGGCCGCCTGGTATATCCGCGGCATCAACAATCTCTACTGGCCGGACTGGTTCCGCAAGGCGTCGCAGGCGCGGGAATATCTCGCCGAAACCGTCGCCATTCACGAGCGGCTATCCCCGGAAGAGCAGGATGGGAGCGACAGGTATGCCCTGGGTTATTTGGCCCTAGGGGATGCCTACGCGCTGCTCGATCAGCCCGCCGAGGCGCGTCAGGCATGGCAAAAAGGCCTAAGCTACTATCCCTATGTCGCAGTGCTGCGTGAACGCTTGGCTCTGGCTGACGGCGAGCTGCATGCCGCCGTGCGCGCCATCCGTGATGCAAACAAGCCGATCGATACCGATCTCGCCTTCCTGTGGCGCCATAGCTCGCCGCCCTTCCGCATCGTGTTGACCGGCGGCACCCTGTTCGGCCCCGGACCGCTGGACGATCAGCCGTTGAAGCCGGGTTTGCTGGCGAACCTGTATCTGGGTAGCGCGCTCAACGGCAATATCCCCGCCTTCAACAACGGCAAGGATGAGCCGAACCTGCCCGGCGAAATCCTCCAAGGCAAGACGGTGGACGGGTTGCTGTCCGACGGGACACCGGTCAACGAGAACGTGGACGTGGGCCACGTCAACCTGATGAACGGCAAGTTCAGTCTGTTCTTATCTGCGGTCCAGGACGGCCCCAGCAAGGGGGTGATCCAATTCTTCCTGGACGACGGCTGGCATTGGACCATCTACGACGACATCGCCATCGATCCCGGCTTTCCGGTGGGCGTGATCAAGATCCAGAACTTCACCTGGTCTACCAGTCCCCGCGTGCTGCCGTATTCACGGCAGACCGAAGCGGGTCACCCCGCCGGGGTGGACCGTTCCGGTAGCATCGCCAGTGGCGCCGTGGTGCCGGGAGCGATGGGGGACGCCAATTTCGACGGCAAGCTGGACGGCGAATTCAACGCCATCGGCCGGTTTCCCTACGACTCGGTCATCCTGCCCGGCACGCCCTTCGCCCAGGTGCGCGTGTTCGACACCGAAATCCCGGTCACACCCGCGCAGGCGGCGCTGCTGACGGTCGCCAACGCGCTCAGCCATCTGCGCCTTGCCATCGACCTCCAGGGCAAACGCCCCGAATTGGCCCAAACCCTGCGGCAAACCTTCGCCGAACGCATGGAGGCCGCGCGCCGCCACGCGGAGCGTGCGTCCTCTTCGACGGCGCTCAGGGCAGGCTTGCCCGATGCGGCCCGCCAAACGATCAACCGGCTCAAAGCCGACGCCGGTGAAGCGGATCTGTGCGAGGCCTGGAAGGTGTTGCAGGAGGCCGCTCCGGCCAACGGCCTGCGCCGGCGAGACTTCAATGCCAGCGGCATCAAAATAGTATGCGGAAAATGAGGCAATCACCCACCGTTCTAGTCGGGGCCCTAGCCGCCCTGATCATCGTAGCCACGGGCGCTACGCTCTGGATATCGTCGGCGAAAAGAGGCGGGCAGCCGCCTGTCCTGAGTCCCGTCGAAGGGCCCGCCCTGAGCCCCGTCGAAGGGGTATCGAAACCGGCTCAGGCCGCCGCCCGCGCCGAAACTCCACGCTTCGAGGAAGTCGCGCAGAAATCCGGGGCGGCGTTCAGCCATGCCCGCGCGCAATTCGATCCCAAAGCCAAGCCGTTGATGCCCTGGTTGACCGCCGGCGGGGCCGGGGTGGCCGTGGCCGACTTCGACCGCGACGGCTTGGATGACTTTTATGTCGTGACCAGCCTGAAGGATGCGCCGAACGCGCTGTTCCACAACAAGGGCAATTTCCAGTTCGAGAACGTCGCCGCCAAGCTGGGCCTTGCCGACGTCAACAAGGAAGCGACCGGCACCTCCGCCCACGCCGTCTGGTTCGACTACGACGGCGACGGCTGGCTCGACCTGTTGCTGTTGCGCTTCGGGCAACTCAGCCTGTACCGTAATGTCGAGGGCCGCGCTTTCGAAGACAAGGCCAAAGAGTCCGGGCTGGCGCGGCTGTTGAATTCCATGGCGGCGGTCGCGTTCGACTATGACCGCGACGGCGACCTCGACCTCTACATCGGCGGCTATTTCCCGGAGAAAGACTTCAACCACCTGCCCGACACCAAAGTGCTGTTCGACAGTTGGGAAACCTCCAGGAACGGCGGGCCGAATTATCTGTTCCGCAACAACGGCAACGGCACCTTCACCGATGTGACGGCGGCGGCGGGGGTCGAGGACATGGGCTGGAGCATGGCGGTCGGCCATGGCGATCTCGACAACGACGGCTGGCAGGATCTGTATGTGGCGAACGATTTCGGCCCCGACACCGTGTTCCGCAATCTGGGCAACGGCAAATTCGCCGATGTCACGCAGTCCACCATCGGCGTGGACACCAAGAAAGGCATGAATGCCGAGATCGCCGACTACAACAATGACGGTTTCCTGGATGTTTACGTCACCAACATGACCGAGCCTTATCTCCACGAGTGCAACATGCTCTGGGAAAACCATGGGGGATTCAAATTTTCCGATGTCGCCACCGAGACCGGTTCCTGCGACACCGGCTGGGGCTGGGGCGCGAAATTCTTCGACGCCGACAACGACGGGTTGCAGGATCTGTATGTGGCCAACGGCTTCATCACCGATGGCCCCGAAGACTATATGCACAAGCTGCTCGACTTCGTGTTCCAGGAGGGCATCGACCTGCGCGATGCGACGAAATGGCCGGATATGGCCGGCTATTCGATGGCCGGTCGCGAGCGCAACTTTTTTCTGCATCAGAAGTTCGGCAGCTTCGTCTCCGAAGGCGCGGCGGCCGGGGTGGACGACCCGGGCGATTCACGCGGCGTGGCCATCGCCGATTTCGACCGCGACGGTCGGGTGGACTTCATCGTCACCAATGTCGCAGGCCCCATGCGGCTGTTCCATAACATGAGCGAATCCGGCGGTCATTGGGTCGGCTTCGTGCTGAAACAAGGGACGGCCAATCCTGATGCCGTCGGCGCGCGCATCGTGCTGGAAACCGATACCGAGAAGATGTTGCGCGAGGTAGCGGTCGGCAATGGCTTCAATTCGCAGAGCATGCTCGGCGCCCATTTCGGCTTAGGGCGCGCCGACAAGATCGCCAAACTGACCGTGACCTGGCCCGACGGCAGTAGTGAGGCGATAGCACCGCCGGCACCGGGCGCATGGTATGTGCTGGAGCGTGGCAAGGGGGTCCGAGCGCTGCCCTTCGATACCTCAGGAGCGAGCGCCTCGCCTGCGGCAGATACCAAAGGCCAGGGATTCGTCGATGTGGCGAAAGAGGCGGGAGTTTCGGCGCCTCATGTCCCGGCGGTGTTCGACGCGAAGCTCGGCCACATCATGGAGATGATCGCCGCCGGCGCGGCGGGCGCGGCCGTCGGCGACTACGACCGGGACGGGGACATGGATATCTTCGTCAATAATGCCAAATCCGGCGCGCCCAATCACCTCTGGCGCAACGAAGCCTGCACCGAGCCTTGTCGAAGTGCCTGCACCGAGCCTTGTCGAAGGAGCGGAATGCGCTTCGTCGACGTGGCGAAGGCAGCCGGGGTCGCCGATCTGAACACCTCCAATTCCACTTCCGCCGGCGGCATTTTCGTGGATTACGACGGCGACGGCTGGAAGGATCTGTTCGTGTTCCAGATGGGCGTTAGCCGGCTGATGCGCAACCGGGGCGATGGAACTTTCGAGGATGTCACCGAGAAGGCCGGGATTTCTGGTATCTACCGCAACACGCTGTCGGCCATCGCTTTCGACGCCGATCGCGATGGCGACGTGGATCTCTATCTCGGCGCGTATTTCCCCGACCGCAGCATGTTCGCCCTGCAAGACGACAAGGTGATGCACGATAGCTGGGAAGTATCCAGAAACGGCGGCAGCAATGTCTATCTGCGCAACAACGGCGACGGCACCTTCACCGACGCCACCACGGCTTCGGGCTTGGCGGACACCGGCTGGACCATGGCGGTAGGCCATGGGGACATCGACAACGACGGCTGGCAGGATGTCTATGTCGCCAACGACTACGGCAGCGACACCCTGTTCTTGAACAACCGGGACGGCACGTTCAAGAACGTCACCCGTGACGCCTTGGGGCTGGATACCAAAAAGGGCATGAACGCGGAATTCGGCGACATCGATGGCGATGGGTTCCTGGACATCTATGTCACCAATGTGACCGAACAGTTCCTGCGCGAATGCAACATGCTATGGCGCAACAACGGCAAAGGGAGTTTCACCGACATCAGCCAGGAGATGGCCGTGTGCGACGCCGGCTGGGCCTGGGGCGCCAAATTCTTCGACCTGGAGAACGACGGCGACCTCGACCTGTATGTCGCCAATGGCTTCTTCAAAGGGGACAAAGGCGATTACCTCGACGTCTTGTTGCCGGCTCTGTGGAACAACGAGGGCGAGAACCCGTCTTCCGCCGCCAAGTGGCCTCCGCTCATGGGGCGGGGCATTGCCGCCAAGGAGCGCAATGTCTTGTTCCTCAACGAGAGCGGGACCGGTTTCAAGCGAGTCCAGGAAGGGCCGCTGGCGATCCCGTCGGAGTCCCGGGGCGTGTTCACCGGCGATTTCGACAACGACGGACGCATCGACCTGTTCGTGACCAACAACGACGCCCCGCCGTTCCTGTTCCACAACCGCACCGCCAGCGACAACGCCTGGCTGGAACTGGATCTGGTCGGCCATGCGCCGAACACCGACGCGGTGGGGGCGCGGGCGACGATCATCACGCCGCAGGGGCCGCTGGTGCGCGAGGTGAATATCGGCAACGGCTTTGCCGGCGGCTCGAGCACGAGGCTGCATTTCGGGCTAGGGAAACTGCGCAAGGTCGACGAGGTGAAGATCCAGTGGCCGAACGGAGAAACCTCCAGCTTGGCCGCGCCGGAGCTGAACCGGATCATCCGGGTCGAGCAGCCCGCGCCGCGGAAAACCATGGCATCGGGCAATGCCGCGTTCCGGGATGTCACCGAGTCGGCCGGATTCGATTTCTTACACCATGGCCCGGTGGTGGACGAAAAGCTGCACAACCTGGGCCCCTGGTTCACCGCGCTAGGCGCGGGCGGGTCGGTCGGGGACGTGAACCAGGACGGCTTGCTCGACATCTATCTGACCAACAGCCTGCGGGGCGTGCCGAACGCCCTGTTCCTCAACAAGGGGGGAATGAAATTCGAGGAGGTGGCGGCTCGTTACGGGGTTGCCGATGTCAACCAGTCCCCCAATTTCTCGATGATGAGCCTGTTCGCCGATCTGGATCAGGACGGCCTCGACGATCTGATCGTCGTGCGTTTCGGCAAGAGTGTGATTTACCGCAACATCAAGGGCGAGCGCTTCGAACCGGTGGAAGGCGCGCTGGATGGGGCGCCCTTCCCGCGCAACCCGGTCGCCGTCGTGGCCATCGATTACGACAAGGACGGGGATCTCGACCTCTACTTCGGTTCGTACTTCCCCGACGTGGATCTGACCAATGTGGGCAAGCGGACCAACCTGCTCCACGACAGCTGGGAAGCGGCCCGCAACGGCGGCACCAATTTCCTGCTGGAAAACCAGGGTCATTTCCACTTCGTCGACCGCACCAAGGCCGCGGGGCTGGAGGAGACCGGCTGGACCCTGGCCATCGGCACCGGCGATATCGACAAGGACGGCTGGACCGATCTCTATGTCGCCAATGACTTCGGCGCGGACAAGGTCTACCACAACAACGGCAACGGCAGCTTCACCGATGTGTCCCTGACCGCCATCGGCGTGGACACCAAGAAGGGAATGAACGCCGAATTGGGCGATTTCGACAACGACGGCTTCCTCGACGTTTATGTCACCAACATCACCGAGCCTTACCTGCACGAGTGCAACATGCTGTGGCGCAACAACGGCGACGGCAGCTTCTCGGATCTGTCGACGGCGCTGGGTACCTGCGACACGCGCTGGGGCTGGGGGGCCAAGTTCATCGACTACGACAACGACGGCTATCAGGACATCTATGTGCAGAACGGCTTCATCTCGGGTAGCAAGAAAGACTATATCGACATCCTGATGCCGATCATGCTCGACAGCGAGGTCAACCTGTCCGACACCATGAACTGGCCGCCCCTGGGTGAGATGAGTTTTTCCGGTTACGAGAAGAAAGTCCTGTTCCACAACGTGGGCGGCAATTCCTTCGAGGAGGTGGGTGCGGCCAACGGCGTAGCCAATGACCGGGACGGGCGCGGCCTCATCGTGGCCGATCTCGACAACGACGGCGATCTGGACATGGTCGCGCTGAACGCGAATCAGAAGGCGCTGATGTACGAAAACGTCTATCCCAAGCCGGGCGCGAAGATCAGCATCGAGCTGGAAGGCAAGAAGAGCAACCGGGCCGGGCTCGGGACCCGGGTGACGGCCTACACGCCGAACGGCCTGTACTACCGGGAAACCAACGCCGGCAACGGCTTCCAGTCGCAAAGCACGCCCCTGGTGCATATCGGGCTGGGCGCCGCCAAGAAAGTGGACGACCTGGAGGTGGTGTGGCTGTCCGGGCAGAAGCAAACGTTTCACGATGTCGACGTCAACCAGCGCTACTTCCTGCGCGAGGGCGAGCCCTTGATCCCCTGGGCCCAGCGCAAGGCGGGAACTTCGCCGGCTACGGAGCGCCAATCCGCGGCGCCGGCGGGAGGGAAAACTTCAGCGCATCCGGCTCCTCGCAAGGCAAAGTCCTCGGTGGCGGGAGCGAAGGCTAAGGCGCAATGAAAAAAAATCGTTCGGCGGTTTCGATAGGGTTCGCCGCGAGCATGTTGTTCGCGGCGATCTCCCAAGCGGCGGATAACGGCAACAAGGCTGGCGCGTCGTTTTTCCAGGAGAATCCGAAGCAGGATGCCCCCGCCCTGGAACTGCAACGGCTGCGCAATGAGGGCGTCGCGAAATACGAATCCGGGCTCGCGCTCGACGAAGCCTTGCAGGAATTCCGGCGCGCCTTCGAAATGAGCGGGCAGGCGGCCGACGCGTTCAATGTCGCCCTGGTCCATTTCAAGAAGAACGATGTCGCCGGGACCCGGAAGTGGCTGTCTCAGGCTCTGCAAAAGGACGCCAATTTTCCGAACGCCCATTT
>JAQTSI010000020.1 GCA_028711365.1 Methylococcaceae bacterium
TTCTGCCACCGCTCCCGATCTTGGGGTACCAAACGCTGGATGCGGATTCTTCGGTTCATGACACCCTCCCACCCGATTCGCCATCGCGACCCTAAGTGTAGTCACTATTGGGGGGATAAGGGAGTAGTGCTTCCAGAGGACTATCTCGCGGAAAAGGAAAGGTTCAGCATATCGATGAAATCGAGAAGAGCTTTTACTCCGATCCGGTTGATGCGGTGTTTAAGGCTTTAGGGGTGGAGTAGGAATACGGAGGCGGATATTTTCACGGCTTTTTTCCTTGCTCACCTTTATATTCTAGCGAGGTTATCCTCAATTCGGCGAGTCGTGGGGAGAACTCCGAATGATCATGGAAGCCTATTTATATAGTCATGCTGACTTGCGGATGACGGGAAGTCCAAGGTCAACCCGGGGCCAGTTGCCATACAGATGAACGGCATCGAGGCCACAAAAAGCTTTGTTGCAGGTTAAGGAAAATCCCTAGCTGCAACAAAGCATGATTCCTCTCGATTATTATTTTTATGGCGAACTCGATCAGGAATGGAAAGCCATTGCGGCTTCCAGTCTCATCTTATTTCGCGTTTTTGATCTGGGTTTCGATCTGAGCCCGGGTTTCCTCGTAGGCCTTGGCGGGAATGGCTTCGCCGTGCATGCTCTTGAACGCGATGACGAGAGCGACGACGACGACGACACCACCACCGACATACAGCCAAAAATTATCTTTTTCGTTTTCCATAGTCATGACCTCATTGATCTGGGATGGATGCAAAAAACGCCCTTTCGGGCAACGATTACGGCCTGGGAAGGAATAGAGGTTCCTCCTTCGGACCCAAAACCACTTTACGCCGCAAATATGAACAGATTATTTCAAAATCGCGACTTTCAAACAGAATGGAATTATGCACCAGAAACATCAATTCAACAGGATTGATCGTTTATTGTTGACTAACGGGTACGCTATGTCTTTTCATAGATGCCGCTGCCAATCCTCTGCGTCAGGAGACCGACCATGACGAAAACGCTATCCACGTAAACATTCGGCCACCCCGTATCCCAATGACGAGTGATCGAACTCGAACAGGGCGCGAACCTCTGTCCGTGCGATACTCAAAAGCTATCCTGGAGGGGAGGCTTCTTTACTAAAGTTTACTAAAGCCAACTCCCGGCGCTGTTCCGGGCGCGGGTTCCAGGGCAAGAAACGCGGGGATTGAGCGAGGGCGATGCGGTTTATTGCCTGATCAAGACCCAGGCATTCGATTATCCGGACAGGACAGACTGATTCCTGCTATGCCATGGCAAGGCACATTGACGGGTCGGAAAGAGTGGCGTAAGAAGGACTGAACATTTCATTGCGCCGCTGCGGCGCCGGGACATCGATGGCTGTCACCCAGAAAAACCGTCCGATCCAGGTCATCACCCCTTTGGGTGAAGACATCCTGTTGTTTTACCGGATGAACGGCGTCGAGCGCTTGAGCGAACCGTTCGAGTACGAGCTCGAACTGTTGAGCGAAAATGCCGCCATCGAAGCGGAAAAACTGCTGGGTGAAAACATCACCCTGGGCATGGTGCTGGCGGATGGCAGTGGGCGCTATTTCAACGGCTATGTCACCCGTTTCGGTCAATACGGAACCCTGGATGTCTATGCTTATTACCGCGCCACCGTCAGGCCCTGGCTGTGGTTCCTGACCCGAGCCTCCAATTGCCGGATTTTCCAGCAGAAAACCGCCCCCGACATCATCAAGCAGGTCTTTCGCGATCAGGGTTTCAGCGATTTCAAGGAAAAACTGAGCGGCCAATACGCCAGCCGCGAATACTGCGTGCAGTACCGGGAGACCGATTTCAATTTCGTCAGCCGGCTCATGGAAGAAGAAGGCATCTACTACTACTTCACCCACGAAAATGGCAAACATCACTTGGTATTGGCCGATTCCGGCACCGCCCACGACCAATTCCCCGGTTACGGGACCATCCCGTACCATGTCGAGGAAGGCAGCACGGACCGCAGCCGCACCGATCATATTCACGACTGGGGATTCACTCGGGAAGTCCAGACCGGAGCCTATGCGCTGACCGATTACGATTTCAAGAAGCCCAAGGCCGACCTGATGGTCAAATCCGCCGTACAAAAGCGGCATGCCCACTCGGGCTATGAATTCTTCGACTATCCGGGGCTCTACAATGAAACCGGGACAGGGGATCATTTTGTCCGCCACCGTATCGAGGAACACCACGCCCGTTACGAACGCTGCGACGGAAAGGGCAATGCCCGCGGCTTGGCCACCGGTTACCTGTTCAGCCTCGTCGAATATCCGCGCAAGGACCAGAACCGCGAATACCTGATAACCTCCGCCGTCTATCGCATGCAGATGGACGCCTATTTGTCCACCGCCAGTTCCGCCGGCAGTGGAGAAACCTTCACTTGCAGTTTTACCTCCGCCGACAAGACCCAGCCCTACCGCCCTCCCCGCCTCACCCCCAAGCCCTTGATCCATGGCGCGCAGACCGCCATCGTGGTGGGGCCTTCGGGCGAAGAGATTTACACCGACAAGTTCGGACGGGTGAAAGTGCAATTCCACTGGGACCGTTACGCCAAGGGGGACGAAAACAGTTCCTGCTGGGTGAGGATTTCCCAGCCCTGGGCGGGTAAGAACTGGGGCATGCTCGCCCTGCCCCGCATCGGCCAGGAAGTGATCGTGGATTTCCTGGAGGGAGACCCCGATCAGCCCATCATCACCGGGAGGGTCTACAACGCCGCCGCCTTGCCGCCCTATCAACTGCCCGACAACGCCAACCTGACCACCCTCAAGACCAATTCCACCAAGGGTGGCGGCGGTTTCAACGAAATCCGCTTCGACGATAAGAAGGGCAAAGAGCAGGTTTTCATCCATGCCGAAAGAAATCAGGACATACGCGTCAAGAAAGATTTATTCGAATGGATCGGCAACGAGCGGCATCTGATCGTCCAGAAAGATCTGTTCGAACAAGTCGAGGGCGATAAGCATTCGACCGTCAAGGGCGACCATAACGCAGCGGTGAAGGGGACGGTTTCCATCAAAGCCGATCAGGACCTGCAGCAGAAGGTCGGCCTGAAGCATGCCCTCGACGCCGGACAGGAAATCCATCTGAAAGCCGGCATGAAGGTGATCATCGAAGCCGGCCTCAACCTCACGCTGAAGGCAGGAAGCAATTTTATCGTCATCGACAGCACCAGCGGGGTCAGCATCTCCGGGATGCCGGCGGTGATGATCAACAGCGGCGGCTCGGCCGGATCCGGTTCCGGCGCCAACCCCGACGCCGCCAAGCCGCCAAAAGAGGCGGCGAAAGCCGATCCCGGCCAGGTCGACGAGGCCAAACCCGCCGCCAAACCGCCCAAACCGAAAACCTATGGCCCTTCCGCCATGGTATTGAAACTGGCGGCCAAAGACGGAACCCCATTCTGCGAACAATGCGAGGCCGCCCGTCGCGCCGCCGAATCCAATCCATCATCTTGACGGGAATGGTGAGATGAGCGAATTCAGCCCACAACAAGTCGAAGCCCTGCGCCGGAACCTGGCGCGCGCCCTGTTTTCCGATCCCAAGCTCAACGCCTACGCCGTACTGGACGGGGCCGCCAACCCTGCCCTCCTGGACCATCTCTATGATGAGCAACCCGAATTCGTCTGTCTATACCGGGGCGAGTTGGAGCCGGATATCGCCGAATGCGCGCCTTATCTCGCCAAACTGGAGCCGGGCACGGCTTTTTGCGATTGGCTGATCGGCAATGGTTGGGGAAATCACTGGGGCATCTTCGCCCTCAGCCGGGCCGACATTCGCACCCTGCGCCAACACCTGCGTAAGCTCAACCGGGTGTATGAGCCGGAAAGCCACAAGCCCTTGCTGTTTCGTTATTACGACCCGCGCGTGCTGCGCATATTCCTGCCCACCTGCGACGAGGAACAAACCGCCGAATTCTTCGGACCGGTGGAAGCCTTTTTTGCCGACGCCGAAGATGGGGAAAAGATTAGCCATTTTTACCGGCGCGAGCAGCGGCAGGGAACTGAGCGAATAGAGGGCCAGTGATGCTGACGATTAACAAGACTCAGATGAGCGCCTTCCAGGATTCGCTCATTCGCGCTTTCGAGGAGCGCACTTACGCGCATCTAAAACTATTCTTTCCACGCCATTGCCTACTTCTAGGCGAGGAGCCGATGCGCAAGATCATCCGGCAAGGTTGGCAGAAGGCGCAAAGCTACGATCTGACGGCCGAATGCTGTGTGCGATCCTATATCGAATTCACGTGCCGGTTAGGAAGCGGGTTCGACACCGATCCCCTTCTGCCTTGGGCGGCAAGAATCCTGAATGACAAGACGACACTTGGCCAAGTGGAAAGAGGAGATCGGCTCTACGACCAGGCCTGGGATTATATTGACCATATCTCCCAGGATTATCGCGATCCGACAGGAAAACCCACCACCGCGCGTTTTATGGACGAACTTCGCAACCTGCGTCATGGCCGCGACATCGTTTTGACGCAAAGCACCTATCCCGACGCGCGTTTTATGGACGAACTTCGCAACCTGCGTCATGGCCGCGACATCGTTTTGACGCAAAGCACCTATCCCGACTTTGCCCGGGAGATGGCCTGGCGATTCGAGACTATTTTCCCGGCAAAATGTCAATACATCGGCGAGCAAAGGGTACAAAACTTGATTCCCCGAGGAGTCAGGTCAGCCAGGGCTTACGGCATAGCGACCGAGCGAGGAATCATCCTTTTTACCCTGCTGATGTTTGTATTAGGCAACGGGTTCGCAGACGATCCGCTGCTTCCTTGGGCATCCGCCACCTTGAGTGACCAACGAGTCGCCAACGAAATCGACAGGGTCGATAGGCTCTATGCCGAAGGAGTCGGTTTTCTCAAGCGTTGGTGGGATTCAGCACCCGAACGAGGCGATTAACCATGTGTTGGGGAGAAAGAACGCCACCGCCGAGCAGAAGCGACGCAGGGACCTGTCCGCCCGGGAGCACAGCGCCGCCCTGCCCTTGCGCGAGCGCAAGCATCACTTCCCAGACCATCGCCACCAGCCCCGCCAACCGGGCTCGAACTCAGGTGGGGGTGGGCGAGGAAGTGACCTTGACCTACTCGCTCGGCAGCGCGACTTGGGCGATCACGAGCGGGAACGGCAATCTGAGCCCGAGTTCCGGCGCTCAATCCACTTTCACCGCGGGAGATGTGGCCGGCAGTGTGACCATCACCGCGACCGGTTCGGGTTGCAGCGCCAGGATTACCTTCACCGTTGTCGAACCGTCGAGTTGGACGATGAGACGAGCGCCTGGAACGAATGTGGGGCATACTCACGGACGACCTGATTGCAGTTGGTATGGAACCATGAAGATTCATCCGAATACGGTGAATTTCTATAGAATCGAAACGAGAGAATTGAACTCGACAATCACGATGACTGGCTCCTACAACATTCCTGCTTGGAGAGGTGCGACCCATCAACCCCGATCTCAAACTGCGAGCGCGTTTTTTTCGATCATCGATCATAGCGACGCCGAAGGGTCCGAGGTCGGGATGCGCGACAATATCAGCACGAGTGATCCAGGCCCCGCCGCAACGGGTACCGCTCCCCCTTTTAATCCTGGTACACATTCTTTTCCCATTACATGGCAATGGACGGTGCTGGGAAGTGGAGCCATTCACGATTTTCCCCAGCAACGCCATGAGGGCGAAATCTTTGCCAATGGGCGATGCGAAATGCGCAAAGGGGGCAACGCCGAATCCACAATGTATAGCGATCCTACGAGCACTCGCTGATGGGACGAGCGATCCCACAGGCGACGATACTCGCTATTTTATTAACCTTGCTCCCAATTTTTTCCCAAACAATGGCTAGATCCAAGACAGACAATGAAAAATCTCTGGTGGAAACTCAAACCCATATCAAGGAGTTTGAAGCCGAAATGGAGCCTGAGCGTCTCCGCGAAGCCTATCAGGCTCTTGAGAACGTGATCTTGCTGCAGGAAAGCGATCCCAAGTCCCGCGCTCAGTTGCGAACAACCACCCTTTCTCTATGGCTTCGCCTCATCCAGTTGCTGGAACGCTTTTCTGATCCAAGGTTCGACGTCAAGGATGTTCCTGTCTTGGGAGTCCAGCCTCCACCGACACCGGGAGGTGTCGTTTATCCTCCCGGAGCCGATCCCGCCTTGATCGAAGACCCCGTGGCGCGGGCCGAATATGAAAAGGCCATCACCACTAACCGGGCCAAGACAGAACAGTATCGATTGCAAGTCCACCTCCATCGCCTGGATGAACCAATCACTCAACGCGCCGAGGCGTTTATTCGCGATGCCTACACCTTTACACCCAGCGACCGGGAAGAAGCCAAAGCCGCCATTCTAAAAACGATCAAAAATCCCCAACGACAAGCCGGCTTGTTAAAAGCTTGTTACGAACTGGATTGAACTTTCCCTATCCGTGCTTACCGCTTATTCACAATCGGCGCGACGTCGATCAATGTGCTCTGGTACACCTATGCCGATCCCCTGTCCGAATACCGAGGCGGCCTCTTTGGCACTCTCGGAATCCCCGGCATTGCCGCCGCCGCGGGTAGGTACCCGGAGAGCAGCGGCTTGCCGTGGAACCTGAGCTTCTTCGATGACAACAGCCCGATGCCGAACTTCTCGGCGTACAACGTTTTGGTCATCGAAAGTGGCGAAGCTTTCCGAACCCAGCCGCCGAGCGGGGCCTACGCAACCCCGGGCTACACCGGAACGGTCTTTTCCAGTAACCCCCCGGGTCTGGCCGTCTCGCTCGCAACGAGCGCTTTCGTGGACACGCCGACGGCTGCCGTTCCCGAGCCGACCGTCACCGCCCTGCTGTTTGCGGGAATCTTGCCGATGGGGGTACTGTTCGGCTCGCGCCAAAGAACGCTACGCGGTAAAGCGGAGTAGTGGGCAAACGTCTTGCTGGCCACCCAACCAGTATACGCTTGGCGTATTTCTTTGAATTGTCACATTCGGCGTCTATTTTTAATAGGGCGCCTAAGCAATACGCGGGAATGGTCGTGGCGCACTTCTTTCATTTATATTGGGGTCCTGACTCAGTTCTACGTCTATTGCGGCCAGTCCCTGTCTTCAGGCGTTTGGAATCGCGTTCAACCACAGTGACTGAATGCTTATCTCATCACAAGATAGAGGAAAATGCACCATGAAAAAAAGTAATTCTCTTGTTCTACTTTTCGGAGTTGTTGGTTTTGGAATGAGCGTCTTAATGCCAAGTATGGCTGTTGCAAGATGTACAGGCACTTACTATGCTAAAGAATTCGCTAATGGAATTGGTGAACCTATTACCGGATATAGCCTGTGGACATTTTCTAAGGACGGTTCTGTCATATCCGGTAGTAATGGCGAACCCGTTGTTCCTTTTGGAACTTCCCAAGGTAGCTGGCGGTCGGCTGGAGATAACAAAATCAAGTCGAAAACCTTCAACTTTTCCGGCCCCAATCTCAATCCGGCATATCCCAATGTCGCCAGAGTTGAGGCCATTTTTCAATTTGACAATAACTGCAGCGGCACCGTCGGTGCTCAAAGCAAGTTTAGTGTGATATCTTGCCCGCTGTCCGAGGGTCCACTTTGTCCTTCAGGCTTCCCTGTCGTCACTGACAAGCCAATAGAGCTTACTCGGATTTCTGGCAATTAAAGCCACTGTGGGCATGTGTTCCATGCCCACTTTTTTCCTACCCGGCTTGGTTTCCCGTATCGGAAATCGGCCATACCCCAGTTCTCATCGATTCGTCCAGTTCGCAATCCATCCGCCGGATCTGATCTCGGAAAGTATCGGGCATGAAATACCAGCCCATGCTAGCAATCCCGGCGTTATTGAAAAATCGCCCTGACCCCATGCCCCCTGTTCATATTGACCGTACAGGAGGTCTTCCTGCCCGCAGCCGCGCAGTCCCCGCCCCAACGCTTGAACAGGCCACCTTCCGAGGGCTGCGCGGTCAGGGTGATGCGTGTCCCGCTGGGATAATTCATGACACATTGATTTCCGCAAGCGATACCCGGTCTGTCGCCGATGATGCTGCCGTTGCCTGTCCTGACGACGGAAAGCCTATAGGTTTTCACGGCGAAGTGGGCCGTCACCTGTCGATCCTGATCCATCCTGACTAGACAGGGACCCATGCCACTGCAGGCGCCGCTCCAGCCAGCAAGGACCGATTCCCTGACGGCCCTGGCGATCAACCTGATAGCTTTTCCCGAGCGGAATTCTGCTTGGCAGATCGAGCCGCAACGGATGCCTGCCGGAATGCTGTTCACGGTGCCGGTACCGGAACCTGCGTCATTCACCGTCAACCGGTAGCTGGAAGGAGGCACCTTCTTCTCGAAGGCGGCGCTGACCGTTTTCGCCTGGTCCATCGTGATCAGGCAGTTGGCCATACCGCTGCAAGCCCCGCCCCAGCCGACGAAGACCGAGTCGTTGGCGGCTTGGGCGGTCAAGGTGAGGGTCGTGTTCTTGGTGAACATTCCGCCGCACGTTGAGCCGCAATCGATACCTGCCGGCGTACTGCTGACCTTGCCCGTGCCGGTGCCCAGTTTGTCGACCGTCAAGGCCACGGTCTGCAGGTTGAAACTGGCGACGACCGTTCTCGCCTGGCTCATCGTGATCTGGCAGTTTACCGTACCGGTACAAGCCCCGCCCCAGCCGACGAAGACCGAGTCGTTGGCGGCCTGGGCGGTCAGGGTCACCCTCGAACCGCCGGTGAAAACGCCGCTACAGACATTTCCACACTGGATACCGGCCGGTGTGCTGGTCACCGTGCCGCCACCCGAGCCGGACTTGCCGACCGTCAAGGGCTGTTTCGGAACCGGCCAGCCCAAGTCCTTGAGTACACCCAGGGTAACCGGGCCAGGATCGTGGATCGATCTGCCCTGGGCAAGGGCATAAGCCATCAACCCGTTGGCCGTCCCGGCAAACGTAGAATAATCGAGATGAGAAATACTGGCACCCGGCGAGAAAGTCGAAGGAGCGTATATCTTGACTCGCTGACCGCCGTTGGCCGCCATCGCGTTGCTGCCATTGAACCAGAGGTCGCCCGAGCTCAGGGCGCTGCCAAGGACAATAGAAGGATTGCCATAAAGACTCGTATCGATGAGCTGACGCCCAGCCCCCGTCACCAGGAAGGTGTCATAAATGTTTGGATACCCCGTATCATTCCCCCAAGCGCCATATCCGCTCGAATATTGAATACTGGTGCTGAAGTTTAGGCCGTGAGTGATTTCATGCAACACGACCGTCATGAAGTCAAGCTGACTCGAAGGCGTGTTCCCATCCATGCCATAATACCAGGCATAATAACCATTATAGGTGAGTTCCATATCGAAAGAGCCCGGTTCCAGCTCCACGCCGGCCAATGCATTGGCCAAGGCTTTCTGATACCAGGTATTGCTACGCGGGGCGTTGGCAAAGTTCTTGATCTGAGCCGTAGACCCCGAATAGCCTATCGTCAAGGTAGATCCCAGATTGGCCCAACAGACGCGAAGGCTAATGGGAACGGAGGAATTGACGAGGCTCGCCCAAATCCCTGCCGCAGCGGATAAGGCGGCTTTAGCCGGTTCGGGAAAGGGGTAACACCGCTCTCCCCAAGTGTCGGTTTGAGCATCGGCCAGATAGGTAATAGTGAAGTTTGCACTGACGGTATTGGTCAGGCTGAGGCGGGAAAAACGCGAGGGTACCCGAGTGACTTTATCAGTAGGATTCTGATCCATCACATAGAGGGCCGGCAAGCCGGCATTGTATATTATATTGCCATCATAAGATGTCTGTTGAGCCAAGGGAAGCGGAACGAAATAATCATAAGTGGATGCCGCAGAATACCGCCCTGCAGCCAGAGCCAACAGGAGGGTGAGCAAAAGAAACGACGCCAAGTATTTTCTTAGCATGAGACGTCTCCCTCAGGGCGTGAGCTGCCATGACTTAAGACAACAGCTCTCAGTAATCAAGCACTGGAGAAAAATAAAAGAAGACTCCATCCCTATAAACGAGCAACCGCCGGTCGCCAAGCCGCAGATATTCTCGAAATCCCGGGATATCGCAATGGGTTTTGACCAATTCCAGCTCTTGCTGTTCAATGCCAAGCGCCTGTGGCGTCGTATGATAAACCCGATTCAAATATTCTCCCGCCGATACCTTGCTTCTCTCGGACACGAGACCGGTGCAGGTTTGACCGGCAAAACTGATCCTTGTCGCTTCCAGGCTGAGCGGTTTGAAAAGCATGGCCCGCGCTTGATCCTCCGACCAGTCCGAGTCCTTGCCCAGCACATATCCCGAAACGGACCACATCACCTTGATGGCGTCAGTCCCGGTCGAGGGTGTAGAAACTTGTTCCCCTGCATCTCCCGCCCGCGCCGCCGTCGATGCCCCCGCACAAGCTCCGAGCCCTGCCACGACCATCATGGATAAGCGGCTCGTCTTCATTTCAGGCTGATGGGTCTTTTCAGGGTTTTTTCCGGATCCCATCCCGTTGAGGCGGTTCGAAAGTCAAGGCCTGGATCGCGGTCGAAGCCGGCCAAACCAGGGTATCCGCCACGACGGAAAATGGCAACGAGACTGCGGCGGCGATGCGTTCGGCAATGCCGGTCGGCGACTCCATGCCGAACTCCTGTTTCAGGATTTGCCGGTCATCGTTGACCAGAGCATATTGCAGCCGGCTGTCATGAAAAGACAAAGGCGGCTTTTGAGCGGACACCGGCGGCGTCGATGCGCACGCCGAAAGGAAGATAGGGAAGATTAAGGCGATTGCCAATGTCGAGGTTTTCATGATCAGATCAACCCCAAGGCAAGACCGGAAATCAACAGTATAACGGAGACCAGCAGGAATTTGAGGGTATAGTCGGCCACGGTCTTGAGGATGCGATCACGCACCGAGACGAAACGGGCGATGGCATCCAGATCGGCTTTATCCAGTTCCGGTGCAGCAGCGCCGTCCGGACCGACGAAAGCGATATTGGCGGCGAGCCGGCTCTGGGCATAGGCCTCCAAGCGTTCATAGGCCTGACCACAGTGAAAGGCGAATTCAGCCAGGCTTTCTTCCCCCTGTTCGGCGAGGGCACGCTCGCGAATGAGGTCCTGCATGAACCCCCGCAGATCCTCCGGCAACTCGCTTTTCACCCGTTCGAGCTGGGCGGTCCAATCCGGACCTTCGGCGGAAAATTCCTCAGCCAGCAAGGTTTCGAGTCGGTCGACGGGGTAGTTCTTAGATTCGATCATGGAGAGTTTCCTTAACGATACGATGCTTTTCAAACCGAAGCGGTGCTCAATGACTCATCATAAGGGTTTGGTGGACTCCCAATGACGGCAGGAAGGGCAACGCCAATTCAATTCGGTTCCACTGAAACCGCATTGGGAACAACGGTAACGGGAGGCATCGGCATTCATGCGCCCCAAAGCCCGATCCATCCGGATCAACGCTTCTTTCGGGAGTTCCGCCGCGTCTTCCAGCAGTAAACCGGTCAGGGAGTTCAACACCTTGAGCGAAGGGCGATAGTCCAACACCCGTTGCAGACGCTCAATCGCCTTACCCGCGCCTTGTTCGGAGCGGATACGCTCCGCCAGGGCCACGGCGGCGGATTCGAATCCATACGTTTCATACAGATAACCCAGGTATCCCAGCAGTTCACCGGCGGACTTTTCCAAGTGCTCATGACAGATGAGCAAAGGCTCGATGATTTCCGGAATATAGGCAGGGTTCTGCGACTCGACATGTTTGAGGGATTGCAAGGCATCCTCGAAACGGCCTTCCCGCATACGCAACTTGGCGGAAAGCAAGCTGGCCCTGACGCACTTGGAATCACCCCGCAAAGCCTCTTCCAGATATTGCCAGGCCTCTTCCTTGCGGCCGGAGGACAGGGTTTCCTCGGCGAGTTCGCACAGGAACTGGGCAACGGTTTCACCCCGCGGCACCTTGCCCATGTCATGCAAATGCCGCGTACATTCCGCGGCTTTGCGCCAATCTTTTTCGTGCTGATAGATTTGCAGCAATTGCTGCAAGGAACCTTTCCGCCAGGCTTCGTGATCGATCAGGTTTTGGAAAATGCTTTCCGCCCGATCGAATAGCCCGGCACGTAAATAATCCAGCCCCAGTTCGTATTGCGCATTGTCGCGCTGTTGCTGGCTCAGCTTGCCTTGCTCGATCAATTTTTCGTGGATCTCGATGGCTTTTTCCAGTTCTCCGCGCCGACGGAACAGGTTACCCAGAGCGATATGGGTCTCGATGGTTTCGAAATCATTGGCGAGCAGATCGGCAAAAGCATCGATGGCCTTGTCGGTCTTTTCGCTGAGCAAGTAGTTCAGGCCTCGGCAATAGGCCTGTCGCAGGGAATGGCTATGTCCGACGAAATAGAGGCGGGTGTAATGACTGCGAGCGGCATACCAACCGGACGCCGCAGCGGCGGGTAGCAGCGACAGGAGCAGCCAGTCCTCCATCAGTCTGAAGAAGCCGCTTCGCGAGCCGCGTAGTTCACCCTGTCCCGAAGCTCTTTACCCGGTTTGAAATGGGGTACATATTTGGAAGTCAATTCGACTGAATCGCCGGTCTTGGGATTGCGACCGATTCTTGGGGCGCGGTAATGCAGGGAGAAACTGCCAAAACCCCGGATTTCTATGCGTTCGCCACCGGAAAGGGCGTGGCTCATCTGTTCGATCATGGATTTCACGGCCATTTCCACGTCGCTATGCGCCAGATGGAAATTCTTTCTAGCCAGCAGTTCGATTAGTTCTGATTTGGTCACCTTCATGATCCATTGTAATGCGGGGGGCGCAAGCCCCCCTTTTGACAATTACCTCGAGAATTACTTCTCCATCTGCTCCTTGAACAGATCGCCCAAGGTAGGCGTGCTGGGTTGCTGATGGGCGTAATCCTTGATCGCCGCATGCTCTTCTTCCTGATCCTTCGCCTTGATGGACAAGGAGATGGTCTTGGTCTTCTTGTCAACACCAATGAACTTGGCTTCCACCGAGTCCCCGACACTCAACTGGGTGCGGGCATCTTCCAGCCGATCACGGGAGATTTCCGAAGCGCGCAGATAGCCTTCCACGCTGTCGGCCAAGATGATGACCGCGCCCTTGGCGTCCACTTCCTTGACCTGGCCGGTGATGATGGCGCCCTTTTCGTGGGCCGCCAGCCAGTTCTGGAACGGATCCTGTTCGAGCTGCTTGACGCCGAGGGAGATGCGTTCACGCTCCGGATCGATGGCCAGGATGACGGTTTCGACTTCATCGCCCTTCTTGTAATTGCGGATGCCGTCTTCGCCGGTACCGGTCCAGGAGATGTCGGACAGGTGAACCAGGCCGTCGATGCCTCCTTCCAAGCCGATGAAGATGCCGAAATCGGTGATCGACTTGATGTTGCCGCTGATCTTGTCACCTTTCTTGTGGGTGGCGGCGAACTCGTCCCAAGGATTGAGCTTGCATTGCTTCATCCCCAAGGAGATGCGACGGCGATCTTCGTCGATGTCGAGCACCATGACCTCGACCTCCTCGCCCAACTGCACGATCTTGCCGGGGTTGACGTTTTTGTTGGTCCAATCCATCTCGGATACATGCACCAAACCTTCCACGCCTTCTTCCAACTCGACGAAGCAGCCATAGTCGGTCAAATTGCTGACCTTGCCGAACAGGCGGGTGCCGGACGGATAACGGCGGGCGATGTTCAACCAGGGATCCTCGCCCAGTTGCTTGAGCCCCAAGGAAACACGGTTCTTTTCCTGGTCGTATTTGAGCACCTTGACCTGGATTTCCTGACCGATCTGCACGGTCTCGGACGGATGGCGCACGCGCTTCCAGGCCATGTCGGTGATGTGCAGCAGACCGTCGATTCCACCCAGATCGATGAATGCGCCGTAATCGGTGAGGTTCTTGACCACGCCCGAGACGATGGCGCCTTCTTGCAGGCTTTCCAGCAGGGCTTCTTTTTCGGCGCTGTATTCGGACTCGACCACGGCGCGGCGGGACAGGACGACGTTATTGCGTTTCTGGTCGATCTTGATGACCTTGAATTCCAGGTCGCGATTTTCCAGGAAAGCGGTGTCGCGAACCGGACGCACATCGACCAGCGAGCCGGGCAGGAACGCGCGCAGGGCGCCGATGGCCACGGTGAAACCGCCGCGAACCTTGCCGGTGATGCGACCGACGACGGTTTCATTGGTTTCGTTGGCTTTTTCGAGATCGCCCCAGGCTTTTTGTCTCTTCGCCTTATCGCGGTTGAGCAGGGTATTGCCCATGCCGTCTTCCAGCATATCCAGGGCCACTTCGACCTGGTCGCCGATCTGGACTTCGAGTTGTCCTTCGGCATTGAGGAACTGCCACTTGGGGACGACGCCCTCGGACTTCAGCCCGGCGTTGACGACGACATATTCCTGGGTGATGTCCAGCACCGTGCCGAACAACACACTCCCGGGACGCATCTCGGCCTTGGCCAGACTCTCTTCAAATAATTCTGCAAAGCTTTCGCTCATAACTGCACTTCTTTAATATCCGTCCCGACCCATCGGCGGCCGGTCGGATTCAGGTTAGGTTGGACATACCGCCGGGCATTCCGGCGACCGGTTAACGAAGGCGAGAGGTTTCGATCCAACGCAGACAGCAGGTGATGACTTGTTCGATACTCATGGCGGAGGAATCCACCAAGAACGCATCATCGGCCATTTTCAGGGGCGCTTCGCTACGCTCCCTATCCCGCTGGTCCCTTTCCTCGATCTCGTTCGTCAAGCGGGTTAGACTAACATCGATACCTTTCTCTTTCAACTGCTTATGCCGCCGAAAGGCGCGTTCTTCCGCGCTGGCGGTGAGGAAAATCTTATAGTCGGCATCGGGAAACACCACCGTTCCCATGTCCCTGCCATCCGCCACCAATCCGGGAGGCTGGCGAAACTCCCGCTGTTTCTGTAACAGGGCCTGGCGCACGGGGCCCAAGGCGGCGATCTTCGACGTGAGGTTGCCGCAAGTTTCGGAACTGATGCGATCGGAAATATCCCTGCCATTCAAGATCACCCGTGGCGATGGGTCGGACTCGAAGCGCAATTCCATGGTCCGGGCGATGGCGCTGATGCCGGCCCTATCTTCCAGGGCTAGCCCTTCGTCCATCACCGCCACGGCCAGGGAGCGGTAGATCGCGCCGCTGTCCAAATAGCGCCAACCCAGCCGCTGCGCCAGGGCACGGCTGACCGTGCCCTTGCCAGCGCCCGCCGGACCGTCCAAAGTGACGACGGGGATATGCTCTCCCATGCGTTGCCTCACTCTTGCCGGACCAGAACCTTCAAGCCCAGGGAATTGGCCAGGGATACGAAGGTCGGGAATGAGGTGTTCACGTTTTCACAATTGCTGATATAAATCGGCCCCAAAGCGCGCAGCGCCGCAACGGAAAAAGCCATGGCGATACGATGGTCGCCGTGGGAGTCCACCGAGCCGCCGGTGATGGTGTGCGGCCTGATGACCATGCCGTCGGGCGTCGGCATGGCATGCACGCCCAAAGTTTGCAGTCCGTCGGCCATGACCTGAATACGGTCACTCTCCTTGACGCGCAATTCCTCCGCCCCGCTGAGACGGGTTTCGCCTTCCGCACAGGCGGCGGCCACGAACAGCACCGGGAATTCATCGATGGCCAGAGGCACCAACGCCTCGGGAATGTCGACGCCTTTCAGGCGGCTGGAACGGATGCGGATGTCGGCCACCGGTTCGCCGCCAACCTCCTTTCGATTGAAAATCTCGATATTGGCGCCCATCAGTTGCAGGATGTCGATGACGCCGGTGCGGGTGGGGTTCACCCCCACATGCAGCAAGGTGACGTCTGCGTTCTCGGCGATGGCCGCACCCACCATGAAAAAAGCTGCCGAGGAGATATCGCTGGGCACGTCGATCTCCGCCGCCTGCAATACACCGCCGGAATGGACGGCGATGCGGTTACCCTCGCGGCTGACCGGATAGCCGAAACCGGCCAGCATGCGCTCGGTGTGGTCGCGGGTAGGCGCCGGCTCGATGATGCTGGTCTCGCCTTCCGCATACAGTCCCGCCAGCAGCAGACAGGATTTGACCTGGGCGCTGGCCACCGGCATATCGTAATGGAGACTATCCAAAGTTCCTCCTCCCCGGATGAAGAGGGGTGCCGTGCCGTTGGCCGAGGTTTTGATGACCGCCCCCATCTGTCGCAAGGGGTCGGTCACCCTCCGCATGGGACGGCGAGTAAGGGAAGCGTCGCCGGTCAGCACCGAATCAAAATTCTGCCCGGCCAAAAGTCCGCTCAGCAGCCGCATGGAGGTACCGGAATTACCCAGATAGAGCGGCTGACCCGGCGCTTTCAAACCATACAGGCCGACGCCGTGGACGGTGACTTCGCCGTTTGCCGGCCCTTCGATTTCCACCCCCATGGCGCGGAATGCGTTCATGGTCGCCAGGCAATCCTCCGCTTCCAGGAATCCGCTGATATGGGTCACGCCTTCGGCAATGGAGCCAAGCATGATGGAGCGGTGGGAAATGGATTTGTCGCCGGGGACCCGTGCTCGTCCACGCAATGTTCCCCCGGGGAAGACCCGAAAATTCACTTTTTTATTATTCATCAAGACACCTTTTCGGTCTGAAACCTACCCCTACGGGGCTTATTGAACGTTCGACAAGCACGCGTAGCGTGAGTATCACTCGATTACCTCTCTTCAACATGAAGGGTATCCACCACTTCACGAAGTGGTTGATCACCCCGCCGATGAGGCGGGTGTGGATTGAAACAGAAAACGTTGCCTGGCATTGCGCGCCTCGGTGAAATACTCGCCCAACCGTTCGGCCGAATCCTCGTTCATGAGTGCGGACAGGACGGTCAATTCTTGCTGGAGTTCCTCGATCAAGGGCAAGATTTGCCCGCGATTCAACAAACAGACGTCCCTCCACATCTGGGGACTGCTGGAAGCGATCCGGGTAAAATCGCGAAAACCGGCGCCGGCATATTGGAAAATTTCCTGCTGCTCATCTTTCCTGCCCAACATGTGCACCAAAGCGTAAGCCAATACATGAGGTAAATGACTCGTCGCGGCGAAAACCTGATCGTGGTGAATGGGATCCATCAACGAAACTTTCGCCCCGATGGCGGTCCACCAATGCTCGATCCGACGCAACGCGTCGGGGGCGGTTTCGGGTAGCGGAGTCAGAATCACCCGTTTGCCTCGGTATAGCTCGCAGTTCGCCGCCTCTACACCGCTGCGCTCGGCCCCGGCGATCGGGTGACCCGGCACGAAATTGGCTGGGACTGTGCCGAACACCTGCCGCGCAGCCTCGATCACACTGTGTTTGGTACTGCCGACATCGGTATAGACCGCCTGTTCCGACCAGATCGGCTTGAGTTCCTCGAATATCCGGCCTAATGCGCCGACCGGTGTGGCGATCACCACCCAATCGGCACCCTGGCTGGCATCCCCCGTGGCTTCGACACCGAAGCCGGCATCGATGACGCCCATCTCCAGCGCCTTGGACAGGTTTTCCCCATCGGCATCGACCCCCATGATCTCGCGGCACAGCCCCTGTTTGCGCGCCGCCTTGGCGATCGAACCGCCGATGAGGCCTACGCCGATGATGCAAAGGCGGTTAATCATAAACCCAGGACACGATCCAGAGCAGCGAGGAAAACCCGGTTTTCCTCCGCCCTGCCGACCGTCACCCGCAGATGGTTGGGGAGTCCGTAATTGGCGATGGGGCGCACGATGACCCCCTGATGGAGCAAGGCCTCGTACACTGGCGCGGCGGGACGATCCAACTCCACGGTGATGAAATTGCCCACCGAAGGAATATGGGCAAGACCGCGGGCTTTTAGGGCTTCGGCCAGTCGTTCGAGTCCCTCGTCATTCAGGCTGACGGTCTTCTGTAGGTGTTCCGTATCCGACAGGGCCGAAGCCGCCGCCATCAGGGCCAGGGAATTGACGTTGAAAGGCTGGCGCACGCGGTTGAGCAGATCGGCTATCGCTACGCTGGATAATGCATAGCCTACCCGTAGTCCGGCCAGACCGTAGGCCTTGGAGAAGGTACGGGTGACGATGAGGCGGGGAAAATCGCGCAGCCACTGCAGGACATCGGGATAATCCGGCCGGGATACATATTCGAAATAAGCCTCGTCCACGACGACTAGCGCATGGTCGGGGGTTCGCCCCAGAAATTCTGACAGCTCGTCCCGTCTCAGGTAGGTTCCGGTGGGATTGTTGGGATTGGCGATGAAAACCACACGGGTGCGTTCATCGATCAGGTTCGCCATGGCCTCCAGGTCATGTCCGTAGCGGGGACCGCGCGTACCGTCGTGGGCGGGAGCGACTCGCGCCTGGGCCCCCACCGCCTGGGTGACGAGGGGATAGACGGCAAAGGCGTGTTGCGAAAAGACGGCTGCGCATTCCGGCGACAGGAAAGTGCGGGCGATCAGTTCCAGCACGTCGTTGGAGCCGTTGCCCAGGGTGATCTGCGAGGCGTTGACGCCCAGTTTGGCCGCCAGGGTGGTTTTCAATTCGAAGCCACCGCCATCGGGATACAGGTGCAACTCGCCGATGCTGCTGCGCACCGCTTCCAGGGCTTTCGGGCTGGGGCCCAAGGGATTTTCGTTGGAGGCCAGCTTGACGATGTTGGCGATTCCAAGCTCCCGTTCCAGTTCCGAGATGGGTTTGCCGGGTTGATAAGGGATCAGCTTGCGGACACCGGGAACGGCGAGTAATTCTGGGGTCATTATTATTTTAAGCTCATTATTACCGCAAAAGACTCCAGGAAACACGCTGATTGACTCCCCCGCGCTTTCCGATCCTTTGCGGTTAAATCGTCGATTCAACCAATGCCGCGTGGGTAGGATCCGAGTATCTTCACCATGGAGACCTTTTCCAGTTCCGCCAGCGCCACCGCCAAATCATCATCTTGCCGATGGCCTTCCACATCGATGAAGAACACATAGTCCCAAACCCCCCTCCGGGAGGGACGGGATTCGATCTTGGTCATGCTGAGCCGATGGCGAGCAAAAGGTTCCAGGGCCCGGCACAAGGCCCCCGGATGATTATGGGTGGAAATCAATAGGGAGGTCTTATCCGCTCCGGTGGAGCCGACAGGATCGCGGCCGATCACTAGAAATCGGGTGGTGTTGTCCGGCTCATCCTCGATGTTGCGTTCCAGGATGGCAAGCTCGTAGAGTTCAGCGGCCACTTCACCGGCAATGGCCGCACTCTCCGGCTCGACGCTGGAAAGCCGGGCGGCTTCGGCGTTACTGCTGACGCTGACGCGATCGACGTCGGGCAGGAATCGATCCAACCATTCCCGGCATTGCGCCAACGACTGTTGATGGGAAAACACCCGACGGATCCGGGCGGGATCCCGTTCCCGGCTCATCAGGTTATGATGGATGCGCAAAGCCACTTCACCGGCAATGACCAAGGCTGAACGCAGGAAACTATCGAGGGTATGCGTGACGACACCCTCGGTGGAGTTTTCCACCGGCACCACGCCAAACTGGCAAGCGCCCGCCTCCACGGCGCGAAAAATTTCATCGATGGCCGGAAACGGCGCCACCTTGATGGCATGACCGAAGTGTTTGTAAGCCGCCTGTTGTGTGAAGGTGCCCTCGGGCCCCAGGAAACCCACGGTCAGCGGCTTTTCCAACGCCAGACATTCGGACATCAGTTCGCGGAAAAATCGGACCACTGCCTCGTTGGACAGCGGTCCGGCGTTATTGGCGCCGATACGGCGCAATACTTCAGCCTCGCGTTCAGGGCGGTAAAAGCAATTCGCTTCGCCCTGGTTCTGCTTGATTTCCGCCACCTCTTGGGCGCAACAGGCGCGCCGGTTGAGTAACTCGAGGATGCTATCGTCGATAGCGTCGATTCGCTTGCGCAAATCCAAAAGAAGAGAATCGGCAATCATTCTATTATTGTTTTTCTCCATGTTTTAACTCATCGATCGCCGGTCAAATCACCCGTACAGACAATACACCTTTGATCGCGCGTATTTTTTCCAGTGTCTCCACCGGCGCTTCCCCGCCCAGATCCAATAGGGTGTAAGCGTACTCTCCCTTCGATTTGTTTAGCAAATCGACGATGTTCAGGTTAGCTTCGCCCAAAGCGCTGGAAATCTGGCTCACCATGTTGGGAATGTTGGCATTGGCCACCCCCAGACGGCTGACGCCGTCATCCGTGCGCGGCATGAGCACTTCGGGAAAATTGACCGAATTGCGAATATTACCATTCTCCAGGAAATCGCGGATCTGATCGGCCACCATGACCGCGCAGTTATCCTCCGCTTCTTCGGTGGATGCGCCGATGTGAGGAAGCAGGATGACACCCTGACGACCAAGCAGGGCGGAGTTGGGGAAGTCGCACACATACCCGCTCAGGCTACCCGCTTCCAGCGCCGTACAGACGCTGTCCTCCTCGATGATGCCGGAGCGGGAGAAATTCAGCAATACCGCGCCTTTCTTCATCAAGCCCAGGCGAGAAGCATTGATGAGGTTGCGGGTATGATCGTTCAAAGGAACATGAACGGTCACGAAATCCGCCTTGCCGACCAATTCGTCCACACTCGCCGCCTGCGCCACCGAAGAAGAAAGCTGCCAGGCGCTTTGTACGGTAATCGAAGGATCGTAACCGATGACATGCATGTCGAGGGCCAGGGCGGCGTTGGAAACCTTGACCCCGATGGCACCCAGGCCGATGACGCCCAGGGTTTTTCCCGCCAACTCAATCCCGGCAAAATTTTTCTTGCCTTTTTCCACCGCCTGGCTGATGGCCTCGTCATCTCCCCCCAGGCTGCGAGTAAAATCCCAGGCATCACAGAGTTTGCGACTGGCCAGCAGCAGACCGGCGATGGTCAGTTCCTTGACTGCGTTGGCATTGGCACCCGGTGCGTTGAACACCGGAATACCTCGCCTGGAATACTCGGCGACGGGGATATTGTTCACCCCCGCCCCGGCCCGACCCACACACTTCACCGTATCGGCAATCGCCGTTCCGTGCAGGTTGAAGGAGCGCAGCAGGATGGCGTCGGGGTCCCGGGTATCGGCGGACACCTCGTAATCGCCATGCGCCAGCCTTTGCAAGCCCGCGGCAGAAATATTGTTGTACGTCAGTATTTTGTACATAAAACATCCTTACCCAAGAGGGATCTGTGTGCGTTCGGTTTAACCGTGTTTGCGTTCGAACCCTTGCATGAATTCGATCAGAGCATCCACGCCCGCCTCCGGCATGGCGTTATAGAGACTGGCCCTCATGCCGCCCACCGAGCGGTGGCCTTCCAGGGTAACCAGTCCTTCGGCCTTGGCCTCGGCAGCAAAGGTTTTCTCCAGTTCCGCGTTGGCCAGTCGGAAAGGGACATTCATGCGCGAACGGTAGGCCGGATCGACGGGATTGGAATAAAACGAAGAAGCGTCGATGGCGGTGTAGAGTTTGTTCGCTTTGGCGATGTTGCGAGCCTCCATGGCGGACACTCCGCCCTGTTCCTTCACCCATTCCAGCACCAAGCCCAGCAGATACCAGTTGTACGTGGGCGGGGTGTTGAGCATGGAGCCGTTGTCGGCTAGTTTCTTGTAATCGAAAATGCCCGGTGTGCCCGGCAGGGTTTGGCCGATCAAGTCTTCGCGCACGATGGCCAAGGTGATGCCTGCCGGCCCCATGTTTTTCTGCGCGCCGGCGTAAATGACCCCAAACCGGCTGACGTCCAGTGGCCGCGACAGGATATTGGAAGACATATCGCACACCAGGGGTAAACCACCCGCCTGTGGAATATCCTGGAACTCGACACCGTTGATGGTTTCGTTGGAGGTGTAATGCAGATAGGCCGCGTCGGCGTCGATGTCCCAATCCGAGCGCTTCGGGATGGTGGTATAGCCGCTTTCCTTGGAACTGGCGACCTGCTTGGCTGTGCAAAACAGCTTGGCTTCCTCGATCGCCTTGCCCGACCAGATGCCGGTGTTGACATAGCAAGCGGAAGCTTTCCCTTTCAATAGATTCATGGGAACCATGGCGAATTGCCCGGTCGCCCCGCCCTGTGGGAATATCACCTTGTAATTGGACGGAACGTCCAGTAATTCGCGCAGATCCGCCTCCGCCTTCTCGGCGATGCCGACGAAATCCTTGCCACGATGGCTCATTTCCATCACCGACATACCGGCGGAGCGAAACTCGAGCATTTCGGCCTGGGCGCGCTGCAGCACGACTTCCGGTAGCATGGAGGGGCCGGCGCTGAAGTTGTAGACTCTGGACATAAAACCTCCTGGTTGGTTGAATCAAGCCTGTATTGGGCAATCGTTAGGATAGGCGAAGTCGAGAATGGAATCCCATCAGGACTGGTGAATGATGAGTTTCACCATTGCCGCGAGAAAGAGGAGACGAGAAAAGACGTCGGTTCAACGCTTCCCAAGCTCAAATACAATAACTCGGTATCCAGGCCCGCTCTATAATCCTTTCCGGGATTTCATTGAAATCGAATTCCAGGCCGGTCTTGATCATTTTCTCGATGTCGAACAGGACTCTCGTTTCCGGAATGTCGGCATAGAATAAGCGGAAAAGGGTCGGCAGCATCCATTTCGACAGTTTCACGCCCAAAGAACCGATATAATTGCGTCTTTGACCGACATGGGCGATTTCGTCCACGGTGATCTCGTCCAGCAGGGCGCGTAACCTATCGCGGGCCGAAGGTTCATCGGCAAAAACCTCATCCAAGATGGCGTCCACCTCGCGATAGAAAACGATCCCCATCAACTCGGTGACGAAGGCCGGCGGGCTCATCAGGATTTCCGGAAACAGGGGGAATATCTGGTAAATCTTTTCCATGAACGGGCTCAAGGGCACCCACTCCAGTTTATCCAATTTAAATGTCATGAACATTTCATGGAAAAACCGGACATGACAAAACTCTTCCGCCAAATGCCAACGGCTGATCTTGTCGGTCAGGTGTTTCGCTTGACCCAAGGAGGGGGTGGATTTCCAGGCACCGGTGATGCCCACCCATTCATGGCGGGCGAATTTGTAAATGCAGGTCAACAGCAGCGTCTTGCGGTCCAATGCTTCCGCTTTGTCCTTCAGTTCCACGTAATTGCGATAGAAAGCCGCGCCGGGAAAAGGCTGGCTCAACTGCACCGGGTTGTTGCGGAATTGCTGTAACAAAGCGCGCTTACGGGTGAGATCTTTATCTTCCTCGATCAAATCACCGGAATGAGCCTGAGTGAAAATCCAGTAATCTTCGAAATTCCTGGCGCGTTCCTCGGCGTCGGCCAGGGTAAAAATCGAGCGATGTTTTGTCGTTTGCTTGCCAATCATGGATTTCCTTCGTCTTGAGTTTTAGTTTCATCATCTCCCGCCTCGTTGATCTCTTCGCCCTCAGCCTCCGGCAGGTTGGCGATGCGGTCGACACCCACGACTTTCTCGCCTTGGCTGAGCTTGATGACGGTAACGCCCTGGGTGTTGCGGCTGAGCACCGAGATTTCATCCACCCGGGTGCGCACCAGGGTGCCGGCATCGGTGATGAGCATGATCTCATCATGATCCTCCACCAGGGCGGCCCCCACCACCTGACCGTTGCGGGCCGAAGTCTGGATGGCGATGACCCCCGATCCACCACGCTTGTGGCGGGGAAACTCATCCAACTGGGTGCGCTTTCCATAGCCATTCTCGGTGATGTTCAACACCGTGCCTTCACTGGCGATGATCAAGGCGATAACTTTCTGCCCTTCCTGCAAGGTCATGCCACGCACCCCGGTGGCGCTGCGGCCCATGGGACGCACGTCGGTTTCCTTGAAACACACCACTTTGCCGTCGCTGCTGAACAGCATGACATCCTGTTCACCGTTGGTGATGGCGACGTTGACCAGACGGTCATCCTCGCGCAGTTCGATGGCGATCTTGCCCAGCGAACGCGGACGCTCGAACTCGGTCAATGGCACTTTCTTGACCGTGGCCGAGGCGGTGGCCATGAAAATGAAATGGCTCTCGTCGAACTCGCGTACCGGCAGGATGGCATTGATGCGTTCGCCCTCCTCCAACGGCAATAGATTGACGAAGGGCCTGCCACGAGCGGTGCGGCTGGCCACCGGCAAATCATAGACCTTGAGCCAGTAGACTTTGCCGGTACTGGAAAAGCACAGGATGGTATCGTGGGTATTGGCGACGATGAGTTTTTCGATATAGTCCTCTTCCTTGGTGGCCGCTGCCTGCTTGCCGCGCCCGCCGCGCCGCTGGGCGCGGTAATCGGAAAGCGGCTGGGATTTGACATAGCCTTCGTGGGAGACGGTCACCACCCTATCCTCCTCGGTGATGAGGTCGGCGGCAGACAGGTTCAGCCGGTCTTCCAGGATCTCGGTGCAACGCTTGTCGCCGAACTGCTCGCGCACGGCCTGCAACTCATCGCGGATCACCTCCAGGAGTCGAACGTCGCTGGCCAGGATTTTCAGCAATTCGTCGATCTGCCCCAAAAGGCCCTTATACTCGTCGATGATTTTGTCCTGCTCCAGCCCGGTCAACCGATGCAGGCGCAGGTCGAGGATAGCCTGAGCCTGTACCGGGGAAAGCCGATAGCCTTCCGCGCCCAGACCGTACATGGCATCCAGGTCTTCCGGGCGAGAACGGGCCGCATCAGTAGCCCGTTCCAGCAGTTCCAGCACCGTTCCCGGCTTGAACGCCCGCGCCAGCATGCGCTCTTTGGCCTCCGCCGGGGTGGGCGATGACTTGATGAGTTCGATGATCTCGTCGATATTGGCCAGGGCCACCGCCTGGCCCTCGAGGATATGGGCGCGTTCACGAGCCTTGCGCAGTTCGAACACCGTGCGGCGGGTGACGACTTCGCGGCGGTGGTCGATGAACGCCGAGAGCAGTTCCTTCAAGTTCATACAGCGTGGTCGGCCATCCAGCAAGGCCACCATGTTGATGCCGAACACGGTCTGCATCTGGGTCTGCTGATATAGATTGTTCAGAACCACATCCGGGGCCTCGCCGCGGCGCAGTTCGATCACCAGCCTCATGCCGTCCTTGTCGGATTCGTCGCGCAAGCCTGAAATGCCTTCCAGCTTGCCTTCCTTCACCAATTCGGCGATTTTCTCCTGCAAGCGAGCCTTGTTCACCTGGTAAGGCAACTCGGTGACGATGATGCTTTGCCGCCCGCCTTCCTCGCCCTCGAACTCACAGCGGGCGCGCAGATAGATGCGTCCTCGCCCGGTGAGATAGGCCTCGCGGATGCCGCTGGCGCCGTTGATGATGCCATGGGTCGGGAAGTCGGGGCCCGGGACATGTTTCATCAACTCGTGGATGCTGGTCTCGGGGTTTTCGATCAAGGCCAGGCAGGCGTCGATGACCTCGGCGAGGTTGTGCGGAGGAACGTTGGTGGCCATGCCGACGGCGATGCCGGTCGAGCCATTGACCAAGAGATTGGGCACCCGCGTCGGCAGCACCGACGGCTCGATTTCAGATTCGTCGTAGTTGGGCACGAAATCGACGGTTTCCTTGTCGAGATCGGCCAGCAACTCGTGGGAGATGCGGGCCATGCGCACCTCGGTATAGCGCATCGCGGCGGGGGGATCGCCATCGACCGAGCCGAAGTTTCCCTGCCCGTCGATCAACATATACCGCAACGAAAAAGGCTGGGCCATGCGCACGATCGTGTCGTAAATCGCCGAGTCACCGTGCGGGTGATATTTACCCATCACGTCACCCACCAAGCGGGCGGACTTCTTGTAAGATTTGTTCCAGTCATAGCCCTCTTGGTGCATGCCATACAGCACCCGCCGGTGCACCGGTTTCAAGCCGTCGCGGGCGTCAGGCAGGGCGCGTCCCACGATCACGCTCATGGCGTAATCCAGGTAGGACTGTTTCATCTCGTCTTCGAGGTTGACTGGAATGATTTCTTTGGCGAAGGAGGACATCAGGACCCAAGTTGTGAGCGATTCGGTACATTGAAGCGGAGAAGCTTACGCCTTCAGCATCTGCGCCTAGCCAAGCAGCCTGGACGCCGAGATGTGCCCGAAATTATACCAAATGTGGGGTGAAGACGGGGTTTTTACCGGCATGCCATTTGCGTACATGAAATTCCAAGCCGCGGCGAACTGGGTTAAGCTCCCGGTTTAAAGCCTTACCGCAAACGCTCGCAGGACATCCCATGATCCGAATGCATTCATCCCGAAGCCACCAGCGAAAATCGCCGCTCATCAGGGGCTTGATCCTGGCGATGCTGCTCGCCCCTGCGCTCCCGGCCCAAGCCGGCTCCTTGCGTGGCCAACTGGAAAAGCTGATCACGGAAAATGGCATTCGAATCGAAGGGCTGGACCAGATCGGCGCCGAGCCTTCGAGGAAAACCGAAGGCGAGTTGGAAGAGCGCATCAAGACCTTGCTAACGGATTACAATTATCTGATCGTGCGGGGGGCGGGCGGCAAAATCGAGCGGCTCACCATCACCAGCCTCAAGCAGATCTCCCCCCGCCCGAGAATCAGCGGAACGGTCAAAACCCGGCGCTTAGGCTCCCATCACCAGGTCGCAACCGTCCTGAGCGGACCCAACGGCGAGGAAATCACCACGTCCCTGCTGGTCGACACCGGCGCAACCACCTTGGTATTGCCGGAATCCATGATCGCAAGACTGGGGTTTACCGCAACCGAACTCCAGCCGGGCATGAGCCAAACCGCCGCCGGTACGGTTCCGGTCAGGATAGGGATGCTCCAATCGGTGCGGGTAGGCGATGTCGCCGCCGAGAACGTCCCCGTCAGTTTCATCGCCGACAAACGCCTCCATGGCGCGCGCCTGTTGGGCATGAGTTTTCTGAACCGGTTCCGTTTCTCCCTGGACGACGAAAATAACGAATTGCTGTTGCTGTCCAAGTGACGGTCGTTGACCTCACCGCCCCTGCCGCCGCCAACGATCGACGATGCCATCCATGTCCAGATCTTCCGGGCCCGAACACCACCAGGTATGAAAATCGGCATCGTTGCTGTTGGGCGGCGGGTCGGGTTTGTAGACCTGGAAACGCACCGGAAGCGGGGTGGCTTCGCCGAGCACCATGGCCTCGCCACGCCCTAGGGCGGTGAGGATATCCAGCAGGTCGCTCTCGCCTTCGGGCACCAGCTTCTTGACATATTCCTGGTCGTCCGGGTTGGTCATGCGCAGGCAGAGATAAGTGCCGCACTGGGACAACACAGTCTCCGACAAGTCGTGCGGCCTTTGGGTGACCACCCCCAATCCGACGCCGTATTTACGCCCTTCCTTGGCGATGCGTTCCATGGTCTTGCGGGTGCCCTCGAACTGGCTGTTGGTTTCGCGCGAGATGTAGGAATGGGCTTCCTCGCACACCAGCAGGATAGGAAATTCGCGAAACTGCGGGTTCCAGTAATTGAACTCGAACGCCAGTCGGCCGATCTGTGCCGATACCGTGGGTCGCACATCGAACGGTACCGGGCTCAGGTCGATGACGGTGATCTGGCTCCTGGGATTACCCAGGCCGACGAAATCCCGCAACAAACCGGTCAGGGTATCGGAGCGGTTGCGGTGTTGCGGATTGAGCAGGAAGTCGTATCGCACGTCGTTCATGCGGCTCAACATCTTGATGAGCAGTTCGTCGAACTGCCCGAACAAGGGTCCTTTGGTCTTGCCGAAGTCGGTGCGCATTTCGTTGGCTTCCTTGAAATGCTTATAGACCTCGCTCAAGGGAAAATAGACCGGGGCATCGATGGACACCGCTTCCAAGCCGAGTTCCTGCGCCGATTTCTTTTTCAGGATGAGCAGGGTCTCGCGCAGAAAAGCGGTTTGCACCGACGCCCCGGGATCGCTGCGGTCGATGAATAAGTCCAAGAGTTCGGCGAATGTCATCAGCCAGTAAGGAATCTCCAGGGAACGCGCATCCAGGTAGCGGGTGATGGCGGGATCGAAGGCGGCATTCAATGCGCCGTCCTTATCCTTCCAGCAATATTCGCCATGCAGGTCGAGCAGGATGATATGGGCCCTAGGCATCACCTTGACCGCATTCTGGATGATGCTGGCCACCGACCAGGATTTGCCCGAACCGGACTGGCCGAGGATGGCGAAATGGCGGCTGAACATGGCGGAGGCATCGAGGTACACCCCGGTGGAGGGATGACCGGGCAAATAGCCCACATTGAAACGCTGCTGCCGATATTTGACGAAAATGGCGTTGATCTCGTCCGGCGCGACGCCATGCACTTCGCCGCCCGGGGTGGGATAATGGCGAACTCCGCGTTGGAACGCGCCTTTTTCGTTGATTTCTCCCAACGGGCTGAGGTTGATCAGGCATCCGGCGGCCGAACGCGGAGAAGTACCCGGCTTCGCCTCGATATAACGGATGATGGCCAAAATTCGTATCTTCTCCTGGCGAATGGTGACATAAGAACCGACCTGGCCGACCCATTGCTGTTCCGTGCCGACGGTGATGCTCGGCTGAAATCCTTCGTCCTCCTCCAACAATTTGGCCATCAGGCTATTGCCGCGCACTTGCAGGACACGACCAATCAAAGAACTCGATTCGCTCGACATTTCACTATTCTCCGCTATGCGATGATTCCGCGTGAGTCTACGCTTCGTTTTCCCAAACCCGTTCGAGCCCTATCGGTCCGGATTGAGTCACGGAGCGATTTTACTCTCTTGCCTCCCAAAGTGTTGAGGCTGGAACTCGAAGCGATGGCGTTTTCCCGCCCATCGCCGCACAATGGCGAGAAAAGCACGAGCCTCCTATTGTCATGAGACTGTCCGACCTGCCTTATTTCGACGCCTTGCTGAGCCTGCTGGACGACCATCCCGTGCTGGCGCAAACCTTCGGCCACCATGTGCATTGGGGCTATTGGGAAACCCCTCCCGTGCGACGGCCGAACGCCGTTGAATTCGCCGAAGCCGCCGAGAGGCTGATGGGGTTGGTCACTGAAGCCGCCTGCGTGGGTGAGGGCATGCGGGTGTTGGACGTGGGCTGCGGCTTCGGGGGAACCCTTGCCAGTTTGAACGAACGCTACGGCTCCATGGATTTACGGGGTCTCAACATCGACCTGCGCCAACTCGCCAGGGCGAGTCGGCAGGTATTGCCGGAATCCGGCAATACCCTCCATTGGGTCAATGCCGACGCCTGCGCCCTACCCTACTCCGACGAATCCCTGGACGCGGTGCTGGCGGTGGAATGCATCTTTCATTTTCCCGATCGCCGCCGGTTTTTCCGTGAAGCCTGGCGGGTGTTGAAGCCGGGCGGCAGACTTGCGCTTTCGGATTTCCTCATCACTCCCTGGCTGCGGCCCTCGGCCTGGCTGATTTCGCGCTGGCCGAAATCCATCGGCTTCTATGGCCGCTGCGACGTGCAATTCACCTATGCGCGTTACCGGCAACTGGCTCGGGAGAGCGGATTTTCCACCTGCCTGGAGCGGGACATCACCCGCAATACCCTGCCCACCTACGATTTCCTGCACGCTCTGCGGCATCAGCTACCCTATCGCAATCCATCCGCCGCGGTGGAAACCCTGTTCGCCGAATACGCCAGCCGAACAGGTTTGTTGCGATACGGAATTCTGGGCTTCGAAAAACAGTAACTTCTTACGCAACACGATCTTCCTGGGGCCTCGAAAACATCCGGCGGACACTGCGCGAGTTCTCGCAGCCATGGCCAGGGTTCTGGGCGCGGCGGCGAAATGCCCGGCAAGGTCAAAAAACCTCGTCCCGCAGGATCCAATCGCCACCCGGTAGCCCCTGGCAGTGGCGGAAGACGAGGCGGGGCGCTATCCTAGCCATGTTTGCGAAATCCCAGCGGCGACAGGGAAGTGCTGCGAGATGGAAAATTTTTCTTGCCTTGTGTGTCGGGAACTTGTATGAACGATCGCGTCCATGAGCCTATTTTCCACCCTAACGATCAATCCCGCTGAAAACAGCCACTCGCTCCCCGGCTCGGTGTGAATGTATCGTCTTCCATCGTTTATGTTTTGTGAATACCGCCGCGCTTCCCGGGTCAATCGGCCACCCTTTCGCTCCTTCCGTTTCGAACCCCTACCATGAAAACAGAATCAAGAGCCCGCCAGGTGCTTGAAGAACTGGCGCGCCT
>JAQTSI010000264.1 GCA_028711365.1 Methylococcaceae bacterium
TTCGCTGGCGATATACTGATCGCCGCGTTTTTGGGCCAGCTTGTCGGTGAGGTTGAGCAGGCGCGACAGTTCGTTGGAAATCTGCACGTCGCCGCCGGTCCCCTCCACTTTCGGCATGCGCTCCAGCGCTTCGCCCAAGGCCGCGCGCAATCCATTGACATTGACGCCGGCCTGACTCAGCAGGGGCTTCACCGAACCGCCTTCCTGATCCAGCAGCGAGCTCATGACATGGACCGGTTCGATGAATTGATGGTCTTGTCCCAAGGCGAGGCTTTGCGCCTCGCCGAGAGCGGCCTGGAATTTAGCGGTCAGTTTGTCCATGCGCATAGGAGCCTCGAGGTTCAAGTTTGAGATGGCTGTGATGTGGGGGCCACGGGAGCCCTTTTCAAGCTCGAACCGGTTTACGGTTGCGCCAAAGGCAGGCTTTCCGCGCTCCAGCCACGGATACCCTTTTCCAGGTGATAAACCTTGGAGTAGCCTGCCTCATCCGACAGCATCCTGCCGACCATGGCGCTGCGATGGCCGGAGCGGCAGACCATGATCAGGGCCTGGTCGGGGGATTTCATCAAGGGTTTGAGCTGCTTGAGCCAGCCTTCCTTGTCGTAGCCGCCGTTGGCGTCGAAATAGGTGAGGGCATGGCTACCGGGTATGATGCCGGTGCTCTTCCATTCCTGCGGGGTACGTACATCCACCACCAGCGCGCCCTGGTTCTCCATGGCCTGCAATTCGTCCGGTGTCAGGCCGAGCAACTCGCCTGCCTGGCAATAGCCGAATATCCAAGCGAACAAGCATAACCCTCTTTTCATCTCGATTCTCCTGTATTGTCAGGGCAAGGATTATGGATAGATCATGAGCGAGGCTCACGATTCTGGCATTATAAGGCCAAATAAGGCCAAGATTCACCCGAGGCCGCGACAGACCATCAGTTCCTGTGGATAAGACTGGGGTTGGCGGCCTCTCGCACCCCGCTTGGAACCGAGATTTTCTTTCCCTTGGAGCAACTGTTCAATGACCGATACACTGTTCTCACTGAAATCCTGGATCAAACGGTTCTGCACCGCTTTTGTCGGCTTCTCATCGGTGGGTGCCTGTGCCGAAGGGCTGCCGCAGGAAATCGGCCCCTTCCGGCCGTCGGAATTGGTGGAACTCATCCAGCTCGATCCCAGCCTGCGCCTGGACGTGCGTTATGCCACCGCCAATAATTTTGTCGGCAAAGCGGTCTATCCAGTGGCTAAGGTTTTTCTGCAAAAGCCGGTGGCGCAGGCCTTGCTGCGCGTCCATGCCCGGTTGAAGCCCCAAGGCCTGGGGCTGTTGCTGTTCGACGGTTATCGGCCCTGGTCGGTCACCAAACTATTTTGGGATTCGGTCAGCGGAGATCAGCGCCGATTCGTCGCCGATCCCCGCCTGGGATCGCGCCACAACCGGGGTTGCACCGTGGATCTCAGTTTGTATTCTCTCGAAACCGGCCAGGAAGTCGCCATGCCCAGCGAATTCGACGAGATGAACGAGAAATCCTATCCGGATTATACCGGCGGCGATCAGAATGCGCGGAACATGCGCGATTTGTTGCGCCAGGTGATGGAGGCCGAAGGTTTCACCGTCCATCCCCGGGAGTGGTGGCATTTCGATTACAAGAACTGGAGCGAATATGCCATCCTCGATTGGCCGCTGACGGAAATACCGCTGGAGTGACGAAATATATGAAAGCGTGCCAAAAAACTCGCCGCTGCCGGGCTCAAGCATAAAGCGACGGAACTTCTCATCGCCGAAAACCCATTCCATATCTCGCCAGCCTATGAAAAGCCGATAGGCGACCTGGCGGGGGCCTATTCGCGCCGAACCAATATTCAGCACCGCTTGGTTTATCAGCTCATCGGGGAAATACAGACCATCAAGGTACTGAGACTAGGGACACATTATGAATAATCCGAGAGAAGCCATGCGTGACTCGCGAGTTTCAGCTTATCCTTTGGTGCAAAGGACTCTTGCGGGGGAAATGGGCCTTGAGGAATTCCATCTGATCGCTGAGGATGCGGCGTCCTTGTAGGTAAACATACTCGGCATGGGTGGGAATGAAGGGTATGGCCAGCAACTGGATGCCCGCCTGCTCCGGGGTGCGTCCCGCCTTATGGTTGTTGCAGCGCTTGCAGGCGGTGACCACATTGTTCCAGATGTCCTCGCCCCCCTGACTCAAGGGGGTGATATGATCGCGCGACAACTCACCGTTGGCAAACCTCACCCCGCAATACAGACAGAGATGGTTGTCGCGGCGGAACAAGGCCTGATTGCTCAGCGGCGGCAAATAGTCTTGATTGACTTTATAGCCGCCGGAATGGCTGTAAGTAGCGAGGATGGAATTGATGTCGAGCAGGCTGCGTACCCCGCTCTTGGCATTGATGCCGCCGTGTAGGGTGCAGATCCTGGAACCGCAGGCATAGGCGACCTGTTCCAGATAGTAAAGCTTGGCAGCTTCCTGGTAACCGATCCATTCCAGCGGCATACCGGATGCGTCGGTACGCAGCACCTGCAAACGATCAATCTCCATGTTTCCTCCCCTGATGAATATGATTTAAGGACTCAGACGTTAAGCGGTTGATTCATTGATGAGGTTACAAAATTCGAGTTATGCACAGTGTATAGAATTTGCCTGTCAAGTGGAAATTCTCTTGCCCAAGGGCTCGAACAGCGCTTTCTAAATTTATTAACTTGTTATTTCAAAACAAGATTTTCAATTGTGAAAAAAATTAACAATCCAGCGCAAAACCAGCCGCCGTGCAGTTTCCGGATGCTTTTCACGGTTTATTCCACAAAGTTATCCACAGATTCTGTGGATAAGCCGTCAACCCCGGATTTGGCAAGGCCTGCGAAGGATCATGCCGGAATCGGTTTACAATTTGTTGACAGCGCATGCGCGCGCCATGAGCCTCGTTCTTAAGGTCGCGGTTCCCTTTCCCTTGCGGCGCAGCTTCGATTACTGGCCTCCCGCAGCGATCGACCCGATGCGTTTGAGACCGGGCATCCGCATCGAAGTGCCTTTCGGGCGGCGCAATACCGTGGGTTATTTGCTGGGCGTGGGCGAGAACGAAAGCCTGGATCCGGCGAAGCTCAAGCCGGTCCTAGCGGTGTTGGACGATGAACCGCTGCTTTCCGACGATGATCGTGCGATCTTGTTGTGGGCGAGCCGTTATTACCATCACCCCATCGGCGAGGTGTTTGCCACTGCCTTTCCCGTGCATTTGCGGCAGGGGCGGTCGGCGGTGACAGAGTCCCAGCGGGTTCTTTGCCTGACCGGCCTGGCTGGAGCGCATGCCTTGTCGGGGCGGGCGCCCCGGCAGGCTTTGTTGCTGCAATGGCTGCGCGAGCGATCCGTTCCACTGCAGGAGTTGGCCGCACTGGAATGGGACTGGCGCGGCCCGGTGCGGGCCTTGATCGACAAGGGCTGGGCCTGTTGGCGGGAGAGCGGGGCTCGTCTCTCGCCGATCGCCACCGATATGAGCCAGGAAGGCGATTCTGTGCCTTTGACTGAGGTGGATTCGACGGTGCCGGCGCTGAACGCCGCCCAGCAGGATGCGGTGGGTGCGGTGACCGAGGCCTTGGACGGCTATCGCGCTTTCCTGTTGGAGGGGGTCACCGGCAGCGGCAAGACCGAGGTTTATCTGCGATTGGTGGATAGCGTGTTGAGGCGGGGGGCACAGGCCATGGTCCTGCTGCCGGAAATCAGCCTGACCCCGCAACTGGAGGCCCTCTTCCGGTCCCGTTTTTCCGTATCCCTGGTGGTGTTCCATTCCGGTCTCAACGAATCCGAGCGTTGCCGCTCCTGGCTGGCCATGCAGCGGGGCGAAGCCTCCATCCTGCTGGGCACGCGCTCCGCCGTGTTCACACCCCTGGCCCGACCCGGCATCATCATCCTGGACGAGGAACATGATGCCTCCTTCAAGCAGCATGAAGGCTTCCGTTTCTCCGCCCGGGACGTGGCGGTGATGCGCGCCCGCCAGTTGCACGTTCCGGTGCTGCTGGGTTCGGCCACGCCTTCCCTGGAGAGCTTGCACAACGCGCGTAGCGGGCGCTATGTCCATCTCGCCTTGCCCGAGCGGGCCGGTGCCTCCGTGCACCCGACGTTTCGCCGGATCGACATCCGCAACCAATTGCTGGACGAAGGCCTTTCCCCGGCGCTGATCGGGCAAATCGGCGAAACCCTGGCGCGCGGCGAACAGAGCCTGCTGTTTCTCAACCGCCGAGGTTTCGCCCCTACCCTGATCTGCCACGCCTGCGGTTGGGTGGCCGAATGCAAGCGCTGCGATGCCCGCCTGGTGGCGCATGCCGGCGAACGCCGCTTGCGTTGCCATCATTGCGGCCATGAACAGGCATGGCTGCGCGATTGCCCGAATTGCCGTACCGCCGACCTGCGTCCTTTGGGGCAGGGTACGGAACGGGTGGAGCAGGCCCTAGCGCGATTGTTTCCCCAAGCACGGATATTGCGCATCGACCGCGACAGTACCCGGCGCAAGGGCAGCCTGGAGCGGATGCTGGAACGGGTGCAGTCGGGCGAGGTGAATATCCTGCTGGGCACGCAGATGCTGGCGAAAGGCCACCATTTTCCCAATGTCACCCTGGTGGGTATCCTGGATGTGGATGGCGGGTTGTTCAGCCTGGATTTCCGCGCCGGCGAGCGCACTGCGCAATTGATCGTGCAGGTGGCCGGGCGTGCCGGACGGGAGGAGCGCCCCGGTCTGGTATTGCTGCAAACCCGCCAGCCGGAGCATCCCTTGCTGCGCAGGCTGATCCGCGAAGGCTATGCGTCCTTCGCCGAGGCCGCCCTGGCAGAACGCCGGGTGGCGGGGCTGCCTCCCTATACCTACCAGGCGCTGTGGCGGGCCGAGGCCAATGATGCGCAACTGCCGCAACGGCTGCTGAAGCGGCTTTGCGAACTGGCCGGCGATTGCCACCCGGGCGAGGTCCAGGTGCTCGGGCCCGTTCCCGCCCCCATGGCGCGTCTGGCCGGCCGCCATCGCTGGCAATTGCTGCTGCAAAGCCCTAGGCGCAGGCCCTTGCATGGTTTGGTGGAATTCCTGGTCCAGCGCCTTCCCTTGTTCCCCGAAACCCATCAAGTGCGCTGGTCGGTGGACATCGACCCGGTGGATTTGTATTGAGGGAGTTCAGGGTTTTATCTTCCTTAGGTCCTTCAGTTTCTTCTCCCATTCCAGCGAAGTCTTCACGATGAATTCCAGGTCGTCGTAGCGGGGCGTCCACCGCAAGCGGCGGTGAATCTTGTCGACGGCGGCGACCAGGGAAGGGGGGTCGCCGGCGCGGCGAGGGTGTTCTTCCACCCGGATCGGGCTGCCGTGGACCCGGTTCACCGCGTCGATCACTTCGCGGACGCTGTAGCCGTGGCCATAGCCGCAATTGAGGAGGGTAGACTCGCCGCCATTTCTCAAATAGTTGAGGGCCTGGATGTGGGCGTCGGCGAGATCGCTGACATGGATGTAATCGCGCACGCCGGTGCCGTCCGGGGTGGGGTAGTCGGTGCCGAAGACATAGAGTTTCTCGCGTTTGCCCACGGCGACTTCGGCGGCGACCTTGATCAGTAAGGTGGCGTTTCGGGTGGACTGGCCGATCTTGCCTTCCGGGTCTGATCCGGCAACGTTGAAATAGCGCAGAATGACATGGCGTAGATCACAGGCGGCGGAGAGGTCGCGCAGCATCATTTCGCTCATCAGTTTGGATGAGCCATAGGGGTTGATGGGGCTGGTGGGGGTGTCCTCGCTGCAATAGGTATCTTGCGGGATGCCGTAGGCAGCGGCGGTGGAGGAGAAGATGAAGTGTTTCACCCCCGCCTGCTGGCAGCATTGCAACAGGTTGCGGGTGTTGCAGGTGTTGTTGCCGTAATACTTGAGCGGGTTTTCCACCGACTCCGGCACGACGGTGTGGGCGGCGAAGTGCAGCACGGCTTCGATTTTCTGCTCGCGCAGGAGATGGCTCACCAGTTCGGCATCGCCGGTGTCGCCTTCGACGAATTCGCCGTAGAGCACGGATGAGCGAAATCCGGTGGAGAGATTGTCCAGTATGACCAGGCGTTCGCCCATTTCGCCCAGTTGTTTGACCACGTGGCTGCCGATGTAGCCGGCTCCGCCGGTGACCAGAATGCTTTGCATGGAGTGCTCCTTGTGTGGGGGGGGAAACGATGAAAAATCGTCTTGATTCGGGGTTGAATGCGGTTTTCGAAGCAGGTGGGTCAAAACAGGCCCGCGGCGAAGGGCTCGATTTCGACGATGTCGCCCGGGGATATGCCGGTATTGTCCGCCGGCAGGACGATGAAGCAGTTGGCCTGGCTCATGCCCAGCAATTGGTGCGAACCCTGGCCCTGGCTGGCGCTCACGACCAGGTCGCCGTTGCCGTCGGGAGCGAATAGGCCGCGCTGGAATTCCATGCGCCCCGGTGATTTTTTCAGGTAAGAGCGGCTTGCGGCTTTGAGCCGCAAAGTCGGAGCGGGTTGCGCGCCCATCAGATGCAGCAGGGAAGGGCGGACGATTTGCAGGAAGGTGACCATGACCGCCACCGGGTTGCCGGGTAGGCCGAAGAACCAGCTTTGGCCGATGGATCCGAAGGCGAAGGGTTTGCCGGGTTTGATCGCCACTTTCCAGAAGCCTATCCTCCCGATCTCGGCCAGGGATTCGGTGACGAAGTCGGCCTCGCCTACGGAGACGCCGCCGGAGCTGATGATCGCATCGGCCCGGTGGGAGGCTTCCCGCAAGGCATTTTTCACCGCAACCGGATCGTCGGTCACTACCCCCAGGTCGATGGCTTCGATTGCCGGAT
>JAQTSI010000265.1 GCA_028711365.1 Methylococcaceae bacterium
CCCTCTACGGTCAATCAATTCTGGCTTTTCGCCGGTGGAGATCCGAATCAGCCCAGTTTCCCCGTCATCAGTTTCACCGCCTATTTCCTGAAACACGCTTACAGGGAATTTCTGATGGCATTGCGAAGGGTCGATCCAGAACTCGCCGCGAACTTGCCGGCTGATTCCAGGGATTTGTTGACCAATGAGGCGATGCATGATTTCCTTGCGAGATTCAGACGGTTGGCTCTCGAGGATCCCGGTTTTTCGAAGCAGCGGGATGAGATTTTGAATACCCCCGCCATCGGAGACCACCGTGCCCTGATCGCAAGCTGGCTGAAGTTCCTGTACGATGCGGACAGCATTCACTTCAACCATTACGGGCCACCGGGCGCGATTCCCACGATTTCGGTCAGCCAATTATTGGGGGGGGCGGGGAATGAGGCTTTCGATTTTTCCGGCAAAGTGGTCTTCGTCGGTTTCGCCGACGACTTGCAACCGCAAAAAACGCTTGGTTTCTATACTTTTTTTTCCAAGCCGCAAAATCTCACCATCAGCACCGTGGAATTGGCGGCGACCGCTTTCGCCAATCTTTACGAGAATTCCAAGCTGAAGGTATTCCCGCTGGGATTTCACTGGGTGATTCTGCTGGCTTGGGCCGTGCTCATCGTGACATGGCTTACCAATCAGCGAATTCGCTATGGAATCATGGCAAGCCTGTTGTTCAGCGGCGCTTATTTCGCCCTGGTTTTCCTGGCGTTTACTTCGAATTTATGGATTCCTTATTGTACCGTCTTGTTTGTGCAAACCCCATTCGCCGCTTTCTGCTCCATTTGGTGGCGGTATGCGGTGAGTCACCATGAACGGGAAGAAATCTATCGGGCCTTCAGTTACTATGTCCCCGAGAAAATGGTCGACAAGATGATCGAAAAGGGGGTGGTTCCGGGCTCCGGCATCGCGTTTGAGATTCCACGAGGGGCTTGTCTTTTCGCCGATGCCGGTCAATATACCAAGCTGGCGGAATCCCTGGATCCCATGAGTCTGGGAGAACTCATGAACCGTTATTACGGTGGGCTTTTCCCATTGGTCAAACGCCATGGCGGCTTAGTGTCCGACGTGGTGGGAGATGCCATGCTGGCTATCTGGGCCGATGAGCGCGATTTTTCCGGGGTGGTGCAGTCGGTTTGTCGCTGCGCGCTGTCCGTGCAGGCGGAGGTCGAGCGGTTCAACCGCGAGCATGCGATCAAACTTCCCATCAGGATCGGCATCCATTCGGGTTCTTTCCGGCTCGGTAATGTGGGTTCGGATGAGCATTATGAGTATCGCGCCATCGGGGATACGGTCAACACGGCTTCGCGCATCGAGAATCTCAACAAGAAGCTCGGCACCCGCATCCTCGTTACCGGGGAAATGATCACCCAAACCGGGCTGTTCCTGACCCGCGAGTTGGGTTCGTTTTTATTGGAAGGCAAATCTCGCGCCGTACTCATCCATGAATTGCTCTGTGGGATGGAGGATGCCACGGAACAGCGGCGTCGGCTTTGCGCAGAATTCGCCGGGGGGCTGAAACGCTATCGATTAGGCGCCTATGGAGAGGCGGAAGAGGTATTCGAGGGTATTCTCGGGTTTTATCCAAGTGATGGTCCTTCGAGGTTTTATGCCGATTTATGTCGGCAACAAAGGGGCCATTGCGCTGTTGCGATGAATCCCCAGCCCATCAGAATCGGCAAGGATTGATCTGCTTTCCCAGCTATCGCCATCCGGTCGATTTCGATGACTGTCGGGAAAAGGCTACGGTTGACGGAGGCCGATTCAGACAGTACTCTTAGGAATTCAAGACAGTAGATTTCATCTATTGCGAGTAGGCGCGCCGATCGAGCAAGGTTTCCGAAGATTGGGGTCCGAGATGAGGGGGAAATCATGTATGGAGTTTTGGCGTGGGAGGGTGAGTATCCGTCGTTCACGGGTGCTTAGCGGCCCGGTTCGTTGTTTGAGCATCCTATGCCTGGCTCTGGGGACCTCCCTCGCATCGGGGGCGGCGGCCATGGAAGCGCCCGATTGTACGGATTGGTTGGCCAAACTGGCGTCCAAGCAAGGCAAGGTCGATGCTTTCAAATCGCTGCGCAAGGCCTGGCTGGAAGCCGATCTCGATTATTCATTCTGCTTCGGCGACAAGGTGCGCACCTGGGAAAAGAGCCGCGCCCAGATCCACATGAAGAATGAAACCTTCGTCCGTCTGGATCAGAATACCACCCTCGCTTTTTCGGAAGCCAAGCAGCAAGGCGCCGACTGGGTGGAATTGCTGCGTGGTGCGGTCTATTTCATCAGTCGGGTGCCCTACGAGCTCAACATCAAGACCCCTTTCGTCAACGCCACCATCAAGGGTACCGAATTCGCCATCCGGGTGAACGATGACGAAACTCGCATCGACGTGTTCGAAGGCAAAGTGGCCGTCGAAAACCCAAAAGGCAAGTTGGACTTGGGCAAGAATCAGTCCGCGTTGGTGAGGCGAGGTGAGGCGCCGATGCTGAAACTCGACCTCAAGCCCGAGGACGCGGTGCAATGGACGCTGTATTATCCGCCCGTGTTCGATTCCGATGCCTCGGCTTATGCCCGAAATCCTGCTTTTCCGGTCATCAAAATCGCTCTGGATCGGTATCATGAGGGGGATATCGCCGCCGCCCTGAGCGCTCTGAGTTCCGTTCCCCTCGATCAACGGGACCAACCCGTTCTATTGCTCGAAACCGGATTGCTTTTGGCCGTGGGACGCTCGGAGCAGGCGGAGGCAAATCTGCGGCGGTTATTGGATGATGCCCCCCATGATGGTAGAGCGCAGGCTTTGCTTTCGATCATCGAACTGGCTCACAATCATAAGGACGAGGCACGGGTTTTGGCCAAAAAGGCCCTGGAAAACAATGGGGGTTCAGCATCCGCCCACCGGGCCATGTCCTATGTCCATCAGGCTTTTTTCGAGCTTGATCTGGCTTTGCTCGATGCGAAAAAAGCGGTGGAGTCGGGCCCGGCCGATGCCGATGGCTGGGCTCGGGTCGCCGAACTCGAATTGGCATTGGGGAATTGGGAGGCTGCGCAGGATGCGGCCGAGAAAGCCGTGGTTCTCCAGCCCGGCAACCCGCTGGCGCAGGCGGTCAAGGGTTTTGCCTTGTTGGGGAGGGATGAAACCGGCGCAGCCGAGGCGTTATTCGATAAAGCCATCGAACTCGACTCCTCCGCTTCATTGCCCCGCTTCGGCTTGGGTTTGGCGAAAATCAACGCCGGTGATCTGGACGGCGGAACCGAGGAAATTTCCATCGCCGCGGCGCTCGATCCCCGCAATGCGCTGATTCGCAGCTATCTGGGTAAAGCCTATTACGAGCAGAAACGCGGCAAGTTCGCGCAAGCCCAATATGGCCTCGCCATACAATTCGATCCGAAGGATCCCACGGCTTATTTCTACGACGCCATCCACAAACAGACTGAAAACCGTCCGATCGAAGCGCTGCAGGAAATGCACAAGGCCGTCGAGTTGAACGACAACCGGGCGGTGTACCGTTCCAGGCAGATGCTGGACGATGATTCTGCGGCCCGTGGCGCGGCTTTGGGGCGCATCTTCAACCAAGTGGGTTTCCAGCGTCTAGGGCAGTTAGAAGCCTTCAAATCCCTGGAGAGCAACCCGGCGAATTACACCGCTCATCGCCTGCTGTCCGATACCTATCAGAGCGTTCCCCGTCACGAATTCGCCAGGGTCAGCGAACTGTTGCAGTCGCAATTGCTGCAACCTATCAATATCACGCCGGTGCAGCCCCAGCAGGCGGAAAACAACCTGTTGACCGTGTCCGGGCTAGGCCCCGCCGACGCCGGCATGAACGAGTTCAATCCGTTGTTCGCACGCAACGGCGCCTCCTTGCTGGCTTCCGGCATCGTCGGCAGTTTCGATACCTACGGCAATGAAACCGTGCTATCGGCTATCCATCATCCCGTCTCTCTCAGCCTGGGGCAGACGCACCTCAGCACCCATGGTTTTCGCAACAACGACGACATCGACGAGAACCTTTATTCCGTCTTCCTGCAAGGCCGGATGACGCCCGATTTCAATGCGCAGATGGAATACCGGCATCGGGAGGTGGAAAACGGTTTCCTGGGATTGCGCTTCGCGCCTACCGCCGTGGAACTCGCCCAACAAAACACCTCGCGCCGGCGGGAAAACTCGGACGTGTATCGCTTCGGCGCCCATTGGTCGCCTAGTGCTTCATCGGATTGGCTGGCCTCCATGGCATACCAGGATCTGCAAGTGAAATCCGGCATGAATCCCGCCCCCGGCATACATGTCGGCAGTTCGAGCCCTTTGCAGAATTATGGCGGCGAGTTGCAGTATCTGTTTCGTCACCCGGTTTTCGATGCGGCGATCGGCGGGGGGCATTTCGAGGGGAATGGCAACCTGCTGACCAGCATCAATCAGAATCAGGCGATTCCTCTATCGGTGTTAGGCGCGTTGTCTCTCCAAAATCTTAACCCGACCGAAATCAATGATGGAATTCGTCAAAGTAACGGTTACGCCTATTTTCATGTTCGTTACCCGAATCATTTCACCTGGACCTTGGGGCATAGCGTCGCAGCCCAGTCGATCTTTAAGTTTGGAATCGATACTATTAGGCTCAATCCCAAAGTGGGCCTGACTTGGCGGATTCGACCGGAAACCACGCTGAGGCTGGCTTATTTTCGCAACCAGCATCCCGGCATGGTCGCCGGGCAAACCCTGGAACCGGTACAGGTGGCAGGATTCAATCAGCTTTATGATGATCCCCTGGGGTCCAGGACCACGCGCTATGGAATCGCGCTGGATCATCGCTTCGATTCCCAGGTTTCCGCCGGCATCGAATTGAGCCATCGGGATTTGGATTTTCCTTTTGTCCGGCAAGACACCACTGGACACAGTCTTACTAGTTCCAATCATTGGACGGAAAGGCTTTACCGGGCTTATTGGTATTGGGCCCCTTGGGAGCATATCAGCCTGCGCACGGAATATACCTATGAGGAGTTTATCAACCGAAGTTTCAATAGTTCCAATTCCGATCCCGCCAGTACGCTCACCCATACCCTGCCGATCACGTTGGCTTATTTCTCGCCTACAGGATGGTTCGCTTCCCTGCGAACGACCTATGTGAATCAGCAGGTGGACGTGGGCGGCAAGGGATATCAAAGCGATGATTTCACCCTGGTGGATACGGTGTTGGGTTATCGCTTGCCCAATCGTTTAGGCCTGGTTCAGTTGGAGGTGAAGAATCTATTCGACCAAAGTTTTCGTTATCAGAGCATCGGCTTGCGTAGCAACCAGGTTTTGGAGCAGGCTCCCTTTTTCCCGGACCGATCCCTATTTGCGCGCATCACCCTGGCATTTTAAAGAGTGCTGCTGCCGTGCGCTCAGAAATGACTCGATTCGAAATCCCTAAACCGGGTAAACTGACTGACATCTTCAATCCCTTCCGCTTTTGAACAGGGTGATTAAACTCATGAAACGTACCACTCTCACTGCCGCCTTGGTCGGCGTGTTTTCCGGATCGGTTGGTGCCGATGTTCCTCTCAACCAAATCATCAATTATGAACCCCCGGTTTCTCAGGTTCTCACGATTGCCGCTTCCACCTGCACCGTGGAGGAGAACGCCCAGTCCCTGGTGGAACGCCAGGGCGCAAGCTTGAGTTTCAAGAAAAATGGCAAGGGGAAAAGCGATAAATCTTACAAAAAGGGTTTTGCAGAAATCATTGCACGTTGCCCCCTCACCAATCCCGGCACTTGGAGTTGGAATACCCTGTTCGTCGGATTTCAGGATCCGGACAAGGGAGGGGATGATGCCAATGTCAAAGCCAAACTGATTCGGGTCGACCCGCTGACCGGAGGAACGACGAATATCGCCAGAGCCGACAGCAACGCCTCCTTTGCGCCGCTGACATCCCCGGCCAATTCCAACGCCCTGCTGAGGATGCGGGTTGCGTTTTCCCATGACTGGACTATCGAGGGCGGGGCCTATTACCTCGAACTACACCTGCGCAAGAAGCAGGGGATGGACTCGCCATCCGTTTCCACCGTGGGTCTTGCCTACTCGGCCGACGCCGATGCGCTGGGTTTCAATAAGTCGGGCGCGCCGAATCCGGTGCCGGCCAATGATCCTTGCGTTGCCTTCTATGACGGCAGTGGCGGATATATCGTCGTTTGTTGGTAAGCTATTCCCTTGCCGAATAGAGGGTCTCACCGCTCAGCTCACCGGCAAGGGAAAGGCCAAGACTTCCTCGATCGATTCGGCCCCGGTCATCAGCATCAACAAACGATCCAGCCCCAGAGCCACGCCGGAGCAATCCGGCAACCCCGCTTCCAGGGCGGCTAGCAGGCGCCGGTCCTTGGGCGGCAATGCGAGCCCCATCGCCCGGCGCTGGGCCAGATCGGCGTCGAAGCGCCGTTCCTGTTCCCGGGCGTCGGCCAGTTCATGGAAACCATTACCCAACTCCAGTCCTTCCAGGAAGATTTCGACTCTTTCCACCACCTCGCCGTCACCCGGTTTTCGACGGGCCAGCGAGGGTAGGCTGGCGGGATAATCATAGACGAAGCAAAGCCGGCCCAGACCCAGATGAGGCTGGACGATGTGGCTGAACAGCAAATCCAGCCACAGGTTGCGGTCTTGTCCACACAATGCGACGGCCTCCGGCAAGTCATGTTCGGCGGCGCAGGTCGCCAGTTCGCTCAGGGAGGCGTGGATCGGATCGGTTCCTACACAGCGCCGGAATGCCTCCCGGT
>JAQTSI010000266.1 GCA_028711365.1 Methylococcaceae bacterium
CTTGCTGGCCATCCACAGGATCTCCCCCATCACCACGTCGGCGATGCCCAAAGGCGCGGCCATCATGCCATCCCAAGTCTTCAGCACGGCCATGCGGGTATAGGCCAGATAAAGCCCCTCGAAGGTGGCGGCGTTCATGGCGCTGGTGGAGAGTATGCCGGCGGTGAGGAAAGCGATATAAGAGGCGCCCTGCACCTCGCCGATGAAATGCCCCAGGCCATAGCCCAAGGCCAGCAGGTTGAACAAAGGCTCGGCGAATCCTCCCAGCAAGGCCGTTTTCAGCGACTTCCGCCAGACCAGGGCGTTGCGCAGCCACACCGCCAGCCAACGGGAATACCAGCTAGGCATCGCGCAGTTCCCGTCCGGTCATCTTCAGGAACACATCCTCCAGATTGGCCGGCCGAAAGGAATACCGCAAGGAAGGCCAGCCGTCCAGGGTTCTCACCAAGTCGGACAAATCCGCGCCGTAATAGAAACAGCTTTCCCCTATCTGCTCGCAACGGATGGGGCTCTCCAGGGGATTGGCTTTTTGCCAGGCGGCCATGCCGGAACCATGGATCTCCAGCACATGGGGCTCGATATGCCCACGCACCAGTTCTTGCGGCGTCTGGTCGGCGAGGATGCGGCCGTGGTCCATGAGGATGATGCGCCCGCACAGGCGTTCCGCCTCGTCCATGTAATGGGTGGTGATGATGAGGGTGATGCCTTCCTTCTGCAACTGGCGCAGCAACTGCCAGATGTTCTGGCGTATCTGCGGATCCAGACCGGTGGTGGGTTCGTCCAGGATCAGCAGTTGCGGCTGGTTGATCAGCGCGCGGGCGATGGAGAGCCTTCGCTTCATGCCTCCCGACAAGTGGCTGATGCGGGCGCCGGCCTTTTCCTCCAAAGCGCTGAAGGCCAGCAATTGCGGCATGCGCTTGGCGACCTCGACCGGTTTCAGCCCGAAATAGCGGCCATAGACGCGCAGGTTCTCCACCACGGTAAGATCCGGGTCCAAGTTGTCGGCCTGCGGCACCACGCCGATATGGGCGCGCACGGCGCGGGCCTGCTGCGGGATGGGATGGCCCAAAACTTGCAATTTTCCGCCGCTGAAAGGCGTGTTGCCCAGCAACATTTTCAACGTGGTGGTCTTGCCCGCCCCATTCGGCCCCAATATGCCACAAAACTCCCCTCGGCCGATGGCGAAGGAAATCCGGTCGACGACACACTGCTTGCCGTAATGTTTCGTCAGGTTCTCGGCCCTGACGATGGCTGAGGATGGGCTGGACACAGGAAACGGGATTTAAGAGGAAAGGGCCTTATCCGTTCGCCGGGTTGGGCGGGAAAGGCCGACAGTATACACGAAACATCGCCGGCATCGGATGGCGCCAAACGGGCACGCCGAGGCGTCCCAAAACCACATGGCCATCGAAAGCGCCGAACGTTCCGAGTAGAATATATAACCGACTTTTTTTCCCGTCCGATATGACCGATACCTCAACCTGCGAAATCAAGACCAAGCTTCAGGTCACCTGCCGCAATTGCAGCCTCAGCGACTTATGCATTCCTCGCGGCTTAAGCCAAGAAGACATCAATCGCATCGCCCACATCGTAGGGCGGCGCAAAACCCTGCACAAAGGCGATTACCTTTACCGCAAAGGCGATAAATTCCGCGGCATCATGGCGATCAAGGCAGGCACGGCGAAATTGCTGACCAGCGACCTGCACGGCAATGAATTCCTCACCGGCTACCTATTGCCGGGCGAACTGTTAGGTTTCGACGCCCTCGCCGACGACCAGCATAGTTTCTCGGCGGTGGCCCTGGAAACCCTCAATTATTGCGAACTACCCGCCGATCAGTTGGATAATCTGTGCCGGGAAGTGCCCAATCTATTGCGGGAGCTGTTCCGTCATGTCGGCGAGACCTTAGCCTCGGAAACCGATGTCAACGTTCTCACCCGCCGCCCGGCGGATGAGCGGGTCGCAGGCTTCCTGCTCAACCTCTCCGACCGGCTGAGCCGGCGCGGTTTTTCCGCCATCGACTTCAAGCTCAGCCTCACCCGCCAGGAAATCGGCAACTATTTGGGTCTCGCCCTGGAAACCGTCAGCCGCAGCCTGAAAAACTTCGAGGATTCGGGCCTCATCACCGTCCACAACAAACTCATCCATATCGCCGACATGGAGCGCCTGCGCAGCCAGTACGGCCGCCATTGATGCGGCGAGGTTGAGCCGATGCGCTATTTATTCCGCCGGTAGACTCCGATCCACTCGGCCTTCGCCAGCACATGGCCCTGCATGGCTTGTTCCAGTTTGACCTTGCTGGGATGGTCAAGATCGGCAAGCACGACATCCAGAGCGTAGAGTTTGTGGAAATAGCGGTGCTCGCCGATGGGCGGACAAGGCCCGCCATAACCGGTGCGCTTCCAATCGTTGAGGCCCTGCTGGGTGCCGGCGGGCAAGCTTTCCGGCTTCACGCCTTCGGGCAAGCCGCCTGCCTCTACCGGCAGGTTATAGAGCACCCAATGCACCCAGGTCATTTTCGGCGCCTTGGGATCGGGAGCATCCGGATCGTCCACGATCAAAGCCAGGCTCTTGGTGCCTGGCGGGATTTCCGACCAGACCAAAGGCGGCGAGAGATCATCGCCGTCGCAGGTGAAACGCGCGGGGATTTCGCCCTGCCGGGCAAACGCGGGAGATTGAAGTTTCATGGAGGTTGATTCCTGTCCGGGGGCGGTTTCGGCCAAAACCAACGACCCGCCGGCAATAACGGCGAACAAGGCGGCCGGCAGTTTAAATTTTCGGATCGACATGGCTTCTCCTCGTTGGTCGGGACATGACAGATTTCTTCACCAGTTCTTCCCCCGCTTCCTGACGGCTTCGTAAAAAGCTTCCATGGTCTCGATGAACGAGTTTTCCTTGTTCCAGAAGGCCGGAAAATCGCCGCCCTTCTTGATCGCCAAGGCCGATACGGCGGGAGGGATGGCCGCTTCGATCGGTTCCGGCAAGCGTTTTCGGCAACGCCAGAAGTCTTCGTTGGCCATCGGTGAGGGATGGGCTTGGGCGATGGGGCGGGTGAAGTAGGATTCGGCCGCTTGCAGCGGCGCCTCTTCCTCGCTCAAAGCCTGCGCCAAGGCCCGGCCCAATGGGGTATCCCGCAATTGCCGCAACAGTTCGGCGCGGGGAAGACCGCGCAGTTCGAACAACAGGAAAGGATCCTGATCCAGCCGGGCCGCCAGGAAATAATCCAGGCCGGCCACATGCTTGCAGGGATTGGCCCAGTCCGGGCAAGAGCATTCGGTCTTCATCTCCTTGACGCTGCCCGGCAACAGGCGCAAGCCCAGTTCCTCGAACGGTTCCTCGATATTGTCCGGCACCTCGTTGAGCAATAGCCGCGAGACGAAAGCGGCGCGGTTGCCCAACTCCTGGATGACTTTCCTCCAATCCTGCGCCGCGATGGGCTTCAGTTCGATGAAAGTCTCATACAAAGGCGCCTGGTAGACCCCGTAATAGGGATTGACATTGCCGCGAATGCTGGCGCTGATGCGGTTTCCCTCGATGGCCCAGCGGCTGATCCGATTTTCGTTGGCGTAGGCTCTCCCGCGCGCCAACCGGCCCGTGTCGATGAAGCCTTCCAAGGCTTCGATGAATTTCCTGCCCCACCAGGTGCGTACGGTTTTCATGGCTCAATCCAGCAGCGCTTGCTTGTTCAAGGCGATGAGCCGTTTGAAGGCATCGTTATCCAGCCTGGCCAGCCAGGATTCATCGCTGCCGACGATGGCCCCGGCCACCTGGCGTTTTTCCTCGATCATGGCGTCGATGCGCTCTTCCAGTGTACCAAGGGTGATGAATTTGTGCACGAACACATTGCGGGTCTGGCCGATGCGAAAAGCGCGGTCGGTGGCCTGATCCTCCACCGCCGGGTTCCACCAGCGGTCGAAGTGGAACACATGGTTGGCGCGGGTCAGGGTGATGCCCACACCGCCCGCCTTGAGCGACAGTATGAACACGGCGGGCGGGGATTCGCCATCCTGGAAACGGGCGATCATCTGCTCGCGCCGCTGGCGCGAGGTTCCGCCATGCAGATAATAAGTCTGGCATTGCAGGGCGGTTTTCAGATGCCGCTCCAGTTGTTCGCCGATTTCGGTGAACTGGGTGAACACCAGGGCGCTCTCGCCTTCGGCTAACACATCGCCCAGCATGTCGGTGAGCCGTTCCAGCTTGTGCGAGCGTTCAGGCGTGAAGGGGCCTCCGTCTTGCAGAAATTGCGCCGGATGGTTGCAAATCTGTTTGAGCTTCATCAGGGTGGAGAGCATCAATCCCTGGCGCTGGATGCCATCGCTGTCGGCCAATTGTTTTTCCACATCGCGCACCACCGCCTCGTACAGCGTGGCCTGTTCCGGTCCCAGGTTGCAATACTGACGGTTGTCCACCTTGTCCGGCAAGTCCTGGATGATGGCGGGGTCGGTCTTCACCCGGCGCAGGATGAAAGGCTCCACCAGCTTGCGCAGCAAGCCGGATTTGCCCCGGTTGTTCTCGCGCTGGATGGGCAGTTCGTAATTCTTGCGAAATTGGGTCTGCTTGCCCAGATAGCCGGGGTTGAGGAAATTGAAGATGGACCATAGGTCGAGCAGACGATTCTCCACCGGAGTGCCTGTCAAGGCCAGCCGGTGGTCGGCTTTGAGCTGCAAAATGGCCTTGGTCTGCGCGGCGAGCGGATTCTTGATGTTCTGCGCCTCGTCCAGCACCACCCGCCGCCACTGCAGCGCCGCGAACAACTTGGCGTCCTTGCGCGCCAGCGCGTAGGAGGTGATGACCACCCGGCTGGATCGGCAGGCTTCGGCAAAATCCGGTTCGTTCGCCGCGCGATCGCCGCCGTGATGAATATGGGTGGAAATATCCGGGGCGAAGCGCTCGATCTCCTTGCGCCAATTGCCGATCACCGAAGTGGGCGCAATCAGCAGGGTCGGGGCATCGTCCTGCTCCAACAGCAGACGCGCGATGACCTGGATGGTCTTGCCCAGGCCCATGTCGTCGGCCAGGCAGCCGTTCAAACCCAGTCGTTCCATGAATTCCAGCCAGGCGACGCCGCGCTTCTGATAATCGCGCAAGCGGGCGTTGAGGTTGGGCGGGTCGACGATGGGCTCGATTCGATGGGGATCACGCAATTTCGCCACCATCTCGGCCAAGGCGTCTTCCGCCTCGGTCTCGAACCACTCGGCCTCCTCGGCGCCCCGGCGCAGGAGTTCGCGCATGTCCAGCGTTTCGCCTTCCCCTTTCGCTTTCCAGAACGCCAGCATTTCCCTCATCTTTTCACGGTCCAGCGCCACCCACTGACCGCGGAATTGCACCAGGGGCACTTTGGCATTCACCAGTTGCTCCCATTCGGCGGGACTGACCGGTTCGCCGCCCAAGCTCAACTCGTAGCGGTACTGAAGCAGCACCTCCAGACTCAATCCGCTTGGGCTGCTACTGGCGATGGTTTTGGCGGATTGGCCCGAACCGCGCATCCGCAGCTTGGCCCGGCGGCGGCCCTGCGGCGTCCACCAGGCCGGCACGATCACTCGAAATCCGGCATCCTCCAACACCCAGGCGCTTTCGTTGAGGAATTCGAAAGCCTCTTCCAGGCTCAGTTCGATGCCGATGGGCTGATCGGTTTCCAGCCCTTCCCACAAAGCGGGATAGATGCGTGCGGCCTGGCCCAGTTGGAGCAGGAGATTCTGCTCGAAATCCTCGCCAAAGCTTTTGCAGAAAGTCTTTCGCGCCTTATCGCCCATCTCCCAATAGTCTTCCAGACCGATGGACAGGGAAAGATCGTGACGCGCCGACACCTGAAACGCCAGTTGCCACAAATCAGGTTCCCTTTCGCTGGCCTCGAGTAATTGCAGACCCAGCTGAAAACCCAAAGCCTGCCGTCCGCCGTCCAGCTTGCGCCGCCAGTTCAGCCAGTCGCGATAAAGAGCGAGATCGGCTTTTTTTTGATAGGGACCGGATGTTCCCAGATGGAAGGCCACATCGACCACACTGCCGTCGATTTTTTTGGCCAAGGCCTGGGTCAGGCTCGCATGGCCGATGCTTCTGCGCAGCAAGACCTCGGAACAATGGCGCAACAGACTTGCCGGCTCATGGCCCGGCGCGGCGCTGATCGGCATCCGCTCCGCCGCCGTCAGGATCAACTGTTGGTAAGCCTCGGAGAGAAACTCCCAGCCGGCGTGGAGTTCGTATTGTTTTTTCTTCGCTTCCTTCAGGAACAGGGCAGGCACGAAGGAATCCTTGAACATCACCGCCTTGAGCGACTGGCTGAACCAGTACCAGAACAGGAAATCCCCACCCGGCAAGATCGCCTGGCTTTGGAAAAGGGTTTGAAAGTGCAGTTCGTTCAACCCGGTGATGGGCCGTTGCTCAAGCCGGCAACAGGTGATTTTCCACTCCCGCAGATCCGCTGACGACGGGGTTTCCGTTTCGAGAAAAGGCGCCAGTTCGGGACAGTGCAGGGGGTGGTTTTCGTGGCTGGGCAGAACCAGCGCGCATTCCACCACTTGGAGTGAAACTCCGGCGAGCCCCCACTCCGTCAACAACGCTTTCAGTTCCCGGGCCGGGAGATGGCGTGGATGATGAGCGGGGGAAAGCCGTTTGGACAGGCTTTCGGCGGTTTCGACCCAGAGATGGAAGTCTCCCTC
>JAQTSI010000267.1 GCA_028711365.1 Methylococcaceae bacterium
ACTCGAAGCCGTCCACGTCTGCCGGGGACGCAGAAAAGGCCTGCGGATCAAAGTGATAGACAACCAACCCGACCTATTTAACCCGATCTCATGAACCTGGGGGCATTATGAAGCAGCATACAAGAAGCCTTTGATATCCGCTTCCACTACCCATTGCGTCCGTTGGTTGGTGATAATTTCTCCCAACCGCTTGAGCGCCTGGTGTGCGTTGCGCCTTGGGCGAAACCCAAAGGAACAATCGCGAAACTCAGGCTCCCAGATCGCTTGCAAGATTCCGGCAAGCCGGTCTTGTACGATGCGGTCCTCAAAACACGGTATACCCAAGGGCCGGGTTTTGCCGTTGGCTTTCGGTATGTACACGCGGCGGACTGGCTGGGGCCGATAAGACAGCTTGCGCAGGTTTTGCGAGAGCGTCTCTAATTTCTCGTCCACCTCCAGCGCATAATCCTCCTTGCTTATCCCGTCGATCCCCGTCGCCTTGTTGCCCGCTTGGCCTTCAAAGCTATCCTTCAATCCCTCCGTATCGCTGAGAAGCCCCATCAGCGCCGTGTAGACGCGCTGCGGCGCTTCTCGCGCCCATCGTGTGAAACGTTCAAGTTGGGTTGTCATGCACAGAGTCCGCTCGGTGTCGGGGCATGTATCCCCTGTTCGTTATCTCAAACCGGCACCCCTTTGCTCCCGCCGCGTTACCGGCGATCTTCGCTCCTATGGGCGCCTCCGACTCCCCTGCGCCTCCGCCCTTTTCCTCGCTCTTTACACTTGTCCAAGGGTGCGCGGTTTCCCGCGCCGACGCAGGGGTCTCCCTGGTTACCGCACCATCGCGGTGTCAGGCTCGATGCGATCTAAGAGTCCGGGTGGGCTTCATCGACTCGCCTTGACGCCGATGACGCTATTGCTTGCTGGCTTGCTGATACCATCAGCCCTCTCCCACAGTGAGTTTCCGGACCTCGAATCTTCACGGTCGGCTTTATCCGTTACCATTGCACCTCGCCTGCTTTCCTGCCTACGCATCGAACGGGGACGTTGCCGTCCCGCCCGCAAGGCTGGATACCTGGCCCGTGGCTAGCGGTTACCAGGGCGGGACTTCCACCCGCTCGATGGTGCGGCCTTGCCAGGCCGCACCAGCAATTCTCAGTTTGGCCAAAAGCGCCGTTATTCCAGCAGGGATGCAGGAATCCAGTGCCATGGAGGATAGCGCTTCGGCTACATAAGTGCTTGATGCCGGAATGACGGCTATATTTCAATGCTTTGGCTCAAACTGAGAATTGCCGTATGCCGTATACGAAATGTCGGGAACAGATGCCGGTCTGACGGGGTTTTCCTATTTCGCACAGAGTGAACTCTTCATACGATAGGGAAGGAAAACAGGCTAGCCGTGCGACTTCTTTTGCCTGGGTTCGATCTGGAGGCCGCCCAGGTGGCGACCGCCCGGTACGGCCCCGCCCCGCAGGTTTCGAGCAGTTTCATGAATTGGTCGAGCGCCTAGGAATTGAAATCGTGGCTTTCGACGAGGCGCAAGCGAAAGCGGCCTACAAGGCGGCGCTTCGGCAAGGGACGGCACCCAGCATCGCTGAACTTCGGCGACTGCTTCTCCTACGCCCTGGCCAAACTACGCGGAGAGCCTTTGTCGCTCAAGGGCGAGACTTCTCCCGGACGGACCTGACGGCGGTGGTTTAGGGTTTGCCATGACTGGCCTAGAGCCTGCCGGCTTTGTCGCCAAGTCGTCGCAGATTTCCGTCCATTGCCGTGTTACGGCGGAATCGCTGCTGGGGAGGTTGCCGGGCGCGGCCTGCTCGATTCCCGGTTTATAAGCTATAGGAAAGCGCGCTGGTAAAGATACCCATGAATCGCCCTCACGCTACCCTCTCCCGCAGGGCATAGGTATCTACACAAATCCCATCCCCCTAGCAGGGGGAGGGTTAGGGTGGGGGTTGAACTCTGACAATACGGCGGTGCTTCTGGATACGGTGAATCTCTACCCCCATCCCAACCTTCCCCCTGCAAGGGGGAAGGAGTTGATTTTTCTGCACTTTGAGACTTGTGTAGATACCCATGCCCGCAGGGCGAGGGGGGCAAATGTATCTTTACCAGCGCGCGCCTCTATATCGCACCGTTCGATATTGGGCAAGATGCACGAGAACCGAATCTTGTCCACCTCGTCAGCAGATGATCGAGTCTCTGGCCGATAAGGCGCTGATGACGATAATAACGCATCAGCCAACCGTCGAACGGGAACCGCCAGCCATGCTGACGAATGTCTGGACTTCGGCCAAAACGGCCATTCGTCCTGACCGATACCGGACGGTCACGAAAGTCCGCTTTCTTCAAAATAGATGGCCAGCTTGATTACGGAATCAGCCCAAATTGCGTAAAAGTAACTTTGCTTGATCCATCGTTCCTGCGGCATAGAAGGTTGGATGAGTCTGGCATTGGATCGGATTTGGAATATCGAACCATTCAGCAATATCTTCGAACAACGAACCAATGATCGGAATGTCCGTACGTACTTTTGGCACTTGCCTCCAATCCAGCGTTAAAAGAGCGTCTTTCCCATGCTTGGTTTCTTCGTAGATGTATGACTTATCTACTCGTTGAGCCAAATATTCAAGGTAGTGTTTTGGATGGCATTCATGCCGCCACCAAGGATTGCCTCCTTCTTCCTTAGCTTTGTTTTGTAAGCGACAGGTCGATAGCCAATCGGTGTCGTTGGTCTCGAATTCCTCTACATCCGTCGGGTGAACTAGCCTCGGATGCACATTTCTCGGTACGCCGGCCGTTCCCAGTGCGTTGAGGTCGCCAAAGAGGTAGGATTCGACCATGGGTTTGAGGAGGTGAAAGGAACATCTTTCGCGCAGAATGTCGCGAATTTCCGCTTCTGGAATATCTTTGTTTTTTCGATTGGCAATGGCCACGTTAACAGCCTCCCGAAAATGCTCCGCGACAAGTTTTTCCTGTCCCAGATTGCTGAGCTCCACATCGTCGATTACCACAACCAAATCCGCAGGACTTCCAGTCTTGCCAGACGTCACCTCAGCGATCATGGCGATGGCTAGCGTCACCATAGGTTTGGAAGGGGGGTGTTTCAGCGACAATGGTTGTAACCGACAAGACGTCGCGCCCTGAACCTTCTGGGGCGTATCCCAAGTTACCTTTTTGCCGTTTCGTTGCTCTGGAAATAGTCGTTTCAACGATTCGTGGAGCGCCAGTTTCTCCATATCCCCGGTCACAAGCAGCTTGATCCGTGCCATGCTCAAACCTCGTCTGCGTTGCTGCCGATCTCCCCCTCTTCGTAAAGGTCTCCCAGCTTGAAGTTGTCCAGCCAATTAGGATTGCAGAGTTGGTCCAACCGTGTCGGCATGCCTTCACCCCGCTCAGGAGCCTTCATGACGAACACCTGTTGCGGGTTCCCGGTTAATGCGTCCAGCAATACCGTCGAATGCGTCGCAAGTAGTACCGTCAGGTTGTGTTGCCGAGCCCAGCGTTCCGTGCGGCGGAGCAAGACGCGCAAGGCATAAGGATGCAAAGCGTTCTCTGGCTCGTCGATTGCGATCAGACTCTCATCTTCGGCACCCGCGATGGCGCAGAACAAAACTAGCAATTGGAGTACGCCATTGGCTTCATCCTCCAAGGGGGAAGGGCGTTCCCTGCCGGGAGCATAGATTCGGGCTGCTACGGTGGTACCGGCTTCCACGAAATCCATTTCGCTAAAAGTGTTGGGAAAGGCAGCCGCTAGCCCTTCGACAACAAAATCGTAGCGATGGCGATTATCCAGTTCTTGGTGCCAGCGTCGCAGCAAAGCCAGTGCATTTTCACCTCGTTGAAACAAAGTACTATCTTCGATGGTTTTGGAGCCTTGGCGTATAGTCCACAAATCGAAGTCACTATAGATAGCAATGCGCTGGAAGAACTTCGCCAGAATACGTACCGAGGAATCATGAACACCTCGATCCATCAGTATCCGCAATCCCAGTAATTTGGGGCTCGCTTCGACTCTTTCCTTGCCGAATAGGAAAGCCCCAAGATTGTCGCGAGAAAATATTTCTCTCCCTTTCAAGGTCAAACTTTCTGGGGCCGGAATAATTACCGAACCCTCTCGGGGAACGAGTTCGATACGCCAACTGGCATCCCCAATATTGATGCCGATTTCTATTGTTTCGTCATCGGCGCATCCCCAAGACTTCAGGTTGCCACCGCCTCCCAAAACTTGCCTCACGGCCTCAGGTAGGCCACGCTCGTAAGCCAAACGCAACAGTCGCAAGCTCTGTAACAGCGTGGTTTTGCCCGTACCGTTGGCACCGATGAGCACAGCCAAAGGTTCCGGGCACCATTCGACTTGCCGCAAAGAGCGAAGATTTGAAACGCGTAGGGTAAACCGTGGCGGCTGTGCAGGTCTGGCAACCTCCCCCCAGAGGGGAATCAAATTTGGCGCTTCGGTCTTTTCGTGGGCGGTAATATTCTGCTGACGGCGAGACCAATTTTCCAAGTGCCTGAGTACCCTACTGACGAATCCGATGCCCCCGCCCCATTCCTCACGGCAGGTTCCCCATACGGCGGGATCTTTTTCCAAGGCTTTTCGAACTTCCTCAAATACACTCTCCGCATACAAACTGACCACTCTTATTTGTGCATCTCGATAATGCTGTTTCCGTAAACGGATTACATCACTAACTGCTGCAAAGCTAGGTTCATTTTCAAGTCTTCGTAGCTCAGCGTTGACTTCCGTAAACAACTTATCCAACCAAGTTGTCGCCGCCCGTGAGGCTTCCGCCCGCACTGCGGCATACAAGTCGAGTTTCGAATAGGAACCGTCGCGCCGGCAGGTTGCATAGACCACGGATGCCCAGCGTTCCGTGCGAATGGCCTTATACATGCCATGCAAAGGATCCCCCAAGGGCATTTCCGTGGGTAGGTAGCGTGCCATTGCTGCCTTGATTCGCTCATCCATGGATGAGAGCAACCCAGGCCGTGATTGGTCAGCATGGTCATCGAGAAAGCGTTGCGCGTTTTCGATTTGCTCGTGAAGCTGTCGTTCATTTTCCCCGCGCAACCAGGTTAGCCGGTCGTAAATGCCTTTCCGTAGCCGGTCGGGGTCGTCTTTTAGAACATCAAACGCGACGATCTGTGATTTCTCGATTTCCCGAGTTAGTCCGACACCTTCCAGCGCGATATGACACTCGTCGATCTTAAGTTCATGCCCGTATTCCCGATCACCTTCGGCACCATTGACTTGATCGGCATCACCTTGGTCCAGCAAGATCAACAAAGTGCGGGAAATAGCGTCGCGCAATTCCGCGTCAGCCGCCATGGAACGTAGCAAGCCGCGCATGGTGTCGCCCGGCGCATCTTTAAAGGAAGCACAGAGAACCACAATCGCGCGTGAATCCCGCAGTAACTCTTGAAGGTCTGCCCTCGACTCCGCTGGGCCGTCCAATCCCCGCGTGTCGATTAGCGTAACATCAAGGTCATCTTGCATCTGCACAGGAAGTGGCCTCGGAACCACTACGGTCATCCGGTATGGCAGCATCGCTGCTGGTTCGCTACCTTGATTGATAGCTTCGAAGCGGATTTTCAGTGCCTTTAAATACTCCAAATTGAAAGCGTCATCCCACCACCATTCGGTCTGATTGCGTTCCGCAAGGTGTGCGCGCTCTATCAGATGGTTCGCAAACTCAGAAGCGGTTTTGTGGTTAGGGACAATTTGATCAAGCGGATCCACTTTGCGCCGCTTTCTGGTACCTCCTTCTTGATAGCTTTCCTGGCGTTCGCTGTAACCAGTCATCCCACGGATTGCACGGTGAACTTCCTGAGCAGTGGGATCCGAATCGTCTTCTGTCCCTCGCTGCGACCCAGGCTGGCGGCGGCGCCATTCAGTCTCGGAGAAAATCTGAATCTCCTTCTCCATCTCTGCAGTCGAAAACGGCTTGATGACGAGGCCCAACTGACTTTGATCATCTGGATGTCCGGCCCGAATGCAAACCTCACAAACAGTGGTCCGGCCAGAACCTATCGCAAGAACGGAATGATTTTTCAGGCTTGCTCGATCTCTCGGTTGTGGTCCCACTAGCAGGTTTGCCGCTATACCTATCAAGGAAGACTTGCCGACCCCGACGCTGCCGATAAAAACGATTTTGTGCGACTTATCATTGAGGTACTTCCTTTTCTTTCCGATAGCCTCGGTCCATTGCTGCGCCATCCCGTAGGTTTCCGAATCGGGAGAGGATTTCTCTTTTAGTCGCAGAAGATCTTCAAGTAACGCTTGTGTATTGATAGTCATCGTTTCCTTTCAATCAAGTAACCGTCATGGTGCGTAGCGGACAATGCCTGCCTATTCATTCTGACGTTTTCGTTTGGCGCCCTGGATTAGCCAGGCTCACGCTACAACCCTCATAATTTTACAGGGTCACCTACTCGGAGTCGTTCGGCTAACTTGCCTCGGCATAAACCCGGTTCGCTTATTAGCCCGAATTCAACCGGGATCCGGTCGCGTTTCTAAGGGAGACCGTGATAGTAACTTATTGCTTACTCTATGGTTCTTCGTAGCAACATCTGTCCCAGGAGGTCGCATTCGAAAAAAAGCAACCAATGCACAGGGGCATCTCGTGGGGTCCGAACTTGGCCGACTGTACAAACAGCCAAAGGTCCATAAAGCAGCCGA
>JAQTSI010000268.1 GCA_028711365.1 Methylococcaceae bacterium
AAAGTCCGCCGATGGTTCAAAACCGTTTTCATCGACCCAGATATGATCGACAAATGGCCTAAACAGGGCGTCACCACGACGTCTCACCGCTGCTCGGGCTGTATCCGTGCACATCTGGAATAGTTCGAGCGCTGCTTTGGCTTCACTTAAGTTGGTTTCAACAAGAAAGGCAAAGCTGAAGTAGAATTTCGGTTCCGGATCAGAATAGTCATTTCGCATGTGCCGCCAAAGCGCATACGATCTTCCCCGATCGTCTACGTCAGAGAAGGATTTCAGTGCCTCGATAAATTCGTCGCCATAGCGAATCAACCGATAACCATTCCGCACAGCAGTTTGGCGTCGTGCGCAATGCGCATAGGACATGGGTTGTCGAGAGGAGGAGAGCGGATGTTCGTAATCAAGCGCTCCGATGAACTCACTTAGGAAGCCAGACAGAGGAATCAAAGTCGCTGGACCTCCGTGGCCTGGGACTTGGTAGCGGAATCGGAATGGCAGATCGGCCGATAAAGCGTTGGGATTTCGGGCTTCGGACAATTCATCGAACAGAAGGGTCTCGTTAGCCCAGTACGATGCTGCACGACGAATTTCTGTCCAATCCTCATCAATGTCAAAGATGTCGCCGAGCTCGAATTCGGATAAGGGCATTAATTCGTCGAGTGCATCTTGTTGATCGATAAGTTTCAGTTCTGTCGCAACAGCACCTTCTGGTCCTCCCAAACGGTTAGCCAGAGCGATCAGAGCTTCAATTCCCTCTTCGAACATCAGTTTGATGAGTGACTGCATCTCACTTTCGACGAGATATTGCAAACTCGAAATAGAACGATCGAAGACGCCTAACGCTGAAGAGTTAAGCGCATAATACTGCTTTTGATATTTCGACCCTTCATCGATTAAAACGATCGACTTTACGGGGTCTCCAGATCCATAGCGATCGACACGCCCTATCCTTTGCTCAATACGATTTGGTTCCAGCGGCAGGTCAAAATGAACAATCAACTTAATGCCGCCCTGGAGGTTGAGTCCTTCCTCCGAGGTCTGGTCGCATATGATGAAGCGAATGGAGTCCTGGTTGGTAAACCGAATGGCAGGTGAGGTTTCTAGGCCATCTTCGTCGTTCGATAGGGCATGCCTAACGACAGTACTTGGAAAGAGGGAGGCCAGAAGATCGTAGACTGCATCTGCTGCGTCCGGATCGGAACAAAAAATTACAAGCTTGGTGCGACCAGTTAGGTATTGCGGAATCAATAGGGTTAGTTGGTCAAGGCGTGCAGCAATCCAGGTGTCGAAATCAACGGCCGACGCGAGTTCTTTGAGGCGCGTCGTTTCGCCCGGGAAAGAGTCAACGGGTGATCCCTCAATCTTTGCAAGTCGCTCAGCACAAAGATTTGGGAGTCGGCCTGGTTGGGTAAGCAGGGCGTCCAAAAGACGCCAGTGAAATTGAGCCAGAGCATCCTGCTCTCCTGTGCTTGTTACGTTCGCGTCGATTCTCCACGCATCGATCAATAACTCTAAGTTCGTCAGTTGTGCTTCCCGAATGTAAATTGGCGTTCCTCCCGCACGATCGGGGGTCACAAATTTCACACGCTTGCGCCGGTTGCGCAGAATCCGACGGTGGAGACGATAAGTTTCAGAGATGTGTGCGCGCAGAAGACAGATCGATTCAGTAAGATCCGGATCGTTCTCGTCGGGAATGCCCTGCAGAATCGGGCGCAATTGGCTTATTAGTTCATGCAACCGTTCATCGCCAGGAAGCTTTAGTTGCAATTCATCGAGGACGCCATCCAGGAAAAGGGCATTCTGAGGATCTAGCATTGCTACTGACTCGGCGAGAACCTGTCGATGTCTAATCTTGTCGCGAAAACGCTCTACATCGTCGAGCGGATACATAACCGGATCAAGCAAATGAAGCATTCTCAAGAACCCAGCTTCATTGCGCAGAACGGGGGTCGCAGACAGAAGCAGAATGCGATCGATCGAGGTCGCACGGTTCTTGATGCAGTCATAGATTCGCATGAAGTGTTCGTTTGTTTCTGTTGCGACGTGGTGGGCCTCATCCACAACCAGCATCGTGGCGCGTTCCAACAGTGTGTCGATCTCCTTAAGCGATTCGTCCTGTTTGATCACGTGGACAGAGTTGTCCAAAAAGTCTTTTAGACCGAAACGGCGCACCAACTCCTCGCGCCATTGATGCACCAATGGTTTTGGGACCATAACCACGATGCGATGATGTCTTGGATCATCCAGAACTGCCTGGCGAATGATCACACCGGCCTCGATCGTTTTTCCAAGGCCCACTTCATCTGCCAAGAGATATCGTTGAAAAGGGTCGTTAAGAATCCTACGTACCACCGAGATTTGGTGAGGTTCGAGTTCAATGACGGATGAGAGAAGGGCCGAGATTCCCCAACCTGCACCGCGTTGACTAATGTACGACTTCAGGAAATGACTACGAGCTTCGGCATATTGGGGTGTTTCGGTGATCCCCTGCGCGAGGTATATAACAGGATCGTCAATCGGTCGTTTGCACCTTACAAAAATATCTGAGTAATCGCAGGAGCCATCATTTTTATCGGCGAAACGCACCAAAACCCCATCGCCAATGTCATCTCTGACGCGACCGACCGACCAATACCCAGTTATATCGTCACGGTAATAGATACGAGTGTTCGCACCTAACCGACACTGTCGAATTTGATTGAGGGAGACGACTCTGACGTCTCGCTTGGTTTCGTCAGGTGAATAGAAGTATTCGACGTGACATTCATCGCCCCTCTGGTCGACAAGCTTACCGAGACCGAGTTGCTCAAGCCCCTTTACGATACAAAACATTGTTTCCGCCACTGATTCAATAACCCTATCGCAAGCAGCCTGCTTGTTGCTCCATCTATAGTGGACCCCAAAGTCCAGACAAAAATGAACTGAATTTAAGAGGGTACCGACTCAGTTGCAGCGGAACGGCGCTGCCCCGTTTAGATTGCCGATACGGATGGCCCCGTTTCGGAATGGACAAATTGGTCTATGATGCAAGCACCGCCCCCCTGGGCGGTCCGGTAGACCTGATCCGGCGTCTCATAGCCCAAAGCCTGATGCGGCCTCTCCGTGTTGTAAAACCCGAAATACTGCGTCAGACCCAGCAGGAGCTCAGGCAGAGAGCCATGGCCCTTGAGATAGACTTCTTCATACTTGACGCTTCGCCACAGCCGCTCCACAAAAATGTTATCCAGTGCCCGCCCCCGCCCGTCCATGCTAATGGCAATGTCCTGCGCCTTGAGCCGGTCGGTGAACGCGGCGCTGGTAAACTGGCTGCCCTGGGTCGGTGTTGAAGATTTCCGGGCGGCCGTGGGTTTGCAGCGCCTGATCCAAACAGTCCACACAGAATCCGGTATCCAGCGTGTTCGACACCCGCCAGGCCAACACCTGGCGCGAATACCAGTCGATGATCGCCACCCGGTAAACAAAGCCCCGCTGGCCTAGCCGAATATAGGTGATATCCGTGCTCCACACCGGATTGGGGCGAACCACTTCGACGCCACGCAGCAGGTAGGGATAAACCGGATGCGCCGGATGCGGGCGAGAGGTGTTCGGCCCCGGCGCCATACCCGCCAGACCCAGCGTCCGCATCAACCGCTGGACCCGCTTGCGATTGACGGTATAACCCCGCTTGCCCAGATAGATCACCATGCGGCGGCTGCCGTAAAACGGATGGCGGGTGTATTCCTCGTCGCTGGCCGCCAGCAGGGCCAGTTCTTCCGCGGTGGGCTCGGCGGGTCGGGCCACAGCATACACCCCCGATCTCGCAATACCGGCCAATTCGCACTGCCGGCTCAACGCCAGCGACGATTGCGCATCGATCCAGCACTGGCGCGCCTCTACAGGCTGATCCCGGACTTTTTTTAAGCCAGTCCAGCTCCATCTTCAGCCTGCCGATTTCCGAATAAAGACGTTCCGGGCTAGCCGCGGCATCCACCGGTTTGGGGCCGCGTTTGACCTCAAACAGGCTGGCCGCCTGTTCCAGCAGTTCCTTCTTCCAAATCCCCACTTGCGTCGGGTGCACACCAAACTCCTGCCCGATCTCGTTCACCGTTTTCACCCCCCGCACCGCTTCCAAGGCTACCTTGGCCTTGAATTCCCCACTGAATTTCTTACGCTGCTTATCACTCACTTTGTACCCCATGGCTCATCAAGGTACCATCTTAAACTACTGCCCTGAAATCGGGGTCCACTATACTGCCTACGCTGAACTCGAGCCTCAACTCCCTCCGCAATTCGATGGCGGGAACGTCCGGCGTCGCGGCCGGCGGGGCCTCCAAGATAGCTACCTCAGAGAAGGCAAGAGGTTTCGCATCCTCATCCCACAGCAACTCAATGTCGTCACTGCGCAGGAAAATCCGGTAGATGCTTGTCAGATGATCCTTAAGCTTCTTCTGCGTCCGCGCTTGCGGGAACTTCTTCCCCAGCTTCTCCAACGTGATGACTGTGTAGTGCTCCGAAGGGTCTGCAGGGATCTCTTCGACCACGAGATTCTCGGTCTTATTGGTAACGATTAAGTCAATGTCGAAACGTACGACTCGGGCCACCGGTTCCCCGAGCGCCTTGGTATGCACTTGCCATATATCCGTGAACCAGCACGCAGCTGCCTTCATGCCCATCCCGAATTCCGACAGGCCTGTCCGGTCCAACGGTATCTCGGCGGGGCGGAACGCCCGTGCGAAATCCTCCGGGGAGATGCCCGCGGCATTGTCGCTCACCTCGATGCGGGAACCCTCTGGGTCCAGGCGGATACGGATTTTCAATTTGAACTCCTTTCCCTCCAATACTCGAAGTATGTCGCGATTCGCGAGGTAGCTCTGGATACTAGAGTTGTTTCCGTTGATAGGCTATTGATTACAAAGATATTTTAAGATTCCAAAGACCGCCAGATAAGCAAAAGAAGTAATCGATGAATATATCCAAATGGTTTCTATTCCCTTCTTGCTCCAAAGAAAAGTCACCATGAAACGACATAACTGATTGATAAATTGGTAATTTCATTCATATCATAGTAGATGTTTTTAGAGCGAGAAGGGAATAATCCTGTGCATTAGGCAGGGCGTTGGTGCGTAAAGAAACCGATGGATAGAACTCCCCTGCCCCATTTTCTTCAGGCCGCAGTCGTCCCTACGCAGACCGAAATGGGCATGCCGAGGGCGGTCATGGTATTCATGGCGGCGATGCGCGCATGGACTTCCGTCACCTAGGTTTCAAACAGCCGGCAAGCCAATCGGTCGCCGAACAGTGGCTTGAAGCGGTACATGGCGTTCTCGGCCAGGCTGCGGCGATGGTAGCCCGCGATCTTTTTCCACTCCTTCCGCCCATGCTGAGCGATGTTCTCCAGCGCCTGGGTGCGCGGGTGCCCCTCTTCCCATGGCACCGCGTTCTCCCGCGGCGGGACCACCCGTCGCGCGCCCCGTGCCGCCGCGGCGTCATACGCCCCGCGGGTGTCGTAGGCGCCATCGCCGTCGACCTGTTCGATGTTGCCCTCTACCTGGTCGAGCAGACTCTCGAACACCTCGCCGTCCGACCACTCGACCGTCGTCACTTCGACGCCGATGACGTCCTTCGAACCGGCGTTGACGGCCAGATGGACCTTGCGCCATGTGCGGCGCTTGCTTACCCCATGCTGGCGCACCTTCCATTCCCCTTCGCCATAGATCTTCATCCCTGTCGAATCCACCACGACATGCAGGGGCTCGGCGCTGGCGCGGCAGGGAATCGCCACTCGCAAGGTCTTGGCCCGGCGCGAGAGTTGGGTGTGATCGGGAATGGGCAGCGCCAGCAACATCAGCTTCATCAGCGAACGGCCAAACCCCTCCAGGGCGCGGTAGGGCAGGTGGAACACGGCCTTCAGCACCCGCAGCGTCTGGATGGCGAGGTCGGAGTATTCAAACGGTGCACCGCGCTTGCCGTTGGCGGCGGGACGCCAGTGTTCGCGCAAAAACGCCTCGTCAAACCAGACCGTGATGTTGCCCCGCTCGACCAGCACCCGGTCGTATTCGCGCCAGTTCCTCACGCGGTACTTCGCCTTGGCTCCCGCCTCGGCGGACGGGACAGTCGATGGGCTGTTCATGGCCGGTCTCCGGTTGTTGCGTCGCTTGCACAGGGAAGTTTAGCCGATTTGGCCGTTTATGCACCAACGCCTCAATTCACAAAAAACGGCGTCTTAATCCCTTCTTTATCAGGTCTAGTTTCTAACTGCTCGCCGTCTGGAGCCCTTGTCTGTCGCGGCCTCCAGAGGGGGGCTGACAAAAAATCCGGCTACGGAAAAGTTAACGAGCATCGATGATCACCTCCTTTCATTACTTTTGGTTATATATGCGCCGCCATTGGACACCTGAGAAGCACTACCCCTTTGCAAAATAGGGACAGGGCAAAGCCTATTTGGAATGCGCCTTAGCCCAGCTTATGATATTGGTTCATGCGAAGAAGGAGAATACGGAACAATCCAAAGAGGCCTGGGACATGATGAAAAACAATGGCTCTTTGGGAACTTGCATGGCAAATAAAAAGACTAAGTAAAACAGATGTTTGCTAAGGCTGATAGGGCGGTTTGGAAGCGAGGTGTGCCATGACCGAGTATGTCATGATTCCCCTTGATATTG
>JAQTSI010000021.1 GCA_028711365.1 Methylococcaceae bacterium
GGTATAGCTGCGGATCTTGTTGATAAACGCCCGGGTTTTCTCATTTTGCGGATCGTCGAAGATTCGTTCCGGGGCACCTTCTTCATAGATGATCCCTTCGTCCATATACAATACCCGGCTGGATACGTCACGGGCAAAATCCATTTCATGGGTGACGATCGCCATGGTCATGCCATCTCTGACGAGGCGACGTATGACCGATAGCACTTCACTGACCATGGTGGGATCGAGAGCCGAAGTGGGCTCGTCAAACAGGATGATCTGTGGCTCCATGGCCAGGCAACGAGCGATGGCCACGCGCTGCTTTTGACCGCCGGAAAGCTCGTTGGGATAACTGTCGGCTTTCTCAGCCAGGCCCACCAGGCGCAGAAGTTCCATGGCTTTTTGCTGCGCATCTTCTTGACTCATCCGCTTGAGTTTGATGGGCCCGATGGTCAGGTTTTCCAGTACGGACAGGTGGGAAAACAGATTGAACGATTGAAACACCATATTCATTTTCTGACGTATTTTGGCCACATCGGTCTTTTTATCCAGAATATCCACGCCGTCGATGTGAATCGAGCCGCCGCTGGGATTTTCAAGCAGGTTGAGACAGCGCAAAAAAGTGCTTTTGCCGGTGCCGGAAGGGCCAATGATGGAGACCACCTCACCGGTTTTGATTTCGGTGGTGATGTCTTTCAGCACGATTAGGTCGCCGAACTTTTTTGACAGATGCTCGATCTTGATCATGTCTAGGCCGCCTTGCGGCGTTTGTATTGGGGAGCGGTGATCCGTTCGAGATATTCCAGTGACAGCATCAGGACCCAGGCGATCACGAAATATAAAATCGCCACCATGACCAGCGGAAAGAACGCATCGAAGGTGCGGCTGCGAATGATGTCGCTGGCCTTGGTGAGGTCCTGGACTGCGATATAGCCGACGATGGACGTCATCTTGACCAGTGAGATGAATTCCCCCTTGTAGACCGGCAAAATGCGTTGCACGGTCTGCGGCAGGACGATGTACAGGAAGGTCTTGAATGGGGTGAAACCCATGGCGATGCCGGCTTCGCTCTGGCCCTTGTCGATTCCCTCGATGCCGGATCTGAAGATCTCGCAGCTATAGGCGCCAAAATTCATCCCGAAGGCGATGATCGCCACCAGTACCGCGTTGATGTTGACCGACGCGAAGACCACATAAAAGATCAGCATCAATAGAACCAGGACCGGCATGCCGCGGAGGATGTTGATATAAATCCTGGCAGGCAGATTGAGCACGGTCCGTTTCGACATGCGCATGAAACACACCAGCGCGCCCAGCAGTGTTCCAAAGAGTGTCGAAAAGACGGAAATGACCACGGTGGTTTTCAGCCCGTCCCAGATCAGCAGATAACGATTTTCCTGGATGAGGTTGCCGTAAAAGCTGTTGGCCAGCCTGGCCGGGAAGGAGGGCGATCCGCTTGGCGCATTCGATGCGGCCTCATAGGCGGCGATATGGTCCTTGAGGGCGAAGACCCTCGTGCCCATCTCATAATACGGATCGGAAAAATGGATCTGTTTTTTCCTCTCTTCCGTCACATAGATGGAACTGGAAATCCAATCGACCTTGCCGGCAGAGACGGCGGCGATCAGGCTGCCGAAATCCATGTTGGCAAGTTTGAGCTCTTTTCCGAGCGATGCCGCGAATCGTTCGGACAACTCGATATCGAACCCGACCAGCCGGTTATCCTTGACCGCCGTAAAAGGGAGTCCGACATCGCTGACCCCAGCGACGATCACGCCGTTCGATTTCGCGTTTTCGATGGCCGGCATGCTCGCTTCGCCCTTTTCCATCCAGCGATGGACCATATCGCCGTGGACGCCGTTTTGCTTGATCTGCGATAAAAATCGATTGAATTGGTCCTTCAAGGTTTCATTGTCTTTCTTGAAGCCGACTCCCACCGAAAATGAAAACAACGAATCCCCTAATAATCCCAAAGTATCGTCCTGGCGCAGGATTTCACGCAAGGGCTCGGCATCGAACAGCGCGGCATCGACCTTGCCCGACTTGACCGCCAAGGCGACATCGGCGGGGGTCTTATATTGGAGGATAGTGGCATGCGGATAGTGTTTCGTCGCATAAGTGTCATGAGCGGAGCCTACCAGCACACCGATTCGCTGGTCTTTCAAATCGGCAACGGAGGCAAGCTTCAAGTCTTGCCGACGGGCCAGATCCGCCTGCTTGACAGCCGGCTCGCGTTCGGCGGCAAGGCCAGGCAGGGGAGGCCGTCTCACCAGCGCCGAAATGTCATTTTCAACATAGGGAAGCGAGAACAGCACCAGCTTCTTACGCTCTTCCGTGACATTGAAGTTGGAAAGCGCAAAATCGATTTTGCCGGATTGCAGCGCAGGAATCAGGCTTTCAAAATTCATGTCGACGACCTGTATTTTTTTGCCGAGACGCTCACCCATCCATTGGCTGAGCTCGATATCCAAACCGGTCGGTTTCCCATTGGCCAGGAATGAAAAGGGTTCGATGGTGGCGCAAGTTCCCATTCTCAAGGTTCCCCGGCGGTCAGTGCCGGTCAAAGGCGGTATTGGCGGCGTGAGCGCATGGTTTGAATCGATCCATTTAGCTCTCAGCCGCTGCAGGACGCCTTCCTTTTTCAGTTCGGACAAGACCCCGTTGATCTCGGCAAGCAATGCGGCATTGTCTTTTCCGATGGCGGCGGCCACTTCAAGCTTGTCCACCGGCTCATCCAGGATGACTAGCTCCGGATTCTTCTCCGCAAGATTGAGTAGCACACTCTTGTCATAGACAAAGGCATCCGCTTTGTGGGTCTTTACCGCAAGGGCGGCATCCGCTGATGCCGTAAATACCTGAAACGTCGCGCCAGGAAAGTGCTTGCGGGCAGCCAAGTCTCCGGCAGAACCGCCTAATACGCCGATTCTCTTGCCGTCGATCTGCGCCAGTGTTGAAATCTCATCATCCGGCTTGGCATTGCCTGAAGCGCTTGGCGATGGCGGCGGGGTTGCAGAGGCGAGGTTTCTGACCAGCATGACCTGGGCATTGGCGTAATAGGGTTGGGTAAAATCGACGAATTTTCTGCGGTTTTCGGTGGCCGTCATTCCGGTCACGATCAGATCGATCTTGCCCGATTGCAGGGCCGGGATCAGCGCCATGAATTTCATGTTGGAAAACTCGACCGGCCGGTGGAGTTTGGCGCCTATGATGCGCGCAAGCTCACCGTCATGCCCGGTGACCCGGCCCTGTTTATCGATAAAGCTGAATGGCTCTCGGGTGGCGCTGACGCCTATTTTCAGGGGCTCCCCGGTATCAGGCAGTGCGATGTCCCTCTCCTCATAAGGGCTCAGATCGGTCTTGAGCCAGCGCTTGTCCAGCGATTCCAGCGTACCGTCGCTCTTCAGCTCCAAGAGGATGCGGTTCAAGGTGGCCAGTAATTCGCCATGGCCTTTTCGAAGTGCAATGGCGGTGTCTTCATAAGCGAGCGGCTCGGGCAGCAGCGCCAATTCCCGATTCTTCTTGGAGATTTGAAGCGCCGTGGAGTATGACGTCACGATGGCATCGATTTGCCCGGATTTCATGGCGGCAACGGCATCCATGATGTCGTCGAAACTTTTGACCTGCGCCGTCGGCAACCTCGAAAGGGTGATCGTCTCCCCGGTCGAGCCGGTCATCACGCCTATGGCTGCATGTTTGGCATCATCGATCCTGGCGATGACGACGGGATCTTTTCCGCAACCGGCCAAAAAAGCGATTGCCGCCAGCAAGATCAGCGAGAACCCTACTGCCTTTTTCATGTTTCCCTCTCGATCCGGCTAGGCTGGCTTGGGGGTGGCCATTTTGATCGCCAGCATGGTGATGTCATCGGATTGGGGAGCGCCATTGGCATGATGTAATACCTCGGAACCGATGTAATGGATCATGTCGGCAAGATCCCCTTGAGGGGCGGTTTGCAACGCCTCGAGCAAACGCTCCTCGCCATATAGCGCCTCTTCCGGATTCTTTGCCTCGGTCACGCCATCGGTATAGAGAAAGAGGGCGCCTTCCTGCTCCAGGGTAAAGCGCTCGGTCACAAAGACGGTATCCGCCATGGCGCCCAGCATCAGTCCCGGTTTGGGAGTGAGATAGCGTACCCCCCGTGAGTCGATGATGAGTGGGGGATTGTGACCGGCATTGGCAAAACGCACATCCCCTGTGGTGATATCAAGGATAGCGCAGAACACCGTTGCGAACATGCAGCTTTCATTGTCCGCCGCGAGAATATTATTGACTGAGAAAAATATTTTCTCAGGTTCCCCTAACCGCTGGCCTTCGGTCTTCAACAGGGTTTTGGCCACCATCATGTAGAGCGCGGCGGGGACTCCCTTGTCGGAAACATCGGCGATGAGGAAGCATAGATTCTTCTCGTCGATGAAAAAGAAGTCGTAGAAATCGCCCCCCACTTCCTTGGCGGGAACCATCGAGGCGTAGATGTCAAATTCGGGATGGTTGGGAAACGGCGGAAACAAGCGGGGCAACAGGCTTTCCTGGATATGAGTGGCCACTTTGAGCTCGCTTTGGATCCTTTCCTTGGCGGCCGTGGTCTCGGTGAGATTCTTGATATATTCCTTGAGCGATGCCTGCATGGCTTGAAAATCCCGTGTGAGAACACCGACCTCATCATGGGAATGTACCGCCGGCAGGGCCACGTCAAAGTTTCCGGAAGCAATCTCATCGGTTGCCGCCGCCAGCAAATGGAGCGGTTTGATGATGGCCCTGGCAATGGAGACCACCGCTGCGGTCAGCAGCAGGATCCCGATGAAACCCATGGCCGCCATGGTCATGCTGAGTTTTCTGACATTTTCGAGAAGTTCCGCTTCGGGGAAGACGACGGCCAGGGTCCAGCCATTCGAACGGATCGGCGCGTAATACAGCCAGCTCGTGAAGCCTACCAGGCTTTGGTAATGGACGAAGCCGGTCTCTCCGTGGATCATTTTCTTGCCGAGCTCTCGCAGGAAGGAATTTTGACGTGCTTCTGCGATGCTGAAGAACGTTTCGTTCATGATGGCGTTCTTCAGAGGGTGAGCCAGGATCGTCCCATTGCGGGAGAGTAGGGCTGTGTATCCGGTTCGGAGTATCTTGACCGAGGAGATGAGTTCCGTCAGGGCGTCTAGGGAAACATCCGCGCCCACGACCCCCCTGAGTTGTTTCTGACCGTTGATTTCCTGATAGAAAGGGACCGAACAGGTCGACATCAGGATATTGCCGGCGCCTTCATCGAAATAAGGTTCGCTCCATTCGAGTTTGCCCAGCTCGCGCGGGATCTGATACCAGTCCCAATAGGGATAGGGATAATCGATATAGGAGTTTTCCAGGCGGCTAAAGGCGATCTCCCCCTTGTTCCGGTAATAATAGGGCGCATACAGGCGCAGTTGGGCGCTAAAGGCATAGGGCTCGAAGGCGATGAACGAGCCATAGATTTCGGGATTGTTTTCGACGGTCGCTTTGAGCAGGGAATGGAGCTGCTGCTCCGTAGGCTGGCCTATCTCCAGCGAGCGGGCCAAACCCTCCGTCACCTTGGCGACCCCGGTCAATTGCGTCTCCACCCGATTGACCAGTGACAGGGCGAGGTTGCGCGCATTGTTTTCCAGCTCGTTTTGCAGGATGAGCCGAGACTGATAATAGTTATAGCCGAGGGTCACGGCAAAGATGAGCGCGCTGGAGAGCGTGATGACCAGAACGAGCCTGGCGACGAGGCTATTTTTTCCTGGCATCCGGCCTCCAAACAAAAGCGCTGTAGGCAGGATAGGTGCGGATCAGACCGTCTTTTTGCAATGCTTGGCCTGCAGCCTCGTAATCCTGCTCCTTCAGTTGTCCGAGCAAAGCCGGGGAAGCCGTGGGCATCATCAGATCCCGCATCCGCTCGAACATCCATTTCTGGTGCATCCGGTTGGCCGGCAAGTTGGCTTCGCGCATGTGTTTGATGACGATGTCCAGCGCCTCGTCGGGATGATCGAAGGCGTAGCGCCATCCCTCCAGCGATGCGGCGACGAAGGCTGCCGCCAGGGCAGGGTCTTTGTGGAGGCTCTTTTCCATCGCATAGATCCCGTCTTCCAGGAAATTGACCCCCTGATCACGGAGGAAAAAGCTATTCAGTTCCTCGGCATCGATCCTGAATTGAAGAGAGTGTGATATTCGTTGTACCACATGGCCGAGGTCACATCGACACCGCCGCGAAGAAAGAGATTCACCGTTTGGGACTGACGCACTTCTCGGATCTTGATGTGATGTTTGGTGAAGAGCGTGCGCAGGGGTATCGACACGTCTCCCTCCCATAGACCCACTTTTTTGCCATCCATGTCGGCAATGGTCTTGATGCCGGTGGTTTTTTTGGCAATCAGCATCAACGACGACTGCTGGATGATTTGGGCCAGGTTGACGAGTTCGGCGCCCATAGAGCGATGCTGCAGGGCGGTCGTCAGCCAAAGAATGGCAAAATCGGCGGTGCCTTTCGTCAGCGCATCGGCGGGAGCACATCCAGGCCCTGCCCGGAGGATTTTGAGATCTATCCCATGCCGGGCATAGATTCGCTTGTCGAGAGCCACATAATATCCGGCGAACTGAGCCTGCGGGCTCCACAGCGGCATGAAGGAGGCGGTTTTCAGGCCCGTTTCTTCGGCGCTCAGAAGAGGCGTAAAGACCCAGGCCAGCAAAAAGATCATGGCCTTCATCGAGGTTTTCCGCCATCGTGGATCATTCCATAGGCTGTTCATGATCTCTTCGGCCCGATGGCTCCGGCAAACCCGCGCTGCCCTGGGGAGTCCGGGCAAAGCCATACGGCTTCCGGCATCCGATCTTGGGGCGCTAAACGCTGGATGTCTATTCTTGGGTTCACTCAATCTTCTTCCTTCTCTCGGCTTGATCTTAAACATAGTCGAGATTGAAACGAGGTGGGAATCAAGGCTCTAAACCTTCAGCGCCAATCCAGGTTGTGGCACTGCCAATCGAGGTTTTGAGAATGCCAGCATAGGTTTTGGCATTGCCAATCGAAGTTCTGAGAATGCCAGTCAAGGTTCTGGCATTGCCAATCGAAGCTCTGAGAGTATCAATCCAGGCTCTGGCTTTGCCAATCGAAGTTCTGAGAATGCCAGTCAAGGTTCTGGTGTTGCCAATCGAGGCTCTGGGAGTGCCAATCCAGGTTCTGGCACTGTCAATCAACTCATTGGGGCGCCAGTCTAGGTTCTGGCATTGTCAGTTGAGGTTATGAGAGTGCCAGTCAAGGTTCTGGTATTGCCAATCTAGGCTCTGGGAGCGCCAGTCCAGGTTCTGGCATTGCCAAGGGTGGCTTCGAGAGTGCCAATCCAGATGCTGGCATTGCCATTGAAGGGACCGGGTCGGACCATTCAGGTATTGGCTTTTCCAGTCAAGGTTTTATCCCTTGCAATGCCGGCTATGCGCCTTGCCGTATCCTGACGGCGGGCGCCATTCCTGCGGCTGGGAGTCCCAGACGATCGGACGGGCCTGCCTGATGTTCCATGGACGCTCCGAAGGAGACGACTATCATGCCCCCTCGAGTTCATTGACCCGCCCACGAAGCCGACCGCAGGATCCGGCTCACCCGTTTGCGCGCCATACATCCGATTCACTGCCCCCGTTTAGGGATTACCACCGAGAAGATCGCCATTTTCTTGGCGGAATCGATTTTTACGCCGGGATGCTCCTATCCGGAATGCGAATTCAGAGCCGGGTCCGTCAGCGCTTGCCACCTATCACTTCTATTCCACTCCTCGGTTCATGGATAGGATTTACAATATTAATCAAAGATATAACCAGGATTTCATCCTGCAATTCCTGCTCATCCTGTCAAAGTGATAGGTGATAAGCTGTCAGCACTTGATCGACAGGTTGCAGGGTTTTTATGGGCAACGGAATGGCAGGCTCAAACCCTTGATTTCCTGACTCATAAGGTAGCATCGAATTCACCCTTAAGTTTGATTTAAGTCCATCCCTGGATCATTGGTCACGCCGCCAGTTTCCAGCACGATGAATGGGGAAGCTGCGGCATCCATTCACCTTCATGAGGATATCGACGATGAAAACTACCGCCAAATCGGCTCTTATGACGGCGGCCTTGCTTTGCTCGTTTTTCCTGGCTGCCAGCGCCCATGCGTACGACGATGATGACTATGACGATGACATGCCGCCACTGCCACCTCCCCCGCATTACCATCACCGTCACTGGTACCCAGAGCCGGGTTATGGCCCTCCGCCGCCTCGTGTCGCTTATCCTGCTTATTACCCGCCGGTCAATTATCCACCGCCGGGTCCCCGTGGAATGCCGGATGTCATACCCATTATCGCGGGAGGGATTTTGGGCGGGATAGTCGGCGAGCAGATGGGTTATGGAATGCGGCGATAATTGTCGAAGTTGACAGCAGGCATTTTTCGAAGCACTCTGTTGACCAAGCCGTCAATACGGCTATATTTCCTAGCAGGGGAGCATAGATGCATTGGCTGTCATTTTTGTTCATCGGGCTGATCGCCGGCTGGTTGGCGGGGCGAATGATGAAGGGCGAGGGTTTTGGGTTTTTTGGCGACATCGTCGTCGGCGTGATCGGCTCCTTCGTGGGCGGCTTCCTATTTCGCAGCCTGGGCATTTATACCTCGGGCGGCTGGATCGGCAGCCTGATCACCGCCACCCTTGGCGCTGTCGTCTTCCTGTATGTGCTCCATCTGATCAAGAGGGCTTGACGCATTTGGCGCCGGACCTTTTGTGAAGGAAGTCGAGCCGGGCGGCTTGCCATTCCATGCCTAAACTCAAGAAAACCATAGCGATCGCGGACCCGGTAGCGGGCAAGACGTCTGCGCCGGTGCTCAAGCTCAGTCTGCGCCTGCTTTATGGCGGAGAAATCGCATTTGGCCCTGGTAAAGCCGATTTATTGGAGGCCATCGTTCGCACCGGTTCGATCTCGGCTGCCGGCAAGAGCATGGACATGAGTTATCGCCGCGCCTGGTTGCTGGTGGATGTCATGAACCGCAGCTTCAAAAGTCCCCTGGTGGAAACGGCGAAGGGAGGCAGTCATGGCGGCGGTGCGCGGCTGACGCCTTTGGGCGAGGAAGTCCTCAACCATTATCGCACCATGGAGGCGGCGGCCAAGCAGGTGGCCAAGGCTTACCAGGGCTTGTTCCAAAATCTGATGGCGGAGGTTCAGCCCTTGACGAAAAAAACCGACCCTTCACAATGACTCGGCGGGCGACAGCATCGCCCCATCACCTATCACTTTGACAGGATGAACGGGAATTGCAGGATGAAATCCTGATTATGCCTTGGATTAATTTTATCCATCCTGTCCATAAACCAAGGGATGAAATGGAAGTGATAGGTGGCAAGACAGTATCGCGCCATGTCCCGCCGCCGTAACGCCATCGTGTACAATGCCGGTTTCCTTGCCACCCTTCCTCCCGTGAACCGCGATTCCATCCTGCCCGCCTGCATTCGCCTGCTACGTCAGCGCCATGAAAGCGTTTTGAACGCCCTGGGCGAGCGGGGCAGGAAGCTGGAGGACAATCTGCATTCCCTGCGCCTGGCCGAAGCCTTTCTGGACAAGGGCGAGTTGAATCGCCGCCATCCCGACCATCTCCTGCAAATCGCCGTCATCGGCCCCACCCAGGCGGGCAAGAGCAGCTTGGTCAACCTGTTGCTGGGGGAGGAAAGGGCAAGGGTCAGTCCGCTGGCGGGTTACACCATCCATCCGCAGGGTTTTCCTTTGAATGCGGAAAACTCGCAATGGTCCTGGCTGGATGAATATTTCCGCGATTATCGCCGCTATCGGCCGCAGGAATTGCCCGAGCAACGCTACGATGGTTTCGCCCTGGATGAAACCGTCTTCAGCCGTCACCCTCTTTTGCCCCCCGCCGTGATCTGGGACACACCGGACTTCGATTCGGTGTCCGCGGCGAATTATCATCATGCGGTGCTGCGCACCGTGGCCCTGGCCGATGTAATCCTGCTGGCGGTGAGCAAGGACAAATATGCCGACCAGTCGGTTTGGGAAACCATGAGCCTGCTCGAACCCTTGGCGCAACCGACGGTGATATGCCTGAACAAGCTGACCCCCAGCTCGCGCGCGATTCTGCTGCGCTCGCTACCGCAGAAATGGCAGGTGGCGCGCTCGGACGCACCGGCCCCCATCGCCGCTTTGCCCTGGGTCGAAGAGGCGGACGGCAAATTGCCGCGACAGGAGGGGCAGTCCTTGCTGGAAATGCTCGCCCAGGCTTCCTTGCGAGTCGACCGTGGCCGCCATGAACGGCAGGCTTTACGGCTGATGACTCTCCATTGGTCCGACTGGCTGGAGCCCATCCATCGGGAACTGGCGGCACGGACGGCATGGAACGAAATGGTGAAAGAAGCACTCGAGGAGGCCCTCGCCATCTATCGCCGCGATTTTCTGGATCATCCCCATCATTACGAAACTTTTCAGAAAGCCTTGGCCGAGTTGCTGACCCTGCTGGAAATCCCCGGACTGGCGGTCGGCATGGCGGCGGCGAGAAAGGTGCTCACCTGGCCGGTGCGGCAGATTGCCCGCTGGGGCCGGAATCTGCGATCTCGAACCGATACCCTGGACCAGGAAAGCGTGGTGCTCAACCGTACTCAGGAACATCTATTCATTCGGCTAGGACAGGCTTTGCTGGAGAAGGGTGAGGAAGACCCTGAGCTATCCGGCTGGTGGCGGGAATTGGGTCTAGGGTTGCGAGAGGAGCGCAAGAACGGCGAAGCCCGCCGCACCGATGCCCTGGCCGGCCATGTCCGGGCTTTTCGACCCGAGATCGGACGCACGGCCGAGCAGATGCACGACAAGCTGCGCGAACATCCCGCCGTGCTCAACGGTCTGCGCGCCACCCGCGCCACCACTGACGCAGCGGCTTTGGCGATAGCCTTGCACACCGGCGGCATCGGGGTGCAGGATTTCATCATCGCTCCGGCCATCCTTTCCGTTACCAGCCTACTGGCGGAAAGCGCTTTGGGCCATTATCTGCACAAGGCGGAGGCGGAGCTGAAACAACGCCAGTTCCAAGCGGTGGAGAAACTGTTCGACCAATCCTTGCGCCCGATTCTGCAAGGCTTGCCGGATCTCTTGAAGCCGGATGACAAGTTCAATATCCCACCGCAGATGCTGGAGCAAGCCGAGGCAGAGCTGGAAAACTCCCGATGAACGAAGATTTCGAACGGCGATGGGAAGCCGCCCGGCATTGGGCGCGGGAAGCGAAGGAAGCCGGCTGGCTGGCGAATGTGGATATTGCTCCCTTGGAAAGTTTGGAGAAAGCCAGCCCTTCCGGCCTGTTCGAAGCCGGCTCGCATCGGCCTTTGGTGGCGGCTTTCTTCGGCGGCACCGGGGTGGGCAAGAGCACCCTGCTCAACCGCCTGGCCGGACAGGCCATCGCCCGTACCGGGGTGGAGCGACCCACTTCCCGGGAAGTGTCCATTTATCTGCACGAATCCCTGCATATCCGCCAGTTGCCGGCGGGATTTCCGGTCGAGCGGGTGCGGATCGCCAGCCATGACGACGATAAACGGCGTCAGGTATTGTGGATCGATATGCCGGACATCGACAGCACCGAGACCGACAACCGCGACCTGGTGGTGGATTGGCTGCCCCATATCGACGTACTGATCTATGTGGTGAGCCCCGAGCGCTACCGCGACGATAAAGGTTGGCGGATGCTGCGTGAGCATGTGCGGGAACACGCCTGGCTGTTCGTGATGAACCAGTGGGATAAAGGGTGCGAGGTGCAATATTTGGATTTCGCCAAATTGTTGCAACAGGGCGGCTTCGGCGATCCACTGATGTTCCGCACCGATTGCCGGGAAGAGTCGGAAAAACGCAAATCCGACGATTTCGCCCCACTGGAGGCCGCGATCCAGTCCCTGGCCGACGATCATCTCATCCAGCAATTGGAAAGCCGCGCGCTGGATGCACGTCTCGATGAACTGCGTAGCCGGGTCGCGGTTTGCCTGGCAGGGTTGGGCGAGGAAGCGGGGGTGGATTTCCTGCGAACCCGATGGGCGGAAATCTGGCGCGAGAGCGGCGAGGAACTGTTGAAAGGCCTGGAATGGCCCATGGGCGAAGTGGCGCATTCTTTCATCGCTCGTGACTCCAGCCCCTTGCGACGCTCCGTCAAACTGGAGCAGGCCGAAACCGGCAAGGCATTATCGCCCTCCCTGCTCTGGGATGATTGGGCGCAGATGCAATTGCAGGACGCCATGGATCGCTTATTCATGGAAGCCGACGATCACCATTTGCCGATTCCTCCCTTGCGGCGCGGACTGGGTAGGGTGGCGAAGGAGGCAAGCCGATGGATACCGGCCGAGGCGCAGAAAGCCTTGCGCCTGGCTTTGGCCAATCCCGGCAATGCGTTGCAGAGATTCTTTCTCAGGCTGACCGGCGGATGCGCGGTGCTGTTGCCTTTGGCCGCCATGGGTTGGGTTTGTTGGCAGGCGGTCGACGGTTATTACCAAAGCGCCCTCAGTCATACCGGTTTCCTGGGAGCGGATTTCGCCATCCACAGCACGATGGTCGTGGCCATCGCGTGGCTGTTGCCGTTTTTTCTCCATCGCCAACTCAAGCCATCTGCCGAGCGCACTGCCCGCAAAGGCCTGCGCAACGGGGTCGGGGCCGGCCTCGCCCGGATTCAGACCGGGGTGGACGAAGCGCTGGAGCAATACGGCACCGATCGCCGAGCCTGGACGGACGCGGGAGAGAAGCTGCTTGCGCCTGCCGAAAGCAGTCAGCGAAACCTGATCCACCATGAGATGCTGGAACGAATGATTCCGGCAGGACAAGTCGCCGCCGCTGGGCAAAACCTTCTGTGAATGAGAGCGCGCCGATTGCCCGATGGAAAGGATGGATAAAAAATCGATTGATCTGATCATCAACGCGGACGATTATGGCTATTTTTCCTGCATCAGCCGGGGAATCATCGCCGCCGCCAGGCTCGGTGCGCTGAGCGCTACCGGCATCCTCGCCAACGGGGCGCAATTGCAGGAGCAACTGTCGTGGTTGGAGGATTGCGAAAATCTCGATTTGGGCATACATCTCACCTTAAGCTATGCGAAGCCGCTGACTTCGGTCATGGCCGACAAGCTGGAACCCTGGAATGGCCATTTTCCCGGCGCTTTCGCCATAGCCGGACAAATCCTGTCCGGACGGATCGGCCTCGATGAGGTGCGCGCTGAATGGCGAGCCCAGATCGAAGCCCTCCTCGATCGGGGTCTAGCGCTACGCTTCATCAATTCCCACGAACATATCCACATGCTGCCCATGCTCTTTCCCCTGGCGCTGGAACTCGCCGAGCAATATCGCATTCCTCATCTGCGGTTGACCCGGGCCGAATGGCTGCCGCCCTTCAGCCTGTCCGCCTCCTTGCGAAATGCGCTGGTGCAGACCATGAGCGTCATCGCCCAGCGGCACCGGGTGGTGCAAGCCCCCTTGTTCCTGGGGTTGAGCCGTAGCGGCCGACTCGATTTGAATTATCTGGAAAAACGCCTGGCCACACTGCAGCCCAGATCGACCTACGAGTTGATGTGCCATCCGGGCTATTTCGACCCTGCCGAAATCACCGACCCCCATCTACTCGCCTACCATGCCTGGGAAAAGGAATTGGCCTTATTGACCGGTTCGAAAATCCAGGAGGTATTCGAGCGGTTTGGCGTCCGCCTCGTCCACTATGGCCCCAATTTGTCGAAACTATGATGATGCCGCCGCCTGAGATCAGTGTGATCATCCCCGCCTATAACGAAGGGGAAAGTTTAGACCGGGCCATTCCCATCATCCGCGAGATACTCGACACTTGTGTGAAGGATTGGGAGATGTTGATCATCGACGATGGCAGCCGGGACGATACTTACCCGCGGGTTTGCCACTTCGCGACGGAAGATGCGAGGATCAAGGGCGTTTCCTTCAGTCGCAATTTCGGCAAGGAAGCGGCCCTGCTGGCGGGAATGAAACATGCCAAGGGCAGGGCGGCCATCACCATCGACGCCGATCTCCAGCATCCCCCCGCCATGATCCCGGAATTGATCGCCCAATGGCGCCGCGGTGCGAAAATCGTCCACGCGGTGAAGCGCAGCCGGAAAAAAGATAGCCTGGGCAAGCGATTTTCGGCTTATCTCGCCAATAAAATCATTTCCCGCATGGGGGGCATCAATATTCGTAATTCTTCGGACTACAAACTCCTGGACCGGGAGATCGTGGATATTCTCGCCTATTGCTTGCCCGAGCGGGAAAGGTTCTTTCGCGGCCTGTCCAGTTGGATCGGGTTTGAAGAAGAATATATCTATTTCGATGTGTCCGATCGCATCGGTAGTGAGAGCAAGTGGTCCTTCTGGGGACTGATGGAATTATCCATTACCGCCATTACCTCGTTCACCAGCCTGCCGTTGCGCATCATCACTTTTCTCGGCATCGTCACTTTGGGTTTGGGTTTCGGCGTGGCCAGCGACGCCCTTTGGTCCTGGTATCAAGGCGAGGCCGTCTCGGGGTTCGCCACCCTCATCATCACCCTGTTGCTGATCGGCAGTTTCATCATGATCAGCTTAGGAATCATCGGTGAGTATATCGCCAAGATCTATGAAGAAATCAAGGCCCGTCCGCCTTATCTGGTCAAATCCACGGTGGGACTCGATGACTCCAGGCCCAATCCGTAGCGAAAACCGTCGAAATGTGCGCAGGGGTTTCAAAATAAGGCCATGCCCATCAAACCCAATGCGCCAGTGCCGCCTATCATGCTGGCATACCAAAGCCATTTTGTCTTGGTGAGCGCAGCGATGGCGCAGATTGCGATGGCGATCTGAAAGAGAGTGACTGCTTTAGCCAGGTTATGGTGGATGGCGAGATTTCGATGCGATGAATGTTCGAGCTCTTCCGCCTTGGCCTGGATTTCCTTCAATTCATCGGCATATTCGGCCAATTTTCCCTGATCCTTGGAATCGATGGGTTTACCCAGGGTTTCGAGTAGATCCGACTTGCTTTTCAGCAACATCGACTTGATGCTCTTGGCTTGGTAATGCGACCACTGATCCGATGCCTGGATCTGTTCGAGCAGGGACTCGTTGGCGTGGTGCCCGGCCAGCAAGGAGGCGATCGCGGCGAAAACCGCCAGCAGGGCGGCGCTCAGTGCGACCCGCAATAGCCACTTTTCCTCGGACCGCTCGGCCGCTTCGTGGATGCTTTCATGCAAATGTTCGGTGGGAACTTCGATTTCTTCGGCCATGGGTGTGACTTCTACAGGGGTTGAGGCAATCCTGCCTGATGGAATTCGCCGGCAGGAAATCCGATATCCGGATAGATATTATCAGAAATGCAGATGGCATTGGCATTTTGGATGATTGTTTCATCTTGCGAAACAGTTATTGAAGTGAATTCCCAATGAAACCGGTAGTCCATGACTATATAACAACAACATCTTCTTCTCCTCGGCGGAGGTAACCATCAAATTCGGAGAAAATGCCAATGCTTAGTAATATGAGTTCAATCATAACATTGCCAGCTAATGGACTGAGTGGACCTGAGTTTACGACCGGTGATCTCAAGGTGTTTGCCGTGCTGACCGTTTTTGCGGTTTTATTCACCCTGGAAGCTCTTTGGGGGTATCGACAACAGCCAGCGAAGATGATTCGGCGGTCTTACCTGACTAACTTGGGTACCTTCCTCTTGAACGATACCCTGATGTCGCTGCTGTCGGTATCCTCGCTCTTGATGCTGGCCGAGCGCTTTGGCCATTGGGGGCTGCTCCATTCGATGGAGGATTCCATCGGAAAGACATTGTTGCCTTTCTTTTTACTGGATTTGACTTTATATCTATGGCACCGGGTCAATCATCGTTTTGCCTGGCTGTGGATGTTTCACAAAGTGCATCACAGCGACCGGAGTATGAACGTCACCACCGCCTTTCGCTTGCATCTTGTGGAAGTTTTGCTGACCACGGTGATCAAAGGGATCTTCATCGTAGTGGTGGGAGTCAGCACCGCGATCGTGTTGGTGAATGAACTGGTGATCACCCTATTCGTGATGTTCCATCATGCCAATCTCTCTTTCAAGGGAGAGAGCGAGTTTGGCCGTTTATTGATCATGCCCTCTCTGCACCGGGTACACCACTCGTCCGTACGCGAAGAGCATGATAAAAATTTTGGCGCCGTGTTTTCCTGCTGGGATCGTCTGTTTGGCTCCTGGGCGGAACTCGAACCGCAAGAAATAGGGTTGAGCAATGTCGAAGCGCTGAGCTTCATGGAACTGCTGAAATTCGGCTTCAGTTTCAACTATCCATCGACCGCGCCCTTGCCTGGCCTTCCCGCATTGAACGCCATGATCGCGGAAGCGGCTTACTACCGCGCGGAGAAACGGGGTTTTGCCAGCGGATATGAGTTTTGCGACTGGCTGGAAGCCGAAAAAGAGATTCTGGCCCGCTTCCGTGGAGTTCATCGTTCTCGGCAGAACAAGCCCAATGGCTGGAGGATCTTTATGCCTCCCGCATCGCTGGCGCGCGGGGCGGTGTAGCTCCAAAGGCAGGCCTAACGCAAGGCGAGTCGGCCCTTCAACGGCTTCTTCATTCCCGGCGTATCTCATAGGCTCATCGCGTTCTCCACGGAATTCGCTCACTCCCGTCCGTCTACACCCATGACGGGAGTGCATGCGACATGATTTACTATTCCGTCCGGATCGAATACAACCCACGAGGAGCCCATGACCACTCATCCCGCCAGCCATGCCCATCCACCCAACCGCCAGGCCCAACAGGTGTTGATCGCGTTGGTGCTCGGCGTCATCGCCGGGGAGATCCTGAATCGGAGTTTCGGCGAGGCGAAGCTGTTGCAGATCACCGGATTGCTTTCCGTGCTGACCGATGTCTTCATGCGCATGATCAAGATGATCATCGCTCCTTTGGTATTCGCCACCTTGGTGGTGGGCATGGGAAAAATGGGCGACGGTCATACCGTAGGGCGCATCGGCGGCAAGGCCATCCTGTGGTTTTTCTCCGCTTCCCTACTCAGCCTGCTATTGGGGATGTTGTTGGTGAACCTCATGGCCCCCGGCGAGAGCCTGCACATGGAACTTCCGCCGCCGGGGGCGGAGACCGGCTTGCAGAAATCCGCCCCTTCCCTGAGCGGATTGATCGCCCACATTTTTCCGAAGAGCATCGTCGAGGCCATGGCGGAGAACGAGATCCTGCAGATCGTGGTGTTCTCGATGTTCTTCGGTTTGGCCTGCGCCCAGTTGGGGGAGTTGGCCGAACCCATGCTCAAATCCCTGGATTCCTTGGGCCATATCATGCTCAAGGTCACCGGCTATGTGATGCACTTCGCCCCGGTGGCGGTATTCTCGGCCATCGCTTCGGTGATCGCCAGACAGGGACTGGGGATGCTGCAATCCTACGGGGTGTTCATCGGCGAGTTTTTCCTGGGATTGCTGACGCTATGGGTAGTGCTGGCCTGCATCGGTTTCCTTTTCCTCGGCCGCCGCATCTTCTCCCTATTGCGCCATATTCGCGAGCCGGTATTGCTGGCTTTCGGCACGGCCAGCAGCGAGGCGGCTTACCCCAAGTTGTTGCAGCAACTGGAGCGTTTCGGCTGCGAGGAAAGGGTCTGCGGTTTCGTCCTGCCTTTGGGCTATTCCTTCAACCTGGATGGCAGCATGATGTATATGACCTTCGCCGTGCTGTTCATCGCCCAGGCCTATGGTATCCACATGCCCTTGCCCGAACAGTTGCTCATGTTGTTGGTGCTGTTGTTCACCAGCAAGGGTGTGGCCGGTGTGCCCCGCGCTTCGCTGGTGGTGATTTCCGCTACCCTGTCCATGTTTCACATCCCCGAGGCGGGTCTGTTGCTGTTGCTGGGCGTGGACCAGCTATTGGACATGGGCCGCAGCGCCACCAATGTGTTCGGCAACAGCCTGGCCGCCGCCGTGGTGAGCCGCTGGGAGAAAGCGCTGAAATGAGGGCTCGCTGAAACCTTCCTGAAATGATCCATTGCCGCGCCTGCTTGGGTCCTGGGGGAAAGTCTGTGCGATTGCCTTTCGATGAGCTTGAATACCCCCTATAAATGCACTAGCATTTCAAATGATCCTAGGTGCCGCCAACGCGAGATGTGTCGGAGGCAACTATTGGGCTTTTCAAGGAGGCGCTTAGTTTTGGTCTCGTTATTACAGGAAGGAATCTCATGAAGACTTCATTCATCGTTGGCGCGTCGTTAAGCGCTCTCACCTTTTTAGGCGGCTGCGTGCCGCCGCCGGCCTATGATTACGGCTATGGTACCGGTGGCGTAGTCTATGGGGATGGAACATTCAGCTATAACAGCTATGGCCAGCCCTACACCATCGTGGACGGGAATCAGGCCGTGATCTTATACGAAGCCGCTCGCGGGGGCTGGGGATATTACGACCCCTATCGTCATTGGCGAGCGGCGCCTAGACCTTGGATCGACATGCTGGAAAGAGACCATCCACGGGGGCATGGCCTGCCACCGCCGGGGATGATGCCTCCAGGCCCGCACCATCCTCCGGGTCATCCGGGGCCGGGTGGCGGCGGACCGGGCGGAGGCCCAGGTGGATTTCTGCAGCGGCCCGGTGGGGAAAGGCCCCATATGCCTGGACCGGGCGGCGGATTTCAGCCAGGGCCTCAACATCCGGGACCCGGTGGCGGGCCCGGAGGTCCAGGCGGCTTCCCACAGTTTAGGCCACCTGGCCAGCCAGGTTTCCAGCCGGGGATGGGCGGTGGAGGACCGGGAGGAGGCCGAGGTCCAGGCGGATTTCAGCAGGGACCGGGGGGAGGAAGACCCCAAATGCCAGGACCGGGCGGCGGATTCCAGCACGCTCCCCATCCCATGGGAGGCGGTGGGATGCCGCCCGGTGCAGGGCCTCGTCCGCAGGGTGGACCTCCTGGAGGGGCTGGAGGCCGTCCGTCGGGCCCACCGGGCAGACGTAGAGGACCTTGAAACATGACCGCGGGCTCCCAGGATTCTGGGAGCCCGCGTCTTTTAGATTTCTTCCAGGCCGCTTCGGCCCATGCCGCAGGGATATCGCGAAGAGTCATACCTCGACGATTGCAGGCTGCAACCGTCTTGTTCAGTCATTGCCGAATATGTCCTGGTAGCCCACATAGACCGAAGCGATCAGCGTCGGTCCCACTACCAGCAGCCCCAATCCCAGGGGGATCATAGCCACCACGGTCAGCACCAAGGCGATGATGCCGTAGAGCAGGAACGGCAGCACATTGCGCCAGCAGGCAAAGAAGCTGGCTTTCATGGCGTCCAGCGCGGGCATATTGCGGAAGATCACCAAAGCCGGCGCGAACCAGACCGCCATGGCGATGGGGATGGTCAAAGCCAATCCGATCAGCCCGGAGAAAATAAAGCCGATCAGAGCTCCCCCCATGGCGAGATCGGGTTGATGGTCGAAGCCGCCCAAAGCGCTCAACCCCAGCACACTGCCACCCACGACGGCGCCGATCACGATGAAGACCAGCAAATAGGCAAGGCCGGAAATGAGGCCCACCATGACCAATTGATTGGTATTTTGTCGAAAGCCTTCGAACAGATGTTCGATGCGCAGTTCCTCGTCTCGTTCCAGTACATGACACCCCCATAACATTCCGCCGATCAATACCGGCTGCAATAGCATCGCGGCAATTCCCCCGAGAAAGGGAATCACCGACAGAATGACGAAGATGGCCAGGAAAATGACCAAAATGACGATCCAGATCAGCGGGTTTCGTTTAAAGATCCCAAAACCCCCACTGATCCAGTCGACGCCTCTACCAATAGGAACGGTTCTGATATCCATGGTTAGCCCCTCTTGTTGGTTGGTTGAAAACAAAATACTAGCAGGTGATGGGGGAAGCGACTGTCCGAAATGGCGTTTCGTTGTATGATGCAGACAGAATATTTTCGACGACAAACCATGAAAACCTATATTTTATCGGCCGGTGTCGTCATCGTCCGCTCCTGGCCGGATCAGCCGCGCTATCTGATCTTGCGCGCTTTCAATTACTGGGATTTTCCCAAGGGCGTGGTGGAACAGGATGAGGATCCCCTGCAAGCCGCGATGCGGGAAGTCTGGGAGGAAACCGGCCTGAGCCTGAATCCGAAGGATTTTCGCTGGGGCAAGGGTTATCAGGAGACTCCGCCTTACGGCATGGGCAAGATTGCCCGTTATTATCTGGCCGAATCGAAGGAAGGCGAACCTTATCTGCCGGTCAGCCCATCCCTGGGAAAACCTGAGCATGAAGAGTTGCGCTGGGTGACTTATCGCGAAGCTTTGGCGATTCTTCCGCCGCGTCTCAAAGCCATTTTGAATTGGGCGGATTGGCTGGTGCAGCGGGAAAGGGATCAGGATTAATCCCGAGAGAAGGCTTTAAACAGGCTTTGACCGCTACTCCCTCATCGCCGCCATGGAAACCGTGACATTCTTGCCGTCCGCGCCGCGGTATTTGTATTTTTCCAGCAATAACTCCCCGCCCCCGGCCAAGAGGGCCGCTGCTTCGGCGACCGCCGGGGTGCCCATGTATTTGCGTACCGTTTCCGAGGGATTGGGAACGGGGACTTGGGCGAGAGCTTCCGCGGCAAAGAAATGCAACGGCCAGCCATGTAAGGCGGCCAGTTGCAGGATGGCGGGTTCATCGCTTTTCTTGTCGATGGTGGCGGCACCCGCCACTTCGAAATCCAGCCCCGCCAGCGCTTGCGCCACGGCGGTTTGCAGGGTTTCCAGGGAGGTATCTCTGTCGCAGCCCAAGCCCAGCATGATGCGCATCATGCCTCCTGCGGCGGGCGGTAGACCACCAGGCGTTCGGCCAACCGTTCCCAGAGTGCGGGGTCTATGTCGCGCCGGGTGACCCAGAGCACGGCGCGGTAGCGCTCCAGATCGACTTCTTCGAAATGATCGAACAGATGGATGTTGGCCGGCAGCGGCGTGGGGCGAGTCCACCAATTGCGTGCTCCCGATTCCTGCACGAATGCGATGGGTTCCTCGTTCACCACATGGGCGGAAACCCGGGTGATGTTGAGTTTGGGCGCTTCCACCTGCCACCCCAACTCGCGTCCCAGAATGTCCACCGGGATGGTCTTGCCCACATCCGAGGCGGTGGTCAACACCGCTTCGGCCTCTAGCAGTTTCGCCAGATGTTCGGCATAGGCATTGGCCCCGCCGACATGGCCGGACAAAACCGGGATGACATAGCGGCCGGCATCGTCCACCACCAGCACGCCGGGGTCTTCTTCCTTGGATTTCAGGTGGGGGGCGATCAGGCGCACCACCGCGCCCAGGGACACGGAGAACACGATCTGGTCGTAATCGGAGAATAGGGAACCCATATGGGAACTCAATGCGCCGGGCAGGGAGCGCACGGTATTCATCAACGCCGGCAGGCCGGCTGCGAATTTTTCCGACACGACCAGATGCGCCTCGGGGATTTGTCCGGCCAGTTTCGCGGCCTGCGCGACGCCGTGCTTGGTGATGGCCACCAGGGCGATGCGCGGGAGGGATGCTGTCATGGGATGTCCTCGTATGATTTCTGTCTAATGGGAGCGCGACCATCTTGGTCGCTTCGTTGGCGGGCGGGACGCCCGCGCTCCTAGGCTTTCTTGCGGCAGCCGCGCTGCACGACGTTGCGTTCCCGGCCCGGATTTTTCACTAGCAGCAGCGATAGGTAATTCACTTTCTCGCCGCGCAGGCGGACGACATCGCGTTCGATGCGTTCGACCTCGGTGCCCGCCTTTTCGATGAAGGCGGCGTGGGGCAATAGGCCTCGCCGCTCCAGGAGATCCAGTATCTCGTCCAGTAGGGGCTTCACCTTCAGCAGCACCAGGGTGTCGAAGTCGTCCAGCAGGTGTTCGATCATGGCGATGCCGTAGCCGGCGGGGATGATCGCCACGGTCTCGTCGGTATCCGCCAGGGGTATCCCGATCAGTGCGGCAGCGGCGCTGAAGGACGATACGCCGGGGAGAGTTTCGATGACGATCGCATCGTCCAGTGCCTGTAAAGTGCGGGCCAGGTGACCGAAGGTGGAATAGGTGGAGGCGTCGCCTTCCACCAGGAACAACACATCCTGCCCCGTCCGTAAACGTTCCAGCACGGTTTCGGCGGCGCGCAGCCAGTAGCCCGCCAGGATTTCCGCATCGTGGGTCATGGGAAATATCAGCGGCGTGTGTTCCGCCGGCAAGGCCAGCCCGGCAGCGAGGGCGATTTGCAAGGCGTGGCTCTCGCTGCCTTTGCGTCGCACTGGATAGCTCCAGTGGGCATCCTGCCGTTGCAGCAATTCAAAAGCGCGGCGGGTGATCAGGCCGGGATCGCCGGGCCCTAGGGAGACGCCGTAGAGGATGCCGGGTTTAATTTCGTCGTTCATGGTTGGATGTTTTGCGGACAGGATGTCCGCGCTCCCGTTGGATCGCGGATATCCTGTCCGCATTTAGCCGAAACGATCCAGATGGGGTTTTCCGCCTGCATGCGATGCATGTCCAGGATGGGCCGACTGCGGGAGGCCTGTAGTTGGACCACATCCCAATCTGCTCCGCAGTCCTTCAGGGTCTCCACCGCCGTGGCCAGGTTTTCTAAGGTGGCGAAGTTCATCACCAGGTTTCCCCCCGATTGCAGCCTCTGCAGACAAAGCCGGATCAGTTCGGTCAATTCGCCGCCCGAGCCGCCGATGAAGACGGCGTTGGGGTCGGGCCAATGCTCCAAACCGGCCGGCGCCCGACTGTGGACCAGACTGTAATTGGTGACGCGCAGGCTGGCGCGGTTGCTCAGGGCGATGGCGAAATCCGCTTCGTTCTTCTCCATGGCGTAGACGTGGCCTTGCGGACACAGGCGCGCCGCTTCCAGTCCCACCGCGCCGGAGCCGGCGCCGATGTCCCAGACGATGCTGTCCGGACATAAGCCCAGGCGGGCCAGGGACACGGCGCGGACCTCGCGCTTGGTGATGAGCCCCTTGTCCGGTGCGCGCTGCTGGAATCGGTCGTCGGGCAGGCCGAAGAGCGGAAGCGAAGGCGGGCGGGACGCCCGCGCTCCCTTGCGCAGGATGACCACATTGGGGTCGGCGTAGCGCTGCCGGGCGGCTTCGGTGACGGTCAGCCAAGCCGAGATACGTTCGGCCGGTTGCAGCAGGCATTCCGCCACGGCCATCTCGTATTCGTCGGCTAGGGACTCGGTCTGCAACATGCGGGCGATGCGATCGGGGCCATTTTCCGGGCTGGTGAATGCGGCCAGGAGATCGGCTTGCTGCAGTTGTTGCAGCAATGAGTATAGTCCCTGTTCCGGCCCCGCGCCGATGGTCCATTCGCCGGTGTCGCGGCTGTGCACGGAGGCGATGCGAGCTTCCTGCCAGGCCAATCCCAAACGCGCAAAGGCCCATTGCAGCGTGGAGACATTGGGAATGATCTCGAAGGCCTCGCGGTCCAGCTTACTCAGCAGATAGGCGGCAATGCCGTGGCAGAGGGGATCGCCAGTGGCCAGCACCACGACCCGGCGTCGGGCTTCGCGGGCTTCGGCGATCCACTGCGGTACTTGCGCCAGATTTCCGGTCAGGTTTAGTTTTTCGGCATTTTCGCCTAGGGTCTCGGCGAACAGGGCAAGGGTCCGGCTCGCGCCGATGACCCGGTCGGCCTCGGCGATCCAGCGCAAGGCGATCGGCGTCAAGCCGGCGGGGCCATCGTCCAGTACGCCGATGATGCGGCAGGGTTCGGTCATTACCCATCGTCTCCGCAAACTTCGGCTAATTTATTGCCTTCGAAATCACACATCAATATGCGCAAGCTGAATCGGCCAGGGTAACGTTCGAACAGAGTCCGGATGACCCGGTGGCCCAACGCTTGGTAGAACGCCGTGATCAGCCCCAACGCCTCCATGCGTTCGCTGGCGTAGCGGGCCATTTCCGAGCGACGGATGTCCTCGCACACTTCGGCAGGCGCACCGACGTCGGCGGCAAGTTCGGCCAAAAGATCGGTATCCACCGCGCTGCGGTTGGCGTGGGTGATGGTTTCCCCTTGAGCGATCTTGGTCAGCTTGCCCACCATGCCGCCGATCACCACGTGGGGAATGCCGCATCTGACCACGGTGTCCAAAGCATATTGGAGAAAATCGCCCATTTGTACGAAACAGGCGGGAGCCAGTTGCGGTAATTCGCCTATCACGAATTTTTCCGTACGCCCGCCGGTGGTGAGCACCACGGTGTGCTGGCCCTGGTTGGCGGCCACCTCGATACCCTGGATGACGCTGGCGCGGAAAGCGGCGGTGGAATAAGGATGGACGATGCCGGTCGTGCCTAGAATGGAGATGCCGCCGATGATGCCGAGACGGTAATTCAAGGTCTTTTTCGCCATTTCCTCGCCGCCGGGCACCGACAGGGTGACTTCGAGGCTAGCCCGCTCCAGCAGTGAGCCCGCCGCCGTGCGCACGTTGTATTCGATATTGCGGCGCGGCACCGGATTGATCGCAGGGCCGCCCACTTCCAGGCCTAAGCCCTGCAGGGTGACGATGCCTACGCCGGTTCCGCCTTTTAATTGCACTTGGCCTGTGCTGTCGTGTAATAGCCGGACATCGGCGGTCAGAGGGGCTTTGTCGGTCACGTCCGGATCGTCTCCTGCATCCTTGATCACCATGGCATGGGCCTGTTCGCCCTGGCAATGGCCTTCGCCGACGGCAAATCGCACCCGTTGACCGTTGGGCAACTCGCATTCCACCTCTTCAGGCACCTCGCCCAGCACCAACCCCAGGGTCGCCGCCTTGGCGGCGGCGGCGGAGCAAGCGCCGGTGGTGAAACCCTTGCGGGTTCCCTTGGTTTTTTTTTCCATCGACTAGGCGCGTGCCTCGGCCAGGGCCAGCAGCGCATGGAATGCCGCCACCACCAGGGTGGAGCCGCCTTTGCGGCCAGCGGTGATGATCCAGGGGGTGTCGCTGAGTTCGGTTAGGGCGGCTTTGGATTCGGCGGCGGAGACGAAGCCTACCGGCATGCCGATCACCAGGGCGGGCCGCAGATCGTCATCCCGGATCATGCGCACCACTTTCAGCAAGGCGGTGGGGGCATTGCCCACGGCGATGACGCCGCCATCCAGCAAGCCCAAGGAGCGCGCTTTGCGCATGGCCTGCACGGCGCGAGTGCTGTTTTCCGCTTGGGCGGAGGCGATGACGTCTTCGTCGGCGATGAAGTGATGAGCGTTGATGCCGAAATGCGCTAGCCGGGGCCTGGACAGGCCCACGCAGATCATTTCCACGTCGGCGACCAAGGAAGCGCCTTCCCGGATGGCTTTCATCCCCGCTTCGATGGCGCGGGGGTGAAAGCGGGTCAGGCCGTTGAACTCGAAATCGGCGGTGGCGTGGATCATGCGCCGCACCACCTGCCATTCTGCCTCGCCATAGCCATGGGGTCCGGCCTCGGCATCGACGATGGCGAAGGAGTCGTGCTCGATACGCCGGCCCGCGTCGGTGAGTTGTTCGGTGATGGTAGGGTTCATGCCGCTGCTCCCGCCGGGTGATGAGGGCTTGCGCCAGGGTCCGCAGCCCGTTCGCGGTAGCGGCAGCCGTCACCTTCCATCATGACGCGGCTTTCGTCCGACCCCTCGGCTTGCTGGACATGCCGTTCCAGCAGAAAGTAGATTTCCTGCTCGAAGCCGAAATAATCGCCGAGTGCGAAATGCACTTGCGGGTGTTGTATCCGCAGGCGCCCGACCTGGCGTTTGATGCGCTCGATCAAGGTGCCGGTGAACAAATAATAAGGCAGTACCACGATCTGCCCCATGTCCAGCCGGATCTGGCGTTGTACCACCGATTCCAGGCGCGGATGGGTGATGCCGGTGAAAGCGATGTCCACCAAAGGGTGTTCGCCGGCCTCGAACAGCCAACGCGCCATTTTCGCCACTTCGCCGTTGGCGGCCCGGTCGGAGGAGCCGCGCCCGAGCAGGACGATGCCGGTATTGCGCGGGTCCGGCATGTCCAGGCCGGCCATGGCCTTGCGCAGATTGCGCTTGAGGATGGCGAGGATTTCCTCGACGGCCCCGAGATGGCGGGCATAAACGAACTCGGTCGCCGGATGACGGTCCCGCGCCTGTTCGATGGCCTCGGGTATCTCCATCTTCACATGGCCGGCGGCATTGAGGATCAAAGGGGTCACAATCACCCTGCCGCCATGACTAGCCGCCCGGTTTAGGCCTTCCTCCAGTAAAACCTCGGCGAATTCGATGAAGCAGACTTCGATGTTCCAGTGGGGCCGTTGTTCGCGCCAAAGAGCGGCGAATCGCTCGATCTCGAGGTTGCCCGCGCGTTCGCGGGAACCGTGGCCGACCAGCAAAATGGTGTCGTTGGCATTCATGATGAGGGATGGGCTTTGCGAAAACGATGGGAAAAACCGGGATCGTACAGTTTCGAGCGTCGGATGTCGGGCCAATGCCGCGCTCCCAGGGCGGGGCTGACGATGATCATCGCTTGGCTGGTGATGCGTTCGGCGATGCAGCGCTCGCGGATATCCGCCAGGGTGCCGCGCACGATCTTTTCCTCGCCCGGCCAACTGGCTTTCTGCACCACCAGAACCGGATCCTCCTCGCGCCAGCCGGCATCCAGCAAGGCGCGGCTCACTTCTTTCAGCAAGGTGATGGAGAGGAACAGGCACAGGGTGCAATGATGGGCGGCCAGTTCGTACAGGGATTCGTGTTCCGGCATCGGTGTGCGGCCCTCGATCCGGGTGAGGATCACCGTCTGGGTGATCTCCGGCAAGGTCAGGCTTTCCACCGCCGCCGCCGCCGAAGCCATCGCCGAAGACACCCCCGGCACCACGCCGACTTCGATGCCGGCCTGATCCAGCGGTCGCACCATCTCCACCAAGGCGCCATAAAGCCCGGGGTCGCCGGTTTGCAGGCGGACCACGGTGGTATGCCGATGCGCCTGATCGATCAGCCAGGTGGTGATCTGTTCCAGGGTCATGTCCTTGGAATCTTCGATGGCGCAACGGGATTGAGCCCAGTTCAGGGCGGCTTGCGAAACCAGAGATCCGGCATAAAGGATCGCATCGGCCTGTTCGATCAGGCCGCGGCCCTTGACGGTGATCAGTTCCGCATCGCCCGGCCCGGCGCCGACGAACCAGACTTTGCCGGGTAGGCTCACGAATCCGCCTCGCTGCTGAAACTCCGGAAGCCTAAGGCCGACAGGACGCCCAACGCGAGCCAGAACAGCGCGTTGCAGGCGAGAGTCGCCAGACGGAATCGCATCTGCAATTCTTCTGGGGCCAGGCTGGCAGCCAGCACCGGGTGAGGCGCGCCGATCAGGTGGGGCGCGGCCATCAGCAGCAAACCTGCCGCATGCACAAGCCTCTGCCGTTGCAGGAATAGCAGGCCCAGGCCCAGGGCCGTGGCCAAAGCCGTGCCCAGCCACCATTGCTGGCGCGCGCCCAGTTCGGCGGCGGCAGTGCCGGGCAGTTCTGGCGGCAGCCCCAGGCTGGGCGCGGCGAAAAACACCGCGTAACCGGCCAGTCCCCAGGCCATGCCCTGAACCGGGCCGGATGGACGGCGCAACGCAAACAATCCGCCCAGCATCAGCCCATAACCCAAACCCAAGGCCGCATTGGCCGATGCGGTAGCCAAGGTGCGCTGCCAGCCATTCTCGGGTTGCCAGGCCTCATCGCCATGCTCGTGGCCGGACGGCGTGGTGGCCTCCTCGTAGGTTTCCGCTTGCAGGATAAGGGGGCTCACCCACAAGGCCTGGGCCAGGGTCAAGGCCAAAGAGGCCAGCAATCCGGCCAGGAAGGATGAAAGCAGGATGGGTCGGAACAAGGCTATGGCTCAGTGGCAGGGGAAAGCGGCCGAGTGGCGGGTGTCGTGGGCGGCGTTATGCAGGGATTGAACCGGGGCGAACCCTACCGTGAGCATCAGCATTCCCCCCAGCAACAGGGCGGAACATGCGGCAATGAGGTTGTGCAGCTTATGGGTTTCGGAAAGCTTGGAGAGCGATTGAGCGAGCATGGAGTTCTCCCTTATTGAGTGGTTGGGCTTAACGACTCGAAAGGAGCAAACGCAACCGCCCACCCTCAAGGAGGGTTGCCCGGCCTGCGCCCGCCCATCGCGAGTCAGAGCCGCTCCTTGCAAAGGCCGGTTTCCGGGCTTGCGAGCGATGCTTTCGGCATCTGCGCATCGCCTTCCCGCCTGAACTCCTGTCAGCAGTGGCGTCGTGATGCGCTTTGACTCGCTTACCGTTGCGTGGGCAGCGCCGGCCTGGCCGATTTCACCCGGCGCACCGGCTTCCCGTTTAACTCGAACGGGACGACTGTCGTTCAAGCACCTTAGGAGCAGTGGCGCCACTTTAAGGGATTTGGCCAGCCGCGTCAAAGTCCCGCATCCGCAATTCCAATTAATTGGATTTTTTCCGTTCCTCCTTCGACCAGGCTCTCCTGAGTTTATCGAAGGGCTCAGGGCAAACGGAAAAATCTTTAAGCCAACAGTATGTAAGGGCAGTAGGTTCCCCCCAACGCTTTAGGGGGCTCCCTAAAACTTTTTCCGCCTGCCCCGACTGAAGATATCTTGACAGCGGAGAATTTCTGGGGATAGCTTTAGCCCGCAGGAAGTCGGCCGGCGGTTGAACTGCGGGTGACCGGGTGGGCAGGTTTTTTTGCCCACCGTTTAACACCAGATGAGCATCCGAGGCATAGGCCCCATCGGTAATGGGGTTTGGATGGAAGCGGTGAGTGTAGTTTGATTCGTCAAAATAGGCGATTATTGGGCATGATAAATCCATGCTCGACTTAGCTTGTTGGTGGGCACACCACCTAATCTTCTAAAAACAAACGTCAACCGAGTATTTTCATCTCGGTAAGGAGATCTATCGTGTCGCGCTGGAATTGGATTATTTTATCCTTCGTTATTTTTTTAACCGGTTGCACCAATGTCACGGTGTATAAAAATCCGTTGTCTGATTTGAGCGCCTCGGTGACTCGGACTCGGGCCGCCATCGACTCCATCACTCAGCAGGCGTATCAGGTCAATGCGAAGAATCTTGCCTTGCAAGCGGCTTTACAGAGCAAGAGGTTTGGCGTGAATGACTTAAAAGATGTCATTCCACCGGAATACATTAAAATCCGTATCCACGGCTTGGAT
>JAQTSI010000269.1 GCA_028711365.1 Methylococcaceae bacterium
AATACGGAAGAAAGGGCCAAACAGGAACATCCCCTCGAACGTATCATGGACCGCGAAGAAGTGCGGGGGGGGATGTTGATTACCTTTACCGACCCCCATCTTGCCCGGGGTGTGGGTGAAGCCCTGCACCACGCTTTCAAGGGAGAATTGGAATTCCACTACAACAAGGAGGATGTGACCTTGCGGGTGAATTGGTCCTGCTGACAGGGGGAGTCGCGGATCATGCGCCCTTCCGTTCGCCGCCTTAGGCTTGACCTCAAGGTTTTGCCGGCAAAAAGCCGAATCTCAGGAGGAGCGGGGTTCGACCGGCGGCTGGGTATCGTCGGGTGAGGCAGAATGGTGCAAAAGCGAATTGATGGTTTCCATGGCGCGATTCATCAAGGGCAGTTGGGTCATGGGTAAAATCCGGCTTTCGCCGCTGTGTATCTCTTTTGCCAGCGTCCGTACCGATTTGATCGCCATCTGGACGCCCGCCTGATTGACGAAAATATAATAAGAAGTCTGCGGGCTATACCAGGAAAGCTTGGCCCTCAATTTCTGCCGTTTTTTGGGGTCGTAGAGCTCGAACCAGAGGCCAGGCTTGATGGTTTGCAACTGTTCGATGATTTTCTGCATCTCCGTATCCGCATCCTGCGTTAATGGGGCATGTCGGTCTCGCGGCGCTTCCACTTCCACGTCTTCCCAGAGGGGTTTGGGTTTCAGGGCGCCGCCGCCGACCGTCGGGGATTTAATCGTAGCCAAGGACTCCTGCGATGCGGTCAGCATGTTGTTTTGTTGAATAGTCAGTTCGTCCAGCAGGGTATCGGTGTCCACTTCCGGGTCGCCGATGAGTCCCAAGCCCGTGCGGATGGTTTCGGCGATCTGCGGGATTTTGACCCGCAATTGCTCGCGCTCGGTGTCGCTGGATTTTGGCGTCACGCTCCACAGGACATCGTCCAGTAGAGTCAAGGCCCGTCTCCATTCCTGAGTATTGGGGCCGTTTCTGAGATAAGTCAGCACCATGAGATTGGCCCAGGGGCCCAGCAGCAGGGATTCCACCGGTTTTGGCAAGGTGCGGTCCCAGGTTCGGTCGACGATTTCCTGGGAGACCTTCAGCCTGGCTTCGCGCAGACGCTCCCTGCCCTTGGCCGTTTCGACCACCCGTTTTTCCTGGATTTTCGAGCGGTGCTCCAGGTTCTCCAGGAATTCGTTGAAATCTTCCAGCAGATCGGAGTAAATCTGAATATTGGTTTCGAGACTCTTCGTGATCTTGCGGACTATGGACCGCATCTTGGTGAATATTCCATGCTCGTCACCATCATCCGGGTTGCATAAAGCGCCGGCTTGGCTCATCGCATCGAGCAATCTTCGCGTGGGATGCTTGCCGCGGTAGAAAAATTTCTTATCCAGCAGAGCCACTTTCAGGACCGGGGTGTGGAGATGGCAGAGCAAGGCCTTGACCGAATCGGGTAAGGTGTTATCGTTGAGGACATATTCGAACAACATGCCCACCAAGTCGATGATGTCCGCATCCTCCGGATTGACATTCTGATGCTTGACGATCTCGGCCAATTTGCTGATCTGTTCGGCATAAGCGCTTTTTATCGATTCCAGCGAGAGTTGCTGAAAAGTCACTTCGGCGATGGGGGGAATCTCACTTTGCAGTGAGTCCAGCGAACGGAGTAGCTCTGGCATGTCGGTTTGAACATTGGCGGCATGACCTGCGGGATGAACGTTTGGCCGGCGAGCAAGCCCCTTGCGGATTTCGGTGAATAGCCCCAGATCGGGAGGAGGTGTTTGTTCATCCTCCTCATCCCAACTATCGTCGAACGTGGGAGTTTGAGGCGAGGAAGGAGCAGCAGGTTTCGCTAAGGCCTTTTTCTTATCCTCTTCAGGGCGCGAATGAGGAGGGGGGGGCTTGACCGGGTTGGCTGGCAGAGTGGGTTTGTAACCGATGTCGTCCAGGGAAAGGTCCGGCAATATGCCATTCCGGATGAGTTCCTCGTTGATGTTATCGTATATCTCGCCCGCCTTGCGCAGCAGCCGTTTGTCGATCTCCTTCAGAATGGCAATATTCAGCTTATGTTGGATGGGGACTTTGATCGCTTCCATGGCGCTACGCAAGCCATCGAGAACTTGTGCAGGAGAGCCGGGCAGGGCAGGGTTGTATTCCCCCAATATGATTCCGCCGTTGATGATGGAGAGGCGATGGTTCAAGGCGAATAGTTGGGCCGAGTATTCGCGGTTCGCATTGGTCAGCATATTGGAGTAGAGCAGGGCTAGTTCATAGTCGTCCTTGTCGATGAGGCTGAGACGGTTTTTTTTCTGATTGTCTTCCTTGCGCCGCAATGGTTCTTCCTTGCCGGATGCGAAATTGTCGAAGCCTCGTGCCAGTTCTTTGGCGAAAGTTTGCAGAATTTCGGCTTGGCGAGCTTTGATCTCGTACATCACCACGAAACAGTGTTCCTGCTCCGGGATGTTTGCCGCGCTTTTGTCCAGTTCCAAGGCGAGGGCGGTGAGAAAGTCGTTCAATTGCGTCAGGGAACCTTTCAGTAAATTCGAGAATTGTTCCACGACGATGCCTTGGCAAGTGTGTAGCAGTTCGCGATGGCGCGTCAGTGCGCTTGGATGATCTACGGAAGTTTCATGAGAGTTGTGTTCCACTGGGATCGCCATTCTGTCAGGCCGGGTGCAAAATAAAGCGCCGTATGTTCTGGTTGATCTCGATCATGCGTGACTGCATTCTGTCGCCAATCCGCCATTATTTTCGCACGGCACCCGTTTCGGCGGGAGTCGAGCCTGCTTTCAATCCATGAGGGCGTAAGATCCCCGCTTGATAGCCGAGCAGCAGCAGGAAGAACAGCGCCAGCGAAATGGCGATGCGAACGGTCAGGGCTTTCACGGTGCGTGGTGAACGTTCGCGATCCTTGAGTAGATATACCAGTGCGGTTGCCAAACTGACGATGATCAACAATAGCACGAAGACGATGAATATTTTGGGTAACATGCGTTTTCTCTTTTCACATTCGCTTGCGGTCTTGCTCAAACTTTAACATAACTCCAATATGGGGTGTCTGGTGAAAAAATACAGCTTCAAGCCCGGCATGGTCCCCACCCTCGGCCTGATCGCACTGTTGCCCCTTTTCATTTCGCTGGGCCTGTGGCAATTGAGTCGGGCGGAGGAGAAAAAGACCCTCATGGAACAGCGGCAGCAACGCAAGAATGACGCTCCCCTGCGTTCAATCGGCGATCTATCCCCTTGGGAGAACTACCGCTTTCGGCGCGTCGAACTGGCCGGTGAGTTCGACGTCGATCACCAATTTCTGCTGGATAATCAGCTATTCAACCAGCAGGCCGGTTATCAGGTATTGACGCCGTTGCGCATCGAAGGCCAGGATTTTGCCGTGCTGATCAATCGCGGCTGGGTGCCGGTGGGCAGGGATAGAAGCCTGCGGCCGGATCTCGGCATGGCCCGGGCCAAAGCGCACATCGCAGGTATCGTCGATAAATTTCCCGGTGTCGGCTTCAAATTGAACGGCGCGGAGGTCCCCTCTCCCGGCTGGCCGGCCCTGGTGCAACTGGCGGATGCCGAGCGCCTTTCCGAGCGGCTCGGTTATCGCCTGCTGCCTTATCAGGTATTATTGGCCCCCGGCGAAGCCGAGGGGTACGAACGCAATTGGCGTTCCGCCAGCCTGAATCCCGAGAAAAATCAGGGCTATGCCCTGCAATGGTTCTCTTTTGCCCTCGTGCTTGCGGGCTTGTATATCTGGTATGGCTTCAAGCCTAAGGGCTAAGGCCGGTTTTAATCTAAAGATTTTGTCATGACAGCCAATAACTCCAATTTAGGGCGCAACCGCCTGACCATTGCGCTGATCGCGCTGATTTGTATCGTTCCCTTCGGCCTGGCCTGGGTTTTGGCGAAGAATCCGCATCTGGTCAAGGACAGGCAGAAAACCAATTACGGGCACCTGATCACCTCGCCTCGCTCGTTCGACTACGCCGATTTTCTAAAGACGCCCATCACGGCGGCGGAGAATCTACCCGAAATCAAGGGGCGCTGGGTCATGGTGCAGGTGGCCGCAGGAGCTGACTGCCAGAAGGTCTGCAAGGACACGGTGGTCAAGACCGGACAGCTTCGTTTGCTGCTGAACAAGGAGATACCGCGCGTCAGACGGCTTTTGCTGTTCCCCGATCAAGCCGGTGAAGCGGCCGTGAAGGAGCTTGCCGAACTGGATCCGACCCTGCTCATGGCAGGATTGTCCGATTCCCTGCGTCAGAGTTTGCAAGAAGCGGTGGGTACGCCGCTAGCCGAGGGCATGGTGTTGCTTTTTGACCCCTTCGGCAACCTGATGATGTGGTACGAGCCTGGTTTCGATCCTTTCGGCTTGTTGCGCGACTTGCAGCGCTTGTTGAAAGTCTCCCAGATCGGCTGATGCGGTTTCCTCGCTCATCGGCGTCTTCAACCCCATAATAAGAATTTTCATGTTCAGAAAACTTGCCCTATTTTGCGTGTTTCTCACGTTTTGCGTGATCGTCCTGGGCGCTTATGTCCGCATCACCGACACCGGATGTTCCGATTGGCTAGGCACGGGCTGTCCCGGCAAGACCTTCACCGATTCAATCCCCCCCGCATCTTCCACCGAAAGCTTGCCGGACTTGTCCCAACTCGACGGGGTCAAGGTCGGGATCGCAATGGCGCATCGCTATTCGGCCGCAGGATTGGGGCTGTTCGTCCTGGTTTTGTTCGCATTGTCGTTCGGGTTGAAGGAACGCCGCGTCTCTTCGGTTCTGCTATCCCTGATCGCATTATCGCTGGTCGGTTTGCAGGCGGGACTGGGGGTGTGGGCCGGGCGGTTACTGCCGATCGTGGTGCTCGCCCATCTGCTGATGGGCCTGCTGACCTTGGGATTATTGTATTGGCTTTATCTGGGGCAGCGTCCCGATGCCGATTATCGTCCCGCCGTCGGCGCGGGGCTGCGCTGGCTGGCGAGGCTAGGCCTGTTGACTTTGCTGTTGCAGATCGCTTTGGGGGGCTGGACCAGTACCAATGATGCCGGTCTGGCCTGTCCGGATTTTCCCACTTGCCTGGGGAGTCTGAATCCGCCGGTGGATTATGCCCAGGCTTTCAGCCCGAGCCTGCAAGCCGGGTTGGATTACCAGGGAGGCAGGCTGGGCATCTCCGCCCGCGCGGCCATCCATTGGACGCATCGTCTGGCCGCGGTGCTGACCTTCCTGCTATTGAGTCTGCTGGCGCTCAGCCTCAGCTCCAACCCCAAGGCCGCCCGCTTGAGCAAGCCCGGATTGCTGCTGAGCTTCCTGTTGTTGTTGCAGATTGGTTTGGGGTTGGCCACCGTCATCCTGCGCCAGCCCCTCCCCTTGACTCTGGCGCATGGCGCGGTCGCCGCCCTGCTATGGTTGAACCTGCTGCATATCGTCTTTTTCCTGCGCGCCCCGCTTCCTGCGGCTTTGCCGAAAATAGCGGAAAGGGAAGAGGCGGAAATCGTAGAACGCCGCGAGTTGGAGGAGATACCGGCGGAAATCATCGCACCGCCGGTGGAAGTGGTTCCGCTCGTGCGCAAGGAAATCCCCCTCCCGCCCGAAGGCCTGTTCGGCAGGCTCAAAACCGGCTTGGGCAAGACCCGCTCCGGCCTCACCGGTTTTCTCGCCAATATCGCCCTGGGCAAGAAAGCCATCGACCGCGACCTATTGGAAGACATCGAAGCGCAGTTGTTGATGGCCGACATCGGCGTCGCCGCCACCGGCGAGATCATCGCCGATCTCACCGCCAGCCTGGAGCGCCATCAGCTCGGTGATGTGGACATGCTGACCGGCAGGCTGCGCGAGCAATTGCATGAACTCATCGAGCCGGTCAGCCTTCCTTTGCACATCAGCCCGGAGCATAAACCCTTCGTCATCCTGGTGGTGGGCGTCAACGGCGTCGGCAAGACCACCACCATCGGCAAGCTGGCCAAGCGCCTGCAAAACCAGGGACACAGCGTCATGCTCGCCGCCGGCGACACCTTCCGCGCCGCCGCCGTGGAGCAGTTGCAGACCTGGGGCGAGCGCAACGACATCCCTGTCATCGCCCAGCATACCGGCGCGGATTCCGCCTCGGTCATCTACGACGGCGTTCAGGCTGCCCAGGCTCGCGGCGTCGACGTGCTCATCGCCGATACCGCAGGACGGTTGCATACCAAGTCCAACCTCATGGAGGAATTGGCCAAGATCAAGCGCATCATGGGCAAGCTCGATCCTTCCGCCCCCCATGAGGTGTTGCTGGTATTGGATGCCTGCACCGGCCAGAACGCCATCAACCAGGCCAAGCAGTTCAACGAGGCCGTGGGCCTCACCGGCCTGGTCGTCACCAAGCTGGACGGCACCGCCAAGGGCGGGGTCGTCTTCGCCCTGGCCAAACAGTTCGGCATCCCCATTCGTTACATCGGCGTCGGTGAGACCATCGACGATTTGCAGGATTTCGATGCGAGGAAGTTCATCGAAGCCTTGTTTGCAGAGTAAGGCCAGGAAATTTGGGGAGGAGGCATGCACGCTGAAATCATCGCGATAGGCAGCGAGATACTGCTGGGAGAGATCGTGGACACCAACTCCGCCATCATCTCCAAAAAACTGCAAAC
>JAQTSI010000270.1 GCA_028711365.1 Methylococcaceae bacterium
GATCAAAAAGCCCTCACAGAAGCCTCCTTACGATCCTAAGCATCCTCATATTTCTACCTATCAACTGCTTCGTGGCAATAAAAAGACTGTAAATTCAGTATGATAGATACACCTTGAAAGGGCTGGTTCATATGCCCGAGGGAAAGATGACGAGTCAGATCGTTTTGGAGGTACTCGATGGGGTGTCAGAGACCACTCAAAAACAGACGATTTCAACCGTTTTGGTTCTCGACAACGCATCCATCCACACTGCAAAAAACATTCAGGATAAGCGTGCAGAATGGGAGACGAAAAACCTTTTCCTATATTTTCTTCCCGCTTATTCTCCAGAGTTGAATCTCATTGAAATACTATGGCGTAAAGTCAAGTACGAATGGCTACCATTCGATGCTCACGAATCTTATGAGAAGCTACGCTTATGCTTGGAAAAAATATTTTCTGGATTTGGTAGCGAATATAATATTATTTATTCATAGGCACTTAAATCGGTTTAAAACCCTATCTCCATTCCGATTAATACTTTATGTCCAAATGCGGAAATAAAAGCGTACAAAAAAGGAAAGTCGAACTTCAGAAATTTGTCGGTTGTACCGAACGAATGAAAGTTCTGCATGTCATCCCTACTTATTATCCTGCCAGTTATTGGGGAGGACCGATATTTTCCGTCTATGCATTGAATAATGCCTTAGCCAGATTCTCGTGGCTATCATTGAAGGTACTCACCACGGACTCAGCCGGTCCTCTGCTATCTGAACGTTTGAATCGTTCCGAATTAGTCGGCCTTTATCCCAATCAGGATGTGGTGATCACTCGTCGTATGGCCGGGGCATGTATATCGATTGAATTGCTTAGACAGCTTCCTGTACTGATACGCTGGGCCGATGTAGTACATCTCACATCCGCCTACTCATTCCCTACGATTCCAACATTGGTATTATGCCGAATATTGGATAAAGCGATGGTTTGGTCGCCGAGGGGTGCCATTCAGGATGCACACGAATGGGAAGGGACAAGGCGGCGGAAACTGAAGCGGCTGTGGGAAATGTGTTGCAACTCATTGATCCGTCCCGGTAGGGTTGTTACCCATGTCACTTCCGAGCGGGAGCGGCAGGCGACCCAGGCCAGAATTCCGAGAGCCAAGGCGGTCATCGTGCCTAATGGTGTCGACATTCCCGAGGTACTGCCAGAGCGAGATTGGCTGCCTGATGGTCGATTACGGTTGATGTATCTGGGCAGGCTTTCGCCAAAAAAAGGAATCGAAAATTTGCTTCAGACTGTTAAGCGACTCAATGACTCAAGTATTTCGTTAACAATTTACGGCAAGGGGGATGCTGCCTATTCGGCGAGTTTAAGACAACTGGCGGAACAACTGGGTCTACTGGAGAATGTGGTGTCGTTTGCTGGGCATGTGGATGGAGAAGCTAAAAGCATGGTTTTCCATTCTGCGGATATCTGTGTTGTATCGTCTTACACCGAAAATTTTTGCATGGTAGTGGCCGAGGCACTTGCGCATGGCATCCCAGTAATTGCTAGTCATGGAACTCCCTGGCAAGAAGTCGAAAGTAAGCAGTGTGGACTATGGGTGGACAATAGCCCGGAATCCTTGGCGCGAGCGATTTCGAAAATGCGAGATATGCCTTTGAAAGATATGGGGCAACGCGGTCGGGTCTGGATGAGGCAAGAGTTTTCTTGGGATGCCTTGGCTAAGGAGATGATGGGTGTGTATCGATCTCTTTCCACATGTTAGAAGGAGAAACACAAAATGGGCGGTGACAACATTGTTTCAGATTATGGCTGGCAGGATGACAAACCAATGCCCTCCCAAGCATGTCTTGCTCGACCGATCGCCGATATCCTGCGGCAATTGAAGGTCCGCAGAGTGCTTGATCTTGGCTGTGGTAACGGCGCGATGAGTCATTACCTTCAAAGCCAAGGATATATAGTCATCGGGTGCGACGCCGACCGCGGAGGGGTGGAACTGGCCTCGTCAACAAATTCGGGCGCAGTGTTTAAAGAGGTTGGCGTTTATGATTCGCCAGAGGTATTGTGTGAAAATGGTTTTGATGCAGTGGTTTCAACCGAAGTCATTGAACATCTGTTTTTGCCGGGCTATCTCCCGCGTTTTGCGGCTTCTGTATTGAAACCGGGCGGCCATTTGGTCATCAGTACACCTTATCACGGATATGTCAAGAATTTGGCGATTTGTCTAGCTGGAAAGTGGGATAGCCACCACACTCCGCTTTGGGACGGTGGACATATCAAATTCTGGTCGTATGGTACATTATCGGCTTTACTTGAGACGAACGGTTTTGATGTTATTGGCTTCAAGGGAGTTGGACGATTTTATGGACTTTGGAAGAGCATGGTGATAACCGCCAAAGTTCGTGACGACGTGTGAAATAAATGCAGTGCATTGAATCGAGCAAAGGACAAAATGAAGCAGTGGAAAGCGATTTAGCGATTGTCATTCTGACCTTCAACGAAGATAAGCATATCGAGCGCTGTCTGTATAGTGCCTTTCAAGTTGCGCAAAAAGTATTTGTAGTGGATTCCTATTCAATGGATCAGACGGTTGCTATTGCGAAGTCGCTCGGAGCGCAGATATGGCAGCACGAATTCAAGAATCATGCTGCGCAGCTTGCTTGGGCTTTGGAAAATCTTCCGATCAATACCGAATGGGTTATGCGGGTGGATGCGGATGAGATCATAACCCCCAATCTCGCCAAAAGCATCCGACTCAAAATAGCCTCTGCTGCGCCGGTCACTAATGGATTTATTGTTAGCCGGTATCCTCGATTTGCGGGAGCGTTTATTCGGCATGGTGGGTTTCCACAATGGCAACTGAGAATATGGCGAAAAGGGACGGCGGAGATCGAGCAGCGCTGGATGGATGAGCACATGGTTTTGAAGACCGGACAGGCTGATCGTCTGACAGGCGAATATATCGACGATAACCTGAACAATATCACCTGGTGGACGAACAAGCATAACGGTTACGCAACACGCGAAGCGATTGATCTGTTGAACCAGAAATATGATTTTCTCCCGGTTACGACTGAAACTGGTGAACTGACTCGCCAGGCTCGTTACAAGCGATGGCTGAAAGAGCATCTTTACACACATCTTCCGCTGGGTCTTCGGGCCTTTCTATTTTTTTTCTATCGCATGATCTTTCAGCTTGGTTTTCTGGATGGTCGCGCCGGGTTTGTTTTTCACTTTCTGCAAGGGTTTTGGTACCGTTTTCTGGTGGACGTGAAAGTGTCGGAGGTGGAGCGGAGGATGCGCGCAGACGGTATCGATTGTGTCGAGGCGATCAAACGGGAATTCGGAGTGAATCCGGTTTATGAAACTTCTAAATGACATTAACCCGCGTTGACAAGCTTTTACAGGCACTCCAATCAGCCCGGCTGACGGAAGCACTATTCCGCCACCGCGTTCTCGCCGGTGCGGAACATCGCCATGTATTGGCGCAGGGTCTGGCCAGCGTGGTCGACATTGGGGCTAATCGGGGCCAATTCGCATTGGCCGCCCGTCGATGGGCGCCAGCAGCGCGGGTGATTTCCTTCGAGCCCCTGCCGGAACCGGCGGCTAAGTTCCGGGCGGTGTTCGCCGATGATCCGCGCGTGACCCTGCATCAGGTGGCCATCAGTCCTGAGCGAGGCGAGACGACCATCCACGTGTCCGCCCGCGATGATTCCTCTTCCCTCTTGCCCATCACAGCCATGCAGAATAATCTATTTCCGGGTACGGCTGAGGCGGGAACGGCCACCATCACTGTCGGACCGCTCGCGAACTATGTGCCGGCGGAAGCCATCGAGTCGCCGGCGCTGCTTAAACTGGATGTGCAGGGCTTTGAACTTCAAGCGCTACAGGGTTGCGAAGATCTGCTGTACCGGTTCACGCATGTCTATGTGGAGTGCTCCTTCGTGGAGCTTTATGCCGGGCAGGCTTTCGCTGATGAAGTGATATCATGGTTGCGCGAGCGGGGTTTCGTACTGCAGGGGGTATACAACCTGGCCTATGATCGGAGTGGAAAGGCCATCCAGGCGGATTTTTTATTCGGCCGGCGCGGATGAATGGCGGTATCGTACATGATAATGAATTGACCAGGCATTCGTTCCGTCTTGGAAACCAATAAGCACCAAGATTTCAATCCGTTTTTCATGCCCTCAGCGTCGCTTTTGCTGAGGGTGAGCAGTTACCATAAAGGTGCGCTAATGACTCAACCGATCATTAATTACCATTATTTAGATTGCAATCGTGAATTATCATACCATGATGATACTCGCTCATTGTTTCAAGACATCTATGCGCAGATGTTAGCAGCTGAAGCATCGATTGCTGGAAAGGTGCTCAATATCGGATGCGGACATGGGGTCGACCCGACACTCAATAAAGTCGAACATTTATTAGGCCAGATAGATGGGGTTGATCCATTTCCGGCGGTCGATCCTCATCCCTTAATCGGTAATCGTTGGACTTGCCGAATGGAAGACATTCCCGTACCACAAAATACCTATGACATGGCTTACTCTTATAATGTCGTTGAGCATGTATTGGATGAAGGATCTTTCTTAGCTAAGACGATTGACGTTCTCAAACCCGGTGCCGTTTACTGGTCGATGTCGCCTAATGCACGACATCCTTTCACTTTGGCAGTACGTTTATTGCAAGCAGTTAAACTCAAGTATTTATACCGGAAATCTATTGCGCCACAAGCAAATGACTATCCTGCTTATTATAGACTATGTAGTGACGTAAAGGTATTAAGGGCAATAAAGGATCGATCACTTCCGGTTTCCCAGATAGACTTCTACTATGTTCAATGTGTCCAGTGGGATTCTTATTTTCCGCGGAAACTACACTTTCTTCCTCATATAATTGATCGTGGTATCATTTTACGCAATCCATTGATGTCGTTCATCTTCATGTTCAGAATTGAGAAAGCGAATGACACAATAAAAGCTCCAAACTTCGGATCAGGACCGTATGAGGGAGAATAAGCTTGAACGGATTATTGAGTTGGTTACATCCGGTTAAATATGACCAACTGTGCTTCTTAGTAATGTCTTCCTAACCAGCGGGAAAAGTTGAATGGAGTCGAGGTTTATAGATGTCCATTGTGGGTTCCGGGGAAGGTATCCGGCCCCAAGCGGGTATTTGCTCATTCGCACGCGCCGCGTGGGAACGCAGTGTTGGTGAGTTGCGGCGTGATTGGCCCGCGGCGCGGGCCGGGGGTTCCCACGGAGCCCGTGGGAACCAGAAGATCATGAAGAAGTTAGGGTGGGGGTAGAATGCCCTTTCCTGTCAGGCGTTGATGAGTAACGGCTAGTTTCTACCCCCATCCCAACCTTCCCCCTGCAAGGGGGAAGGAGTTGCTCGTTCCCCCACGCGCCGCGTGGGAATGCAGTGTTGGCGCGTTGCGGCGCGATGGCCCGCGGCGCGGGCCGGGGGTTCCCACGGAGCCCGTGGGAACCAGAAGATCATGAAGAATTAGAATAAGGGTAGAACCCCCAGCCCTTTCAAGGTGATCGCTCAAGTGGCTAAAAGCGACCAGCGCAACCCTATGATTTTGCTATAGCCCCCTGTAGAAGATGGCGATTTTGCCAAGCCGGGGCGGCAAAATACAATTTTTAAGTGATTGATTATAAAAGGCTATTTCTACACCTTGAAAGGGCTGGGGTAGAACCCCCTGTCCTATCAGGCGTTGATGAGTAACGACTAGTTTCTACCCCCATCCCAACGTTCAGGCTGGACTATCCCTGTCCAGCCCCCTCCGGGCGGCTTCGCCATGCAAATCGGCTGTCCTGCCGATTTGTCCCCCTGCAAGGGGGAAGGAGTTGATTTACTTACACTTCGGCATGGATCGCCGGTATCCAGGTTGCTGAGCGAAGTCATACGGCTCCTCGCCACTGAAATCGACGTGGTGGTGGAAGGCAAGGGGTTTTCATCGATCCAGGACTGGGCTAAATGGTAGGCAGAACCCATATAAGAACTTTGGACGATTTGCTGAACGAATACGATCTTCACCTCTTGGCACTTCGGGAAGCGATGGCACGCTGTCCCCGACCCTTGGCGGCAGGACACTTTGCCACGCGAAACCCAGATTTGGTTGCTGCCCTTGGTCAATTCGCGTATCGCTTTGCCAAGCTGCAAGATGCGATGTGCGCCAAACTATTTACTTCCATTCTGGAATTGACCAAGGAACAGGGGTATTATCCTATTTTTTTGGATAAGCTGAATCGGCTGGAAAAGATCCGGGCAATTACATCTCTGTAATAAACAAACCAGGGGCAAAGTAGCATGAATGAAAAGTACCGGATTGAATTAGAGCAAGAAACGGATGGCCGATGGATAGCCGAAATTGCAGCAATATCAGGCGCATTGGTTTATGGAATGACAAGAGATCAAGCTATCAAGAACGTTGAGGTTCTGGCGCTGCGCATTTTGGCGGATCAACTGGAGCATGGAGAAGCAACACAAGAGCTGGATCTATTGTTTGCCGCATGAATACTTTTTCAAGCACCAAAGCCAAACACGTTTTAGTGGCATTGCTGCGCATAGGTTGGACAGTGAAAAGGCAAACTGGATCGCATAAA
>JAQTSI010000271.1 GCA_028711365.1 Methylococcaceae bacterium
CCACTCTCAAGTGCAGACATGAACTGACCTAAATGTTCATTTAGCTGCCTCATTACAAAGCTATTAAACTCCAACGATTCGCCCAGGAGCCGATGAAAAACCTCAATCGGAAGCCCTGCGACAGAGCTCCTTCTGAGAGCTAACACATCGTAGCGGTAGCTCTCTCTTTTAAGGAGAGTGCCTTCACCAAACCACCCGCCGGGTGGCACGCCCGCAAAAGTCATAGATTGTCCATTGACATTATCGGTACTCAATTTGAGTAGGCCATCAAGCACGCCAAACCAGTAAGTGGCAGCTTGCCCACGAAGGCAAAGGTGTTCACCACCGCTCAAGTCATGCACCACGAGACTCGGAAGTACACGTGACTGCTGTACTTGTGGCAGCTCATGAAGCCAAGGCAATGCGTCAAGCTCCCGCTGTGTGGGCGGTCGACGAGTCAGGCTTATAGGGAAGTGTTTGCTCATGTTCACTTTTATGACGTGTAATTGGCTTGAATTGTAAAATACAGTACAGATTTTTGTCAATTCAGGTCTTACCATGCACCCTGGCGTGGTGTTGAAGCGGCACAGACTCAAGTCATCCGTCGCTGCAGGATTAGCACCCAGTTCATCGGCAGCACGCTAAGGCATTGCAGTCGTTCGCTACATGGCTGTTCTATGTAGGTATGAGTGTTAAGCGCGGAGTTTCGTGATCGGGATTTTGCAGATCCCCTAGATTTCTCCTTGCCGTTTGCGATTAATTGATCTGCTGCCCAGCATCGGGCTGTGGCACAAACAGGAGACAAAAGTGATGGAAAACGTTGAAGCGACGAGTTCGCCAGCAATGGCCTATTGGCCAGCTGTCAAGTCGGAGATTCTTGCTGAGCAAACGATTGGGGGTGCACTCAAAGACTCAGCCAGGACCTGGCCTGATCGAGCCTGTCTAGTTGAAGGGACAAAGGACTATCAAACTCGTCGTCGGTGGACATTTCAAGAGCTGCTGGAAGACGCCGAGGTGGTTGCTCGAGCGCTGCTGTCTCGATTTCGCCAAGGCGAACATATCACTGTGTGGGCTCCCAACTGTCCTGAATGGGTACTGATTGAATTCGGAGCGGCTTTGGCCGGGCTTACCCTTGTCACAGCCAATCCAGCCTACCTGTCAAATGAATTGGCCTATGTCCTAAATCAGTCAAAGTCTGCAGGGATATTGGTATGGCCTGAATATCGGAATAAGGACATGCTTTCAATGGTTGAGAGCATTCGAGCGGAGGTACCGCTATTGCGGGAAGTCATCTCTCTCGGCGCTTGGGCAAAATTTTTGCGTCCAGGATTGCATCCTGCAGCCTTGCCAGTTGTCAAGCCCGACGACACTGCGCAAATTCAATACACATCCGGGACCACAGGATTCCCCAAAGGAGCATTGCTTACGCACAGAGGCCTCGCGGCAAATGCCCTGCTCTATGCTCGGACCATCGAAGCAAAACAAGGAGATGTTTGGATCAACCCAATGCCTATGTTTCACACGGCGGGATGCGGTCTGGCGACCTTGGGGTGCTTGCAAACAGGCGGTATCCATGTTCTGCCATATGAATTCGATACAGAGACATTCGTTGAACTTTTTGAGAGTGAGAAGGGCAACTTGACACTCTGTGTACCGACGATGCTCTTGCGTGTGCTCGACTTTCCTGGCTTATCTTCCCGTGATCTGTCAGGCTGGCGCATCGCAACTCTGGGCGGTGCCCCAGTTCCTCCAGAACTGTTGAAAAAAGCTCAATCCGCATTGGGTTTGAAACTCTCAATCGGCTACGGGCAGACGGAGTCGTCGCCATACATCACGCACACGCTCACCGATGAACCGCGCAATGATTGGTTTGTTACCGTTGGCCGAGCTCTTCCCAATATCGAAGTACGAATTGCGGAACCAGAGTCTGACTCGCTAGTGCCAATGGGGGTCGTTGGTGAAATCCAAACCCGCAGTTTCTGCGTAATGAAGGGTTATTTCGAGAACCCAGAGGCTACCAAAGCCGCACTCAGTAATGACGGATGGCTGAGAACAGGAGACCTAGGGAGCATGGACCCGGATGGATATATCCGAATTCAAGGTCGCCTTAAAGACATGATCATTCGTGGTGGTGAAAATATTTATCCCCGTGAAGTTGAGGATGTACTGTTTGAGCATCCTGCTATAGCCTCCGTGACAGTCGTTGGTGTCCCAGATCAGGAATGGGGTGAGGCCGTGTGTGCTTTTGTTCAGTTGCGCGCAGATATGACGGCTGACGAAGATGTTCTCTCACTCTTCTGCCGACAGAAACTCGCCTCCTACAAAACTCCACGTATTTGGCGCTTTGTGAGCGAGTTCCCCCAAACGGCATCCGGAAAAATCCAAAAATTCATTTTGCGCAGGCAATACCTTGAAGAGATAGCGCAAAAAATAACTTCAAACCCAAAGCCCAATCTTTCCAACGGGTTGGTTTAATTTTTTACAGATGAGGATTCAAATGACAGATGATATTTTCGCTTCCGGTATTTTGACTGGTCAACACGCGCTGATCACGGGCGGCGGTAGCGGGATCAACTTTCGGATCGCACAACGATTCGCCGCACAAGGTGCAAAAGTTTCTATCATAGGCAGAAGCCTAGAGAAGTCACAAGCGGCGGCCCGCGATATTGAACAAGGAGGAGGTCAAGCAGAGGGATTCTCGGCGGATGTTCGTGAATTCGGCATGATTGCGACAGCGGTCGAGGACGCTTGCGCTCGCTTCGGTGATTTGGATATTGTGGTTGCAGGAGCTGCAGGAAACTTCGTGGCGGAAGCTGCAGGAATGTCGGCGAACGGCTTCAAGACGGTCATCGATATCGACTTACTCGGAACATACAACACACTTCGGGCAGCTTATGCTCGATTGCGCAGGCCTGGTGCGAGCTTGCTCGCAATTTCTGCAGTTCAATCAATGATGCCGACCGCAGGACAGGCTCATGTATGTGCGGCTAAGGCGGGTATCGACATGCTCGTGAGATGCCTCTCGGTCGAATGGGGTGCAGAAGGCATTCGCTGCAATGCCATCGCTCCAGGGCCTGTTGCCGGTACTGAAGGCATGGTTCGGTTGGCTCCGGAAGGTGACGCCAGCATGGCTCGCATACTTGAGGGAATCCCTATGCAGCGCTATGCAAGCCGCGACGAGATTGCCGACCTTGCCTTGTTCCTAGTCAGTGGTGCTGCCAGCTATATCAATGGAACGTGCATTTCCATCGACGGCGGGCAGTCCAACCTCGGGTCTCTGCCCTTTGGGGCCATGCTGCAGGAGTCTCTTCATCGATCTCGAAATGAAGAAACTTCAGTCGTTACGGCTTAGCGCAATGTTTGACTCCGAATAAATCCGTCTACTGGTGAGTGGCTATGGACACGATCGACTTTTATTTTGATTTTTTGTCGCCATACGCATACTTGGCTTCGCGCAGGATTGAAGCGATTGCCAAAAAACACGGTAGGAGAGTTCAATGGCACCCATTTCGACTGGGCATTGCTGTTGTCAAGGTGATGGGACTGCGTCCAGTGATGGAGACACCGTTGAAAGGACCGTATGCAATGCTCGATGTTCAACGGCTTGCGAAGGTCATGGGGGAGCCGCTGTGTTTTTCCGGAAAATTGCCAGATCCACTACCACCTGCAAAATTCTTCTACTGTATTCCTTCGGAGTTGTCCGCAACAGCGGCAAAAGCGCTGCTAAATGCGCAGTGGGAACAAGGCCGTGACATAGGGCGTTTAGACACTTTGAAAGAGATCGGTGTCGAGTTGGGCTTTGAGTGTGATTGGACTCACGCAGCTGTTGAGGGTGCCCAAGGGTCATCTCGATTGCGTGAAGCAACAGACACGGCCTTGGCTCGTGGAGTGTTCGGCTCCCCTACCTGTGTTGTCGATGATGCATTATTTTGGGGGGTCGATCGCCTTTGGCTGCTCGACTGGTACCTTGAAAACAATGAAACCTATAAGCCACTTGGTTCGGAGATGGCAGGAGTGCTTGGCCTTGGCAAAGAACGACCCGGTCCTGCCTGAGATTTACAGGTCGTTGTTTCCTTGGCTTTCGTTTTTTTCGACGAAACCATTTTCTTATTTCATTTGACTTTAAACGACCAATACCCATTTGACGATTGATTCGGGTACGGGTTCAATTTAACCGAGGCTCCAATGATTATTGGGATACCGCGTGAGACGACTACGGGCGAGACACGAGTGGCGATAACGCCTGAGACGGCGAAGAAGCTTAAGTCTCAAGGACATGACTTACGCCTGCAAAGTTGTGCAGGAATGGCGGCATCGATAGTAGACGAGGCCTATGAAGCAGCGGGCGTCCAAATCACGGATGCTGCAGGTGCCTTTGCCTGCGCCCTAGTGCTTAAGGTACGGGCACCCAGTGATTCCGAGCTGGCCCTGATGAAGCCAGGAACTACTCTTGTCGGGATGCTCACCCCCCATGACATTGATGGACTGCAGCGTTTGGCCAAGACTGGGTTAACTGCATTTGCGCTTGAGGCCGTCCCCCGTACAACTCGAGCGCAGAGCATGGACGTGCTTTCCTCGCAGGCCAACATCGCCGGCTACAAGGCCGTGATGATCGCCGCGGACAAGTACCACCGCTTCTTCCCGATGCTGATGACGGCGGCCGGCACGGTGAAGGCCGCGCGCGTCGTGATCCTCGGCGTGGGCGTGGCGGGCCTGCAGGCGATTGCCACCGCCAAGCGCCTGGGCGCCGTCATCGAAGCCTCTGACGTGCGACCTTCGGTCAAGGAACAGGTCGAGTCGCTGGGCGCCAAGTTCATCGACGTGCCCTACGAAACCGACGAAGAGCGCGATGCCGCCGTCGGCGTGGGCGGCTACGCCCGCCCCATGCCGCAAAGTTGGCTGGACCGCCAGAAGGCCGAGGTCGCCAAACGCGTGGCCCAGGCGGACGTGGTGATCACCACCGCACTGATCCCGGGCCGCGCCGCCCCGGTGCTCGTGACCGAGGATATGGTCAAGGCCATGAAACCGGGCTCGGTGATCGTGGACCTGGCCGCGCCGCAGGGCGGCAACTGCCCGCTCACCGAAGCCGGCAAGACCGTCATCAAGCATGGCGTCACGCTGGTCGGCGAGACCAACCTGCCTGCCCTGGTGGCCGCCGATGCCAGTTCGCTGTATGCGCGCAACGTGCTGGACTTCCTGAAGCTGGTGCTGCCCAAGGAAGACGGACTCAAGATCGATCTGGAAGACGACATCGTGGCGGCCTGCCTGATGACGCAAAACGGCGAAGTCCGTAGAAAGTAAGAGGAAGCGACCATGGAAGCAGTTTCCCCCACACTCATCAACCTCATCATCTTCGTGCTGGCCATCTACGTGGGCTACCACGTGGTGTGGACGGTCACGCCCGCGCTGCACACGCCGCTGATGGCGGTGACCAACGCGATTTCCGCGATTGTCATCGTCGGCGCCATGCTGGCCGCCGCGCTGACCGAGACCGCCCTGGGCAAGACCATGGGCGTGCTGGCCGTGGCCCTGGCGGCCGTCAACGTGTTCGGCGGTTTCCTGGTCACCCGGCGCATGCTGGAGATGTTCAGGAAAAAGGAAAAGAAGGCCCCGGCCGCAGAGCATGGAGCCGCCAAATGAGCCTGAACCTCGTCACGCTGCTGTACCTGATTGCCAGTGTCTGCTTCATCCAGGCCCTGAAGGGCCTGAGCCACCCCACCACCTCCATCCGCGGCAACCTGTTCGGCATGACCGGCATGGCGATTGCCGTGCTGACCACGGCCGCGCTGATTGTCAAGCTGGCGCAGGGCAACCTGGGCGGCATGGTCTACGTACTGGTCGGCTTGGCTGCAGGCGCCGTCTACGGCGCCTGGCGCGCCAAGACGGTCGAGATGACCAAGATGCCCGAGCTGGTGGCGTTCTTCCACAGCATGATCGGCCTGGCGGCGGTGTTCATCGCCGTGGCCGCCGTGGCCGAGCCTTATGCCTTCGGCATTGTGGCCAAGCGCCAGCCGATTCCCGCCGGCAACCGGCTCGAACTCTTCCTCGGCGCGGCGATTGGCGCGATCACCTTCAGCGGCTCGGTGATCGCCTTCGGCAAGCTTTCCGGTACCTACAAGTTCCGCCTGTTCAAGGGCGCGCCAGTGGTCTTTACCGGCCAGCACAAGCTGAACCTGGTGCTGGGTCTGGCGACCATCGGCCTGGGCCTGGTGTTTACGGCCAACGAGAGCTGGCCGGCGTTCTTTGCGATGCTGGCGCTGGCCTTCGTGATGGGTGTGCTGATCATCATCCCGATCGGCGGTGCCGACATGCCGGTGGTGGTGTCCATGCTCAACAGCTATTCGGGCTGGGCGGCGGCCGGTATCGGCTTCAGCCTGAACAACTCGATGCTGATCATTGCCGGTTCGCTGGTGGGCTCCTCGGGTGCCATCCTGTCCTACATCATGTGCAAGGCGATGAACCGCTCGTTCTTCAACGTGATCCTGGGCGGGTTTGGCGGCGAGGCAACCACGGCCGTGGCCGGTGCGGTCGAGCAGCGCCCGGTCAAGAGCGGCAGCGCCGACGATGCGGCCTTTGT
>JAQTSI010000022.1 GCA_028711365.1 Methylococcaceae bacterium
TTTTCCATTTATAATAGGTTTCCAGCTTCATCTTGCCGACGCTCTCCTCTTCTTCCTCGAATTCCGGTTCGGATTCAGAAGAGGATGTATCCTCTTCCATATCGATGGTAAAAAGTTTCTTCCTCACCCCACCTTTCTGGATATTTTCATCTGCCGGCAACACCTGCGCATTGAAATAATAATTGGTGCCATGATCTGAACGCGGCGTGATGTGGTCGACATTGGGTACCTGGGATGAATCATGGCCGGATAACACCAGATCGTCATCGTTCGGGTCATCCGACATCGCCTCATCATTGGCCAAGTCAAACCCCTCTTCGCGATAGTACTTCCGGTTGGCATCATAGATTTCTTTCTTTTGCGCATCATTGAAATTGCGCCCAACTCCTATGACATAGTCACCATCATCCAATGAAGCATAGGGATCGAGCGCGTCTTTGGGTTCTTCCTCGAGTTCCAGCTTGTCGCTTTTGGCGATGTTCTTGTCGGCGGGGATTACCGCCGCGTTCGAAAAACTGTTCGAGCCTCCTTTTGATTTGGGGTAACGGTGGTCTACATGGGGAGTTGTAGAGGTATCCTGCAAATACAAGGCCGCATAGGGGGCAATATCGGAATGAATATCGTCGCCGCCATTCTCTTCTATATTTTTCGTGTAAATATTATTGCGCTCCGTGCCGCTAAACTCCTTACCAATATGGGTATCGAGTGTGTCACCCTTCTGCGTGTCCAAATACTCCCGACTATAGGGATTCGCGTCTTTGGCCTCTTCATAATCGCTAAAATCACTGGGGCGGTAGCGTTGCGCCAAGGGTGCGGATCGCCCTGTTACAGGGACGGTAAGTCTTGCTCCTCGCCCTTTCTGCTGCAATGCCCGCTCCCCCATCACATCCGCCTCATGCTCCAGCCCCCGGTCATCGTTGATGGGAACTCCCTCCTTCATCTGCGTCGTCGGTTTCACTCTGCCTTGCGCCTGCTGCACCACATGCCAGGCTTCATGCGGCAGATGCTGCTCCTGTCCGGGGGCGAGGTGGATGTCGGTTCCCTGGGCGTAGGCCAGGGCGTTGAGTTGGGCGGGCTGGGATGAGTGGTAATGAACTTTGACCTCGTCCATGGATAGACCGGAGAGGGATTCGATGCCGGATTTCAGATGATCCGGCAATCCGGTGTGGTTGGGTTTAGGAGATGCTTCCTGCTCCAATTGCGCGGGTGATGAGGTAAGGGAGAATTTTCCTTGCAATGGCTCTTCCTCCTCCTGCGATTTATTCTGCACCGCCCTCCCGAACATCCCCGCCAGTTGTTTCCTCTGGGCGATGGCGCGGGGGCTGTCGGCCAGTTCCGCGAACCGGGCTTTCTGCTGGGCGACCTTCGGGCTCTGTTGGACCGTCTGTGCGAGTGCGGACCGCTCGTTTGCCAGGGGCGTTTCCTCGGTTTGCCGTAATGGAACAGGGGCAGCGGACTGCGAGCATTGACCTTGCAAGGTGGTTTTCATGGCGAGTTTCTCCTCGAGGTGAAGAACTGCGGAATCGGGTTGTCTTTCGTATCGCGCGTCAATCCGGGCCGGATAGTTGTATCGTTCCGAGCGTCTGGACGACCCTGATCGGAACCATGAACCAGATAGCGGAGGGTAGGCTTTTTCATGGAAATGGTCCGAGGGGATTTCAGGGTTCACCCGTTCACGATCAAATCCGTCCCCACTTCCAGATTGCTCAGGCCGATGACCGCTTCAGGCATCGGAGTTTCGTCGACGATGACCCGGATGTCGTGCCGCTCCGCCGGGACGAGCACGGACCAGGGGGCCGAGGTCTTGATGGGGCGGTCGTCGGCCTGGCCTTCCTGCGGCCAGTAGAGTGCGTGATGCCGGCCCTGCTGCCGGTAGGTGTGCAGGAGGGTGAGGCTGTTCAGGAATTCCACATAAGGCTGGTTTTCGATACGCATCTGCATAAAGTGCCCTTGGCCGATGCCACCGCCTATGTCTAAGGGCTGGCCGGTTTCCAGGCGCCAGGGGGCGATGAAATCGCCGATCTCGTCGTTCAGTCGCCGGACGGTGGGACCGATTTCCCAGCCGGCGACCAGGCTCAAGCTGACGAAGAGTTTGATGCGTTCGTAATCGGGATTGCGTACCCGGATGGCGGCGACGAAAGAAGACGCATATTTTTTCAGCCGTTCTTCGATCTCGCTCAGCACATGCTGGGGAAGGCGGGGCGTCATGAAACTTCCTCCCGGTTCCCGGCTAGGCACGACGGCCATGACGATTTCGCCGGGTTCCACCGGTGCGACCCAATAACCCTGGCTGTTGTTCCAGGTGATGCATTTGACCTGACCGACTTCGGGGAAAGCATCGAGAACGATGCGTTCGTAATCGAAGGGTTGGATCGCCCTCTGCTTGTGACGTAGCCGTTCGCTCACCCGGGTGCGGAATTGCTCGGCGGTTTCCTTCGGTCTTCCTCCGGTACTCGGAAAGGGCTGGTGAACGGAGGCGATGGCCGGCATTTTCTGGGCGAATTCCTTGATGGTCTCTGCGGGAATCACGCCGCCCGAGATTTCCCCGCTTTCATTGCGGCGGCGGGTGGCGGTGACCGCCTGGGTATAGATGGCCAAGGTGTTCGGCCCGCTTTCCGCCCCTCGATCGACACTGGCTTGAAGCCAGAAAAGCCCCTCGGGCATGGAACGGTTGTCGGTGTTGATGTTTCCCGGCAATAACAGTTTCACGATACCGGAACGCGCCAAACCCGCCGTGGTGTCCTTGATCAGGGCCGTTTTGTCGAGCCTTATCCAATGATCGTGACAAAGATAACTCCAATGCACCGCTCTCTTTCCCGTTTCGCCATCGATCTCCTCGGAGATTACGATGGAATCCTGCAGGTGAAAAAGCAGGGTGATCGACTGGGGCGGTTCGAGATTCTCCAGGCCGATGCGAAGATAGCCTTCCGCGTCGTAGGAAGAGAACAGGGTATGGATGCTTTCCTGGGGAACCGAATAGCCAAAGGGGGAAATGTACAACAGCTTGAGCCGTTCCTCCCTAGGGTCCATGGGTGAAGTGAGGTCCAATTGCAGACGCTCCGTCGCCACATAATCGATGCTGATCTCCTTCAATAGGGGCGAGAAGGGAGGATTCGGCAGCGCTTGCCGTTTCTTCTCGTCTGGCTCCAGGCTATTGTTCAGAACCACCCGGGTCAGGCTATTGGGAAAAATCTCGTGACCGAAGCCGAAGTCGGGTTCGGCCAATTCCAGCCGCAATAAACCGGGCGGATCGGGCCTCCGTTCCTTGGCCACGGGAGGAAGGGGAGAGGCGGTGAAATCGAAAGGTAGTAGGGTGGAAGAGGCTAGCTCAGCCGGTTTCTGGTCCGCAAGCGTGAAAAGGGGAAAGGGGGACTTTTCTTCCGGCCGGTTGAGCGCCGGATGGATTTCCTTCCATCGGCCTTCGGAGCAGGCGTACATCCTGGCCTTGAAACTCTCATCGTCGATGGTGCGCCCGTAGGATTGGTAGTAAGTCTCGAAATTCGGTTTCGGCAGGTTGAGCCAGTCTAGTGTTAATCTCACGCTTTCCAGGCGTTTCTCGCTCAGTTCTCGGCTGCCGATTTCCAGGGTCGAACCCTGCGCCGGAATCGGGCCGAAGGGGGGAAACGGCTGTCCGGGTTTATAAATTCCCAGGTTGTTCGTCAGATGCAGATCCTTGAGCCCCTCGACCTGGACCTTGACCCGGACTTCCGCCAGGATCAGATCCTTCAGAAAGGAGTAAGCGTAGATTCTTGCCTGGGGATTGAGCAGCAAACGCAATCCTCCCATGGCAGGCGGCATTTCGACGCCGTGCGGCGCCGAACGGCATTCCACTACCGCCGGGTCGGTGAGCTTCAAATCGAAGTCGAAATCCACCCAGTCGGTAGGTTCGCTATCGTACTGCCGGCTCATGTGGAAGCGTTCGATGGGGAACCATCCGCTTGCCGCGCTCACCTGCAACAGGAAGGCATCGGCAAACAGCGCCTGCAGGCGACGGCTTCGGCTTTGAGGGTCGTCGGTCGGTTCGTCCCCGGGCAGAGGCGAAGATGCGGCTTGCAGATATTCGTTAAGAGAGCCTTCCAGGTCCTTGTATTGCCGGGTCGGGGTATCGAGATCCCCGCCCTGCTTGAACCTGAAGCTGAGCTTGATCTGACGCCGGCCTTCCCCTAACAGGAAAACCGGCGAGGCGATGAGCAGACCGAGATGACTGTGCAGGGCATCGGTTTCGGCAAGCTCGCGCAGACTATTGTCGCGGCCGAAAGTGGGCCAGCCCAGTTGTGGCCGTTTCAACGGCTTGCCTTGTCCATCCTCCGAGTTGGGCGCCGAACTGGCGAGGATGCGAGTGACCCGTTTGCGTCCCCGTTCGGTGACGAACGCCACGAACAGGGTCTTCAACGAGGCGATTTTCGCTTTATTCAGGTAAACGTCTTCGTCGATGACATAGAATCGATCCCCGCCGCCGGGATCTTTTCCACCGTGCAGCAGGCTGCCGGCTTTGAGTTCGTAATCGGCGACATTCTTGGCCAGTTGAAAATACAGATGGGCGGTATCGGCGACGTCGTCGCGTTCCTTCAGCTTCAATACCTGGCGGTAGTAATAATCGAGATGCCGGTCGGTGAACTGGTTCAAGTCCGCATGCAGTTGTTCCAACAGCTTGAGGAAAGCGATGTATAAAGCCGTGTGGGGAGGGTGCCCCTGCTTGTTCAGCGATTCGCGCAACAGGTTCTTGGCCTGCGACACCAAGGTGGCATAAGCCTTGTTGAATGAAAGCAAGGCCTTGATCAAGCGGTCCTGGATCGGGCCGGATGGGTTTTTTTTCGCCGCGGTTTTCGGTGGGGGGATTTTCCATAACGCATCGAATTCATAGGGCTTGTCTTCCTCGATCCAATCATCCAGCCAAAGCCGCCATTGCGGGTTGCGCCCCAGTGAATAGTAATGATGGCTGAGGTCCTTCGAGATCAAGGATTCCAAGGTTACCTTGATGCGTTTGCCTTCATCCTGGCGCTCGGCGATCTTGCCCGCTCGCTGGTACCAAGTGTCGATGAGCTTGGCCATTTGGTAGATTTTCTGCAGCGCCTTGTGTTCCTGTTGCTTCTTGTCGTTGCCTCGAATGTCCTGATTTCCGTTGAACAGCCGTTCGAAATTCGAGACGATGGAAGCTTCCTGCTGAATATCCACCGTGCAGATTTCGGCCAGCAGGAAACTGGCGTCGAAAGCGAAGAAATTCGACCAGTCGGCGCCGGTTTTGCCGTTTAGATCGCAATAGCTGAGCAGTTCGGCATAACGGGGGGCGAAGGCCAACAATTCCGGCAAGCCCCGCTCTTCCACCTGTACCCACAGCGGATCCAACTCGGCTCGCGATCGGTGTTCCCGCATCGAGCCTTGCTCGGAAGCTAAAATTTTCCGTCGAGTCGGCTTATCGCTCATGGCGGCTGCTATTCGTAGCGTTGCGCATTCGTGCCTTCGGCGAGGTAGAAGGGAAAGACCATGTTGCTGCGGGTATTGGTTTGCACGACGGTGTATTCGATGGCGATGACGAGCAGGCCATCGGCCATACGGTCCGTCGTGATCTTGATCGTCTCTACCCGGATGCGTGGCTCGAAATAGAGGATGGCGTCGGCGAGCACGGTTTTGATTTCGGTGAGCAGGGTATTGTCGATGCTTTCAAAAATCAGGCTGTGCAGGGCACAGCCGTATTGCGGCAGCATGATTCTTTCACCGGGCACGGTGGATATGAGTATGGCCAGGCTCTGGCGGATGTCCTCCTCGGCCTCGACCATCATCAATTCGCCGGAAGCCGCCTCGAAAGTGGGCGGAAAGCTCCAGCCCCGGCCTAAAAAACTGTTTTTCCGGTATTCCATGGCGTCATCCGCCGATCATGACGGTGGGGCAACCCAGCACGATGGAACCGCCGTGAGCGGTGGTATCGCCCATGCGGGCGGCGGGTTTGCCACCGATCAAGACGGTTGCCGATCCCATCACGATGGCGTCCGCAGGCCCCACACAGACGGCGGAATCGCCCAGCACGGCGGCGGGCAGTTTTCCGATCAATACGGTGGCAACCCCGGGCCCTACCACTGGCCCGCCCACATGGGGAATGGGAGGAACCGCCGGGGTCTGCATGGGGCAGGTGTGCATGTCGGTGAGTCGGGCTGCCGGGGGCATGGGTTTTCTCCTGTAGTCGTGGAAAAGTGTGCTGATACCTATCGAATGCCCTGGAGAGGGCGAAGGGCTTGCGAGACACGCCGTGAATACGTCCTTGTAGGCTCGGCGATGCTTCCCTGCCATCGACGGTCTCGTAATCCCATCGCCCTCTCCTTGGGTTGAGTCGCACCCTTTGAAAAACTAATTGATCATGACCATCGCGCCCTTGACCGTCGTTTGTCCGGACGCGCTCAGTTCGGCGCTGGCCTGTCCTTCGGCCTTGAAAGCGACCGAAGCCTTGGCATTGACGTTCAATCCCTCCAGGTTCAAGGCGGTGGCGGCCTTGAGGGTTACGCCCTGGGAAGCCTCGATCTTGATATTGCCGCTCGCTTTGAGGCTGATGTCGGTCCCGCTGTTCAGGGCGATGCCGGAGGAGGTGAGTTCCACCTTGTTGCCATTCGAATCCTGCAAGGTCAGGGATTTCGCATCATCGTCCAAAGTCACGACCTGTCCGCCGGGGGTCTCGATCTTCAGGATTTTTTTATCGTCGTCGATGCTGATCTTGACCTGGTTCTTGCTGACGATGGCCTTGTTCTTGTTGTCCTTGTCGGGGGTATAGGGCGGGGTTTGCGCGCTGCTGTAGAGACTGTCGAGAATCAGCGGAAAACGCGGGTCGTCGTTGAGAAAACCGAGCACCACCTCATCGCCGACTTCGGGCATGAAGAAGAAACCGGCGTTTTGGGTGGCATAACCGGTCGCCAAACGGGCCCAGAGTCCTTCGGCGCCATTGGTATTGATCAAGGGGGCGTCGACGAGGATGCGGGTCTGGCCGTTGGGGTCCTCGTCGATTCGCTTGACCTTGCCGATGTGCAAGCCGTGGACCCCCGGCAACAGGCCGGAGGCGAGCGGCGCCTCGATATCCCGGTGTTCGTCGACGAACCAGCGCGCCGACAGGCCGAAACCGACTTCGGTCAGCCAATCGCCATCCTCGATGCGATGGCTGACGCTGGAGACGAAGGCATTGCCGTTGAAACGTGCGCCTAACCCCGCCAATTCGACGAGGGTTCCCGGCTTGGGCGTGGCATTGCCTTGAAAGCTCACCGTGCCGCGCAGTCGGGCCAGACGGGATTTCAGCAACTGCGCGTTGGCCCAGCCGCTCAGCCCTTCTTTCAACAGGGAAGCGGGGGTTTGCAGTTCGAACGGCGGTAATCCCAGGGCTTTGGCCAATTCCTTTCCGCTCAGGTTGCCCTGGGGGTTGACCTCGGGCTCTTTCGATTCGCCGCTGGCCAGATTCTGGGCGGAAATATCCCAGGCGGCGCATTTCACCGAGGGCCATTGTGTCCTGGCGTCGATCTCCGCCGACATTTCCTGGATCGAATCGCCGAGCCGTATCGACAAGCCCGCTTCGGCGGCGATGTCCGGAGGTTTGATCGAGACTTTGCCATCATCGACGAGCACGATGAAGCCGTTGATTTCGGATCGGGCGACGATGAAATCCCAGTCGGTGGCATAGTAGCGCACGATTTCCTCATGTTCGATCTCGCTCGCCGCCACCTCGCCTTTCAATCCTGCTTCGGCAATGATTTTTTCGATGATGCCGCTATCTTTTTGCTTGAGGAATAAGTTGCTTTTCCGACCTATGGTCAATTTGACGGCCTGGTCGAAGCAGGAAACCAGCAGATAAGAATGACCTTCGCTCCTGATCTGTATGCCGTGTTTGACGATGATGCCCTTGAATATCGTCTTATCCTGTCCTTCATAGCCTGCGGTGATTTCGATCTCGTTGCCGGGCGTGAAGGTTTCCGTTTCGCTGATGGCGAAGGTTTCTTCCGCGGCGTCGCCATCGATGAAGGTCAGTTTCGCCGAGGGGATGTGGTTGATCTGTTTTCGGACTTCGAGCTTTTTCAGGATATAGGTATCCTGGATCTTTTCGCCATTCACGAGAATGGAACAGCTGATGATGTCCGATGCGGTGGCTAAAGGAGACTGCGGCATGGTCGGCTTTGCTAATTCTTCAACGGCGGAAAAGAGATCTGGGTGCCTGGTTCGAGCCTGCGGAAGTCCTCAAGCTGGTTCACCCGAGCCACTTCCAGGTAATACCGGGCATCGCCGTAGATTCTTTGGCACATCAGCGGCAGCGAATCTCCCGCGATGACGGTTCTGATATGGGTCAGATCGGGGGAATTCTTGCCGGAATCCAGTTCGATCCGCTTGGGCGAGGTGAATTCCTGGAACGCGGCATCGAGTTCGGCGCGCAGGGGGGTTCCGCCGGGAGTGAGCAAGGTATATTTGATCGTTAAAGTGCTGAGCCGGCAGCGGAAGGGGGGTAATTCGCCCCATAGAAGCTGCAGGTAATTAGGGGCGTGGATCTGCCCGTTGAACGAATAGACGATATTCCTGAAAGCAGTGATTTCATCGAGCACGCTGGAAATCTCCGGTATGACTCCGGTGGCGTCGATATAAAATTTTAAACTCAGCGTCTTGGGTTTGGGGGCGACGGGCTTGACGGTCCTGCCGGCCGAGCCTACCGCCGGGCTATCCTGGGCCGAACCTAGTTCGTAGCTGTGCGAGTAGTTGGCGGGATTGATGCGAGCGACATAGGCGCCGATGCTGCCGCCGGAATACTCCTTGTCCTTGAAGGCCTGGATCTTGATTTTCTCGAGTTTTCCACCCATATGCGATTCGGCTCAACGATCGGCCAGGTTGTCCATTCTTTCCCTGAGCTTTTCCATGCACTCCTGCAGGATTTCCTTCTTCAAACTCGCCAGGGCATTTTCCAGCCGCTCGGGTTTGATGGTCTCGTGGTCGGAGCCGACGACCGAGGCCTTGATGACGATCTCCCGAATCTCGATAGGCATTGATTTCTCCTGGTAGCATAGGCGAGGGGGCCTGCGTGAATGGCACCTAGGCGGTTCTCGTGAAATAACTGAAAACGAATTCCAGCGTTTCGATGGCGATCTTGTTATCCATGGCGCCAAGGCTATCGATTTTCCATTTGATCGGCCAGGCTCGCTTGAAATTCCAGGTGACCAAAGGAGAGCCCTGTTCATCGAGCAGCGATACGTCGATATCCCTAGGGGTTAGGGGTTTCTCGAAACTCGGTTCGAATACATCGAGACACCATTGCGCCAACTGCGATGATTTGACCACCAGTCCTCGTTTCAATATCAGATTCTGATATTTCAAGCTGCCGGGAAGGCGGTGCATGAACCGGTTTTCACCGCCTTCCTGAATCGGCACGACTTCCCTTTCCACCGTCAGCCCGTCTACCTCGAGAAAGCCGGAATCATGCTCCGTCGACATCCCGTGGATGTTCACCTGGAAATAAAAGCTGACCGGCGGATAGTAGTTGGACATGACTTACTTGTTGGCGATTTCCAGTCCTTCATGGGCCAGTTCCAGGGTTTCCACCGCGACTTCATTGCCGTCGCTTTTCAGGTCGGTGCCGGTGATCTTGGTCGGCCAGGCATTGATCAGCTTCCAGGTCATGGTCGGGTTGCCCTCTTCGTCCAACAGCTTGATCGTCACCGAGGAACGTTTGATGGTGTTCAACTTGATTTGGGAATACCAGTCCCAGAACTTGTTGTCCTTGACGAAGACGCCTTTCTTCAGCGTGATATTGCCGAATTTCTTGATGCCGGGCATCTTGATCGTCGAGAAAACCTTGCTGTTGCCCGCCCGGTACTCGATCGCCTGGGTTTCCGTATCCAGCCCCGAAACCTCCTGGAAAGGCAGGTTTTCACCGATGTCGGTGATATCGACGGTAAAATAGAACTTCGGCAAGGGCCATACATTGTCTTGTTTTTCGCCAGCCATAAATTATCTCCTTAAAGCTTAGGATCAAGATGTTTGCATCTTTTGCTGGAAAGTGATCACGATGAACTCGGCCGGGCGCACGATGGCGACCTTGACCGTGACCAGCATGAAACCGTCCAGAATATCGTTGGCGGTCATGGTGGAGCCGAGACCGACGTCGACGCTGAAAGCCTCAGGCGGCGTTGCCCCGACCAGCGCGCCTTCTTTCCATTTATTGGTCAGGTAATTGCTAATCGTGTTGGCAACCGTCACCCAGGTGCCGGCATTGTTCGGGGCGAAGACATAGGCCTGGGCCGCTTGCTTGATGGATTGCTCCAGCATGATGAGGGTGCGGCGCACATTGATGTAACGCCAATCCTGGCTGTTGCCGTCCAGGGTTCTTGCACCCCAGATCAACACCCCGCGCCCCGGAAAGGTGCGGATGGCATTGATCGCTTTACCGTCCAGCGGCACATTGAGGTCTTCCTGTTCATCGTGGGTGATGTTGACGGTCGGCGAGATCACGGAATTGATCCCGGTGTTGGCCGGGGCTTTGAAGACCCCCACGGTATTATCGACCCGCGTATAGACCCCCGCCAGGGCGGCGGCGGGAGGAAGCACGTTCAACTGGCGTCGGATTTCGCCCATCAGGTTGCGATAGCTCTCGCTGATGGCGAATAAGGCCTGGTGATTGCGTTTGAGCTCCGCCGCATCAGTCGCGACGGTTTTGATCTTGTCCCACAAAGCGCTCAGCTCGGCGGCTTTCGGATTGGCCGTGCCGGGAGGATCTTCCGGGAATAATTGCTTGATGACTGCCTGTTGGTCGGTGATCAACTTTTCCCGGTCGGCCTCCTTGAGGAAACTGTAGTTGACGTCGGCGGCATCCACGATGCTGGTGTTCACCCAGGGATAATAGGCGACCGCATAATTGAGATTGTCGTTGGGCACCTTGTTGCGGAAACCGTCCTGGCCGGTGATGACATCCTTGTCATCATGGGTGCGCGCTTTGTTTCCATCGAATACATCGAATAGCGCAATCCGGCTTTGCATCTTGACGCAGTGCAACAGTACCTGCTGGCAAACCGTCTGCCAGCCGTCGATGGCTAGCAACACGGCATCGGGCGCCACCACCAGGGTGGGTTCCTGCTCCTTGACCAATTCCGGCAAGGCGGCGGTGAAATCGTTCGCCTGTTTTCCCGCCGCCGCGCTGTCGTAGGAGCCCACCGAAACGATGTAGCAGGGCCCGCCCCCATTGTCGAAAAACAGCCGCAAGCTGTAATAGAGCAGGAACGAAGTGGCTGGATCTGCCGCCAATACTTCGGGTTTGTCGGTGCTGAAGCCGAATTGGGTCTTGGGAGCGCCCCCGAAATTGTCGACATATTCCTTGAGGGAAGTAATTCGGGTCGGGACATTGAGTAGGGAAGTCGTGCCGCGAAGGGCCTTTTCCGTGTACCCGATGAATGCCGGAACGGCTGTTGCCACTTCGACGACGGAATTCGGAAAAGCATTCAACTCTTTGATATAAACGCCAGGTGTCTTGATTTGCGCCGCCATAGATTGTCTCCTTGTGTGACCGCATGGTTTTTTCGAACAGCTTATCAGACAGAAACCTTGCAATGTCCTCCGAGTGGTACCATAAGTCCGTCCGACACTGCATTTTGTAATCTATACCCCGTTTCCCGGGGTGAGGCAAGCAAAAATCGGTGACGAATGATATGGCGGGAAGGTTTCATATAGGAATCATTCGGTTGCCTAGACAGACTGGACGAGCAACCCGAGGGCGAGTACGATTCGGCGGAAATGGGTCGCAGTCCGTCGACCGTCGCGAGATTCGGTGGAAATTGGCTCGAATCCTTAAAGTTTTGAGGAAACTCCTTGAGATGAAGAAGAGTAAAAAGGAACTGAAGGCCTATTTCAAAAACGGTAGCCGTCCCAACGAAACCCATTTTGCCGATCTCATCGATTCCCTTGCTCTCGATGATGAATTTAATCATCATGCCGAGGAAAGCCGGCGCCAAGACGAGGGAATCCAGCGGCAGCTCGAAGAATCCAGGCGGCAAATCCATCAACTTCAACGCCAAGTCGATGAGTTGAAAAATTCTTTCGTCCACTATGATGAGTTTGTCCGCTATGTCGAAGAGTTTAAGCGGTATGTGGAAGAATCGAAACCCTTCGTGGTGGAACCGAAGCCAGTACCGGTTACGGAGGCCAGGCCGATCGAGGCGATGCCGCCGCCCCTCGCCGACGAATCTTCACCGCCTGCGCCGCAAAGTTCAACGTCCGCCGAAAAGCCCGCTTTGGTCGAGGGGGCGGACGGAACCTTGACCTTTCGGAGATAGCCCATGCCTCGCGTGAATATCGAGGGCGTCGGTTTAGTCGACTTCCCTGACGATATGTCGCACGAGGAGATTGAAGCGGCGATTCATCGCGATATTCTCCCGTATTACCCGCAAGCCGCCGAAGATTCGAAGGAATCGGCCCTGCTTGGACAGGAATCGCCCGAATCTGTTGGCGCCGAGCCTGCGCCGGAGGATCGACCGATCGAAGACACCGAGAATCCCGAGCCTGGCGGAGATGAACTGGTCAGCTTGACGGATTCTACTGAGGCGCTGCCGGAACCCGGGAAGGAGGGTCTTTTGCCCTTGGACGATCCCAAGCCGGCAGGCGATTGGATGGCGGCTGCAAGCCCCCTCGAGCGACATGATCCGCTCATCGATCCCGCCGGCGAGAAAGCCCGGCTCGGCCTGGCGGAAAACAGTCCCGCCGGGGTGTTCGATGCGAACCTGCTGTTGCGGGTCTGGGCCAATGTCGGCGAACCGGCCCATTCCATGGTGGTTGCCTCCTCGACCGGCGATGCCGCCAAGCCAAGCGCAGTCGAACAGGATTACCTCGAACAGAGGCTGCAAAACCAGATCGATTGGTATGACCGCAAGAGTCAGTCCTCGCAATTTTGGTATAAAAAGCTGCGCATCGTGGAATTGGTTGCGGCGGCCTTGATTCCCTTGCTGTCAGGCTACAGCGAAGTTTCGGTCTACATGACGCCTTTGGTCGGTTTGCTCGGCCTGTTGATCACCGTCGTGGCGGGAATACTCAACCTCAACCAATACCAGGAGCGTTGGGTGGCATACCGCTCCACCAGCGAATCCCTGCAGCAGGAAAAATTCCTTTATCTGGCTCGATGCGCGCCCTACGATGGCGAGGACGCATTCACCCGCTTGGTGCGGCGCGTGGAAGGGCTCATCGGCAAGGAATACAACGCCTGGATCCAAAATACTGCAAAGTCGGTGTCAACAAAGCCGCAGAACGAGGGCTGAGCCGCCAAGGCGAACGGCTTCAGAGCACCCGCATTCGGGCCAAGCGGGTGATTTCCGTCTTTGCGCTGCGCAAAGCGCGCTCACGGCGCCGGCGTTCGTTCTTTCGGATCAGACGGGCCTGCAATTGTTCGAGTCGAATGATGAGCTTTTCCAACATGACGATGACCTCTTGATGAACAACAACGCCGGGTGTACCGGCTCACTCACTCCGGTCCTGCCGGAATGCGACGATGCGGCATAAGTACTAACAAAGTAGTCATTGCCGACAAAATTTTTTAGTCGAAATCCATCACCATCTGCCGCACCACTCCGCAGAGCGTGGCGCTCTGGCGGATTTCCATCAACGGATAGCGCGGATTGAGCGGCTTCAGGTAACGGTTTCCACCGTCGACGACCAGTTGCTTGAAAGTCGCCTGCTGGGCCTCGTCCAGGCGCACCACCACATAGCTGCCGTGGCGAGGTTCCACCGCCGGGTCGACGATGATGATGCCGCCATCGGGAAATACGGGCTCCATGCTGTCCCCTTGCACTCGCAAAGCGTAGGCGTCGTGGCCAACCCGGCAGGTGACCGGTATCAAAGCTTCGCTCTCGCCAGGCGGGTAGGGGGAGACCACCTCCCGCCAAGCTCCGGCCGCGACCCAGGAAATCAGCGGAACATAGGCCCTGATGGAAGACGCGTTGGCGGGATTTTCATCGCCCCGCTCATCACCCTTGCCGGTGGCCAACCAGCGTGGATCAACCCGCAAGGCTTCTGCCAGTCGGAACACCTCGGCGGTGGATTCGACCAGTCCGTTTTCCAGTTTGGAAATCAACTGTTGGCTTAGCCCCGACCGCTTCGCCAGCTCCCGTTGGCTGATTTGGGCTTGTTCACGGGATTGTTTTAATCGCTGGCTTAAGGACATCTCAGATATCGGTTCGAATCATCGCGGGCGAACCGTCCCCGGCGAGGGGAACGGCTGATCTCGGTGACTAACATGATAGTCATCAGGCGGCGCCTGTCAACAGAAATCTTCCTCCGGGGGTGAAACAGGGCCGCCGGTCTCGCCGAACATGGCATAACCGTCGTGTTATGATTGGCTGCAATATCGCTTATATCCCTTATCCAGCATGTGAAAATATTTTTCATCGCGACGGGATTGAGAGCCAAAATCTTCATTTCAGCAAGCAGAGGAACCAAGGTGTTCAAATACGGGATAATCGGGTGTGTGTTGCTACTCTTTCCGATTCTGGGGCTAGCAGATGGTGCGGCGGCTTCGGCCGTGGCAAAGCCACTGGATTTGACCCATCACTGGGTGGGATATTTCTCCCTAGCCATGATGCTTTTGGCTTATATAGCAGCCATGCTGGAGGAGGCGACGGAGCTGCGCAAATCCAAACCCATGCTGTTGGCTTCCGCACTCATCTGGTTTGCGATCGTTTACATCTACCGGGGAAACGGCAATCCGGAACCGGCCGTCAATGCCTTTACCTCCAATCTGCTGGCTTATGTGGAACTGCTGCTCTTCATCATGGTTTCCATGACCTATTTGAATGCCATGGAAGACATGAAGGTATTCACCGCCCTGCGTATTTGGCTGGTGAGTTTGAATATGAATTACCGGCAATTATTCTGGATAACCGGAATCCTGGTGTTTTTGATTTCCAGCGTGGTGAACGGCTTGACCAGCGCTTTATTGATGGGCGCGGTGGTCGTGGCGGTGGGCAAGAACAACGCCCGTTTCGTTTCCTTAGCGTGCATCAATATCGTCGTGGCGACCAACGCCGGCGGAGCGTTCAGCCCACTCGGCGGCATCTCGACCTTGTTCGTTTGGCAAAGGGGGATGGTGGAATTCACCGAGTTTTTCACCCTGTTTCTGCCTTGCCTGGTGAATTTCCTGGTGCCTGCCGCCATCATGCATTTCGCTATTCCCAAGGAGAAGCCCGCCGTCGAGGCGAAAAAAATCGCAATGCAGCGTGGCGCCAAGCGGGTCATCTTCCTGTTCGGCGTGACCGTTGTACTGGCGGTGGGGGTGGACATGTACCTGCATATGCCGGCTGCCGCCGGCATGATGGCGGGTTTGTCCCTACTGCAGTTTTTCAGTTTCTATCTGCAAAAGACCTCGGACCGGGATAATCCTCCGGCATCCACAGCTTATCCCGGCGAGCCGAATATCCCCGGTGAGATCATCGGCAGTATCAAATATGATATTTTCGAGAAAGTCGGACGGCTGGAGTGGGATACCCTGTTGTTTTTCTACGGCGCGATGATGGGAATCGGCGGTCTGGGGTATATCGGCTACCTGGATGAAATTTCCCAATTGCTGTATGGTCAACACAGCCCAACCACGGCGAATATCCTGATCGGCCTTTCTTCCGCTTTCGTGGACAACGGCACCTTGATGTTCGCGGTGTTGAGCATGCATCCGGATATTCCGCAAGGTCAGTGGCTGCTGGTGACCTTGACGCTGGGAGTGGGGGGCAGTTTGCTGGCCATCGGTTCCGCACCGGGCATAGGCTTACTCGGACAGACCAAGGGCCAATACACTTTCAGCAGCCACATGAGATGGTGCCCGGTGATCCTGTTGGGTTATTTTGCCAGTATCGGCGTGCATTTTCTCGTCAATGCGCGCTATTTCTGACGCGAGGGTTCAGCGCCGCCTGCCCGGCTCTCCCTGTTTCGCCCCCGACGCCGCATTGCCGCGTCCCCGGCTGGTCGCCGACTGAGGCTTGCGGCGCGGCGAGGACTCGTTCGGACGTTGGGCGCCACGCGTCGAGAGACGAGGCGGGTTGGGATTGCGCGTATTCAGGGAGAATTCCGGCTCGAAACCCGGCGCCTGGGCCCTGGGAATTTCCTTCTTCAGCAGGCGTTCGATGGCGGCCAATAGCTTCACCTCGTCCTGACAGACCAGGGAAAGCGCCTCGCCGTTGGCCCCGGCTCGACCGGTGCGGCCGATGCGGTGCACGTAATCCTCCGGCACGTTGGGCAGTTCGAAATTGACCACATGGGGCAATTGGTCGATGTCCAGGCCGCGCGCGGCGATGTCCGTGGCCACCAACACCGCCACCTTGCCATTCTTGAAACCTTCCAGAGCCTTGGTGCGGGCCCCCTGACTCTTGTCGCCGTGGAGCACGGCGGAGTCGATGCCGTCCTGTTCCAGTTGGCGTCCCAGCCGGTCTGCCCCGTGCTTGGTGCGCACGAACACCAGCACCTGTTTCCAGCGTCCGTTGCCGACCAGATAGGAGAGCAACGCCCGCTTGCGTTCCTTCTCCACCGGGTAGACCAGTTGGCTGACGGTTTCCGCGGCGGCGTTGCGGCGGGCGACCTCGATCTCCACCGGCGCATGCAGGATTTGCCCGGACAGGCCGCGGATTTCCTCGGAGAAGGTGGCGGAGAACAGCAGATTCTGCCTTTGCTTGGGCAGCAGGGCGATGATCTTGCGCACATCGTGGATGAAGCCCATGTCCAGCATGCGGTCGGCCTCGTCCAGCACCAGGATTTCCACCTGCTTGAGATCGAGCGTCCTCTGCCCGACCAGATCCAGCAGCCGGCCCGGCGTCGCCACCAGGATGTCCACGCCGCGGCGCAAGCGTTCGATCTGCGGATTGATGCCCACTCCGCCGAATACCACGGTGGAGCGCAGGGGCAGGTATTTGCCGTATTCTTTTACGCTGTCGTGGACCTGGGCGGCCAGTTCGCGAGTGGGAGTGAGGATCAGGGCACGCACCACGCGCCGCGCGCCTGGAGCGGTCGGGGTTTCGTTGAGCAGCTGCAGCAAGGGCAGGGTAAAGCCGGCGGTCTTGCCGGTGCCGGTTTGGGCTCCGGCCAGCAGGTCCTTGCCGTTCAGCACGACGGGAATGGCCTGCTTTTGCACCGGGGTGGGACGTTCGTAACCCTGTTCGGAAACGGCGCGCAGCAGTTCGGCGCTAAGGCCGAGTTGGGAAAAAGACATGGATCACCTTGGAAAAAATGAAAACTGCGCCTGCCGGAAACGATCCGGGCCAATCCAGACGGTGGGAAGCATCGCGATTCGCCGCTTGGGGGTGATGCGGCGAGGGAAGAGCGCGCCGATAGGCTGGCGCATGGGAAAGAAGAGGGCGTAGTATAGCCTAAAAGCCGATGATGAGCAGAAATTTTCTCCGCAACCTTAATCACCTATCATTTTTACAGGATGAACCGGAATTGCAGGATGAAATCCTGGTTATGCCTTGGATTAATTTTGTCCATCCTATCCATAAATCTAGGGATGGAATAGAAGTGATAGGTGGCAAACTCCGCAACCCGGCAATTCTCCGGTGGATCCGAAACTGTGCAAGATACCTCATCATTTCAGCAGGGATGAAGGAATCCAGTCACAAGGATGTGAAGCTTGAGTTGGGTACTTCGCTTCAATCAAACACATATACCGCTCTAGAGCTACCATCCAGGGCACTGGATTCCCGCTTCCATGCTGGAAAGACGACGCTTCGAGCCAAATTGATAATTGCTAGTGCGGCCTGCGGATCGCCTTCATCTGACCAGGATTAGTCACAAATCCGTTACCTCTCCTTCAATTCGATGTCATTCAGAAGGTTTATGTTATTAGGCTCTAATTTTCGGGCCGAACCAGTGCGCAATCGGGAGACCGGCCTGCTCCACAATCATAAGATAACGTTCAGGAGATAGTCATGGCCGCCCCCATTCGATTGCAACCAACCCCGTTCACCCTGGCAGTGCTTACCGCGCTCAGCCTTTCGCCCGAGGCCAATGCGGTGAGCCCCAACGTCGTCATCAGCCAGGTTTACGGCGGTGGCGGCAACACCGGCGCCCCCTTACAAAACGATTTCGTCGAGTTGTTCAATCGCGGGACGGCTGCCGTCAATATCACCGGCTGGTCATTGCAATATTCGTCGGCTGCCGGCACCAGTTGGGGCAACCAGAAAACCACCCTCTCGGGCACGATTCAACCGGGCGGATATTTCCTGGTGAAACTGTCCGGTGGGTCTTCCGGTACGGCCCTGCCCGCTGCCGATGGCACTGGCACGACCAACTTGAGCGCCACCACCGGTAAGATTGCGCTGGTCAATTCCACCACTTCGCTGCCGGCAACGACTTGCCCTGCCAGCTCATCCATCGTCGACCTCGTGGGCTACGGCACCAGCGCCAACTGTTTCGAAGGCGCGGCCGCCGCGCCGGCACCGAGCAACACCACCGCCGACCTGCGCCAATCCAATGGCTGTACCGAAACCGACAAAAACAATTCGGATTTCGCGACCGGAACTCCCAAGCCGCGCAATGCCGCATCGCCTGTCAATAGTTGCGGCGCCGCGGTCATACCGGCAGTCAGTGGTACCACCCCGGCCAACGGCGCGACCAATGTTGCGGTTACCAGTAACATCGTGGTCAGCTTTAACGAACCGGTCAATGTGAGCGCCGGCGCGATCACCCTGGAATGTCCGGCGGGTACGGTGGTAGCCAGCAACGCCTCGGCGCTGAGCAATGTCACCAGCGCCCAGATCACGCCGGCAAGCAGCCTCCCGAACGGCACGTCTTGCCTGATCAAGGTCGCAGCGGTTGGCATCAGCGATGCGAACAATGCCCATCCCAATGCGGATTTCAGCGCGGGTTTCACGACCGCCGCCGCTCCGCTCGCCTGTTCCACCCCGGACACTGCGATCGGCCTCATTCAGGGTTCCGGAGCCAGCGCCGCCCTGAGCGGAACCCAGACGGTGCAAGGCGTCGTGGTGGGTGACTATGAGTATCCCGGCACGGGCACCAGCTCGAATTATCTGCGCGGCTTCTATCTGCAAAACGCGACCGATGAGGACAACAATCCCGCCACCTCCGACGGTATCTTTATCGCCGACACCAGCAATAGCGTCAGCCTGGGCCAAGTCGTCCAGGTCACGGGAACCGTCAGCGAGAACAACTTCTCCAGCGCGGGTGGAACCCAAACGCAGATCACCGCGACGACCATTGAGAATTGCGGTTTGACCGGAACCGTCACCCCGGTGAATGTCAATCTGCCTTTCCCGACAGCCGATTACCCGGAACGTTTCGAAGGCATGCTGGTGCGCATGCCGCAAACGCTTTATGTCACCGAGCATTACCAGTTGGGTCGATTCGGTCAGATCCTGATGTCCTCCGGCGACCGGCTACCGCAGCCGACCAGTGTCAGCCTGCCGGGTGCCCAGGCGCTTGCGAAACAGGCCGCCAACGACCTGAATCAAGTCATCGTCGACGACGATTTGCAGAACCAGAATCCCGATCCGATCCTGTTCGGCCGTGGCGGTAATCCGCTCAGCGCCGGCAATACCCTGCGCGGCGGCGATACCATCACCGGACTGGTCGGCGTGCTGGGCCAGACCGACGCGACCACCGCGACTACCGTCACCTCGACCACCGATCCGGTGACCTACCGGCTGCGTCCAGTCAATGCGCTGTCCGCAGGCGTGCCGAACTTCCAGCCCGGCAATCCGCGTCCGGCGGTGCCGACCCACGTGAATGGCAGCCTGAGGGTCGCCAGCGCCAACCTGCTCAATTTTTTCAACACCTTTGGCCTAGGGGCTTGCACCAATGGCGTCGGCGGCACCGCCACCGACTGCCGAGGCGCCGACAGCCAGGCCGAATTCGATCGCCAGTGGCCGAAAACGGTCGCGAATCTGGTGGGCACGGGGGCTGATGTGTTGATCGTCAATGAAATGGAAAACGACGGCTACGGTTCAACGAGCGCCATCCAGTTCCTGGTGGACAAGCTGAACGCCGCCACCGCACCGGGCACCTATGCATTCATCAATCCGGACATTGCCAGTGGCCAAACCAATTCCCTGGGTACGGATGCGATCAAAGTCGGCATGCTCTACAAGACTGGCAAAGTGAGGCCGGTTGGGATCACGGCGCCGCTGAACACCGGCGCGTTTGGCCTGTTTCAGACCGGAGCAGGGACTATCGGACGCAGTCGGCCGGCATTGGCTCAGGCGTTCGAGGAGATTGCCACCAGCGCCCGCTTCATTGCGGTGGGCAATCATCTCAAGTCCAAGGGCAGTTCCTGCGCCGACAACATCAGTCCGGTCGGACCTGACCCGGACGCGCTGGACGGCCAAGGCAACTGTAACCTGACCCGCAAGGCTGCTGCCGAGCAGTTGGTTAGCTGGCTGCTCACCGACCCGACCGGCACCAACGACGGCGATATCCTGATTGCCGGCGATCTGAATTCCTATGCCAGTGAAGATCCGGTCACCGCCCTCAAGAACGGTGGTTATGTCAACCTGATCGAGAGCCGCATCGGAGGCCTGGGCTATTCTTATGCGTTCGACGGGCAATGGGGTTATCTCGATCATGCCCTGGCATCGCCCAGTCTCAGTCGCCAGGTGAGCGACGTTCTCGAGTGGCATATCAACGCCGACGAACCCAGCGTTCTGGACTACAACACCAACTTCAAGACCGCCAATCTGCAGACCATCCTCTATGCTCAGGATGCCTTCCGTACCTCCGATCATGATCCCATCGTGGTCGGTCTCAACCTGACCGCTTCGCCGCTGAATGTCATCACCGGTACCGCCGGGGCCGACACACTGGTCGGGACCGCCGGCCCGGATATGCTGATCGGCCTAACCGGCGCCGATACCCTCACCGGCGCGGCGGGAAGCGATCAATTCGTGTACAACCGCATTCAGGATGGCCTCGACACCATCGCGGATTTCAGTACGGGCTCGGATAAGATCGTGCTGACTCCGCTGCTACAGGGGATTGGCATCGCTAGCGCTAATCCGCTCACGGCAGGCTACGTCATCTGCACAGACTCCGGCACGGACGGCCTGATCAGCATCGATCCCGATGCAGCGGGTCCGGCCCTCAAGAGTTCGCTGGTGCTGGTGAAAAACGTGGGGTGCAGCACTTTGAATGCAACGACGAACTTCAGCTTCTGATCCGGGGTTTTAGGCAATACTCTCTACCCGCACACTGCCTTTTCCTGAAGGGCAACGGTATCAGCACAAGTCCCCTCCCCCGGGCAGGGGGAGGGTTAGGGCGGGGTCGGAAGGCCAATATTGTTGAATTAAGCCGCCATACCGGCATGGAAAGGTCGCGATTAAAGCGACTGTTTGCGATTGGAGAGCAACCGGAAGCGAAAGCAGCGTGAGAGAGTCGCGAGGAATTCCCAAGGAATCGGCATCGACACTTGAACAACCGAAGTGGATTCCTGAAGAGTCTGCAGCGACAGTTGAGCAGCCGTGGAAATCCCTCAAAGAGTCGTCATCGGTCCCTGAACAACCGAAAGGGTTACTCAAGGAATCGGCACCAATATTTGAACAGCCGAGAGAGGTTCTCAAAGAATCGGCTTTAATCCTTGAATTGTCGAGATGGACTCTCAAAGAGTTGGTAGCAAGCTTTGGAATATCGAAAGACTCCCCCAAAGAGCCGGTGGAGACACTTGAACAATCAAGACGGACGCTCAAAGAGTCGGCTTCAGTTCACGAACAGTCGAGCAGGATTCTTCAGCAGTTGAACCAGGCTCTCAAGAAATTGGCTGGTACCTTCCGAACACTGCGCGGGACGGGATAAACATTCCGTCCCGCGTGGGTATAGCGCTGGGCTGACACTCATTGCACCGCGATATTCACCCGATCGCAGGCCGTTTTGTAGATCGTCCGGTAGACCGTTCTCCTGCCGACTTGCACGGCGACCTTATAGGGCACTTTCACGCAAGCCTGGATGACGCCTTGATTCGTCATCTGGTTCTTGTTGCTAAATTTGTAGCTGAATTTTCCCGTTTTGATGGCCGCACTCTTGATCGTCGAGAATTTCTTGCCGCCATCTTTGGAGAATTGGAAACTCGCCACCAGTTTGCCATTCACGTTTGCTTTGAAAGCGATTTCCTGCGGCACCTTCAGTTTCCAAACGGCGGGAACGGTCAGCTTCAGGTGCGGAGGGTCAATACCCCAGCTCGCATTCACCGCCACGGTGGCCGCTGGCGAGTTTGCCGCGCCATCGGATACGACCAGCGAGAACACATAGCGGCCTTCCTCGCTAGCCGTGAAACTGGGTTTGGCGCTATCGGCGCCTTCCAAGCTCACGCCGGGGCCTGAAGCCTGGCTCCAGGCATAGGCCAAGGGCGCAGGGCCGTTGTCCGGATCGCGGCTATTGCCGCCATCCAGAATGACTTTCACATCCGTTTTGACGTTCTGGTTGCTGCCCGCATTGGCGATTGGCGGCTGGTTGGGGATCGGCTGTACGGTGATGGTCACGCTTGCCGGGGCACTATTGTCCTTGCCGTCGTTCACCACCAGGCTGAATGTGTAACTGTCCACCTGCGTGGGAGTGAAGCTGGGCGTCGCGGTATTGGCGCCGCTTAAGCTGACCGTGGGGCCTACGGTTTGCGACCAGGCGAAGGTCAGGGGCGAAGGCCCGTTATCGGGATCGTTGCTGGCGCTGCCGTTCAAGGCAACCGGAGTGCCGACGCTGACCGTTTGGCCTGTGCCCGTATTGGCGATGGGTGGTTTATTGGAGGGCGGCGGCGGTGCAGGAGCGGTCACCTTTTGGCTCAAGCGGTTGCCGGCGGCATCGTAGGTATATTCGATCACGTTGCCATTACCGTGGTCGCTGCGTATCAGCCGGTTGAGGTCATCATAGATATGGGTAATCTGCTCGGCATGACTCGGCAATGGAATAGCCAATATGATAGAGAGTATCAGGCCAATTATTGGAAGGATGCAGAGTTTGTAGTTTGAATTCACGAATGCGGCTCCATGTAATTTTGGTTATTCAAGCAAACGTTCGGTCGATACATCTCGCCGCCCCAATCATTGGAATACACGCCCAGCTTTACGAAGCGATGAAACGACGAATAGGGCCAGTCCATAACCCGCGTGACATGCCCATGCTTGACAGGGTTATAGTGAATATAATCGACGTGATGGGCGAAGTCGGATTCATCGCGGATCGTATGCTCCCAAAATCGGCTTTGCCAAAGGTTGTATTCGCCTCGTTCATTTTTTTCGATGGGCAATCCCGCCTTGGCGAGCCGGTGAGAAAAGCGCCCCTTGATGAGTTTCCATCGCCCGGAATAATCGTCATCGTCCGGCGGCAAAGTCCACACCGCATGCAAGTGTTCGGGCAACACCACCCAAGCGTCGATGCGGAACGGTTTTTTGCGCAAGGCATATCGAACCAACTCCCGCAAATCGTCGATTCGATCCACCAGCAACGACAAGGATCGGTTGCGCAGATTGACGGTGAAGAAATACGTCCCACCCGCCACCCGATTCCGCCGATACAAAACCACTAGTCCCCCATCAAACGTAGCCCGTATGTAGCTTCGCGAAATACGGGTATGCAGCGCAACGGAATACGGTACGCGATGGCATATCGATATTCCGTCTCTCCGATCATCCCGGATTCCGCGAAGCTCCTCCGGTCGCCCCGGATTCCGCGAAGCTCCATCCGGGTTACGATGACTGGCTATTTCCTAGGCAGGTGATTTTTATACCCACCTTCCGCCTCATAAATTTCAGGAATAAATGGTGTGTTGTTGGTCGTTAGAATCTGTGTCTGTTGTGCTTGCAGAGAGCCTTTAGCGTCAGCTTTTTTGCCACCAAATATCCACTTATATCCGTTCCATATAAACGAAGGCGTGTCTATTCCGATAGCAGCAAGGTCTGAAACGCCTTTGCCAATTATAACCTCATGGGCAGTCAACGATGTACCTGGAACAGACTTAGCTACGTCAAGGGTATCGTTAAAAGCTTCAGAAGGTAGCTGTTTGAGCTTCCCGGTCTCGGATGACCATTCAACTTGTGGAGCAAAATATTTCGCCTGTACTGCCGGAATGTTAGCAACGTCTTCTTCGCCTGCTGCAATAATTTCGGCACGCTTCTGAGAGGTTTTATTTTCAAGGTTTTCTAAAGCGGATCCAATACCAGCCCCACCGATTGCCCCTGCCACGCATCCCAAAGGATTACCCAATGTTACTAATAACCCTGCTGCACAACCAACACCAGCACCGGCAATTGTCATAGGACTATTCCCACTCACATCCACCAACCTTACCGGATTATTCAGCGCATAGACATATCGATTCAAACTCTGGCTTTCACCGCCATTACCGGATAACGAATCCTGGCTGATGAAGCGGCCCAGGTCGGGGCTATAGTAACGGGCGCGGACATAATTGAGGCCGAAGCCTTCATCCATCACGCCGAATTGACCGACATAGCGGAAGGGGTTGTCGGTGGATTGCTGGAGGTTCAGCGACTGCCCGAAGGGATCGTAACTATAGGTATCGGTAATCTTGCCGCTGATGTCGGTCAGCGCCACGGTGTTGCCGACGGGATCGTAATGGTAATAGCGGGCTTCGCCGTTCGGGGCGATGCGCGAGATCAGACCCACGCCATAAACATAATAGGCTTTGGCGTTGCTGCCGGCCCAATCGCTCTCCACCAGCACCTGGCTCAAGGATTGAGAAAGGTCGAGGGTATAGCGCATCGGCACGTGGTTGCGTTCCGCCGTCAAACGGTGACCCAGGCCGTCGTAGCGGTAGGTGGCGACGGCAGGGCTGTCCACCCTGGTCAGGCGGTTCTCGAAGTCGAACTCGAACTTGGCCCCTGGCTTGGTCAACAGATTGCCCTCTGCATCGTGGGCGACGGCGCTGCCGTTCAGGCTGGCCAGCCGGTTGGCTTCGTCATAAGTACTGGCATCGGCGTGGGTGCCGAACACCGGCGCCAGCGGCTCCTTGCGATCGGTGGCGATTCGGTTGCCGACTTCGTCCACACTCAGGTTGTAACTCGCCAGCACCGAACTATCCGGTAAGGTGTTGAGCACTTGGGTCAACCGGTCGGCGGCGTCGTAGCCATAGGCCGATTGGGTACTATTGGGTTGGCTGGACGAAACCAGCCGACCGCTGGCGTCGTAAGCGTAGGTGGTGAGACCACCCAGCCAGTCGGTCACCGTTTTCATCCGGTTCAAGGCGTCGTAGCCATAAGCCACCCGTTTGCCGTCGGGATAGATCAGTCCCGTGCGGTTGCCTGCGGCATCGTATTCGTAGCCCACCGTCTTGCCGAAAGGATTGGTCTGCTGAACCAAGCGGTCGAGGGCGTCATAGGCGAAGGCCGTCGCACCCAGGCTGTCGGTCATGCCGGTTCGATTGCCGGCGGCATCGTAGGCGAAGTTCACCTTGGATAGATCCGGGTAGAGGATTGCGGTCAAACGCCGGTTGGCGTCATAGCCATATTGGGTCACCCGGTTCTGGGCGTCGGTGCATTGGATGCGATTGCCCACCGCGTCATAGGCATAATCGCGGTGGTGCCCCAGAGGATCGGTTTCGACGACCAGCCGGTTCAAGGCATCGTATTGGTAGCCGGTGGCATGGCCGTTGGGGTCGGTCCGCGCGATTAGATTGCCCACGGCGTCGTAGCCTTGGCGCACCACGCCGCCCGTGGCGTCGACGGTTTGGATCAAGCGGCCCAAAGCGTCGTAGGTATAGTTCGTCGTTCGGTTCTTGGCGTCGATGAGTTTCGTCATGCGACCCAAGGCATCGTAAGCTTTTTGGGTCGTATGTTTCAGCGCATCGGTCGCGGCGATTTGGCGATCGAGGGCGTCATAGGCGAAACTCATGGCCTGGCCGAGCGGATCGGTTTGGCCGGTCAAATTGCCCTGGGCGTCATAGCTGAAGGCGCGGGTTTTGCCCAGCGCATCCATCATGCTGATTTGGCGGTTGGCGGCGTCGTAGCCGAACTGGGTCCGATTGCCGCGCGCATCGGTCGTCGCCACGCGATTGTCGGCGGCATCGTATTCTTGGGTACTGACATTGCCGGCGGCGTCGGTGACGGCGATGCGCAGATCGTTGGCGTCGAAAGTAAAGGTCGTCTTGCGATTCAAAGGGTCGATCACGCTGATGCGATTGCCGTTGCCGTCGTAACCGTAGCGTGCCGTCTGGCCCAAGGCATCGGTGAGCTGTGTCAGGCGATCGTCGTCGTCATAAACGACGGTTTTCACCCCATTGTTGGCGTCGGTTTGGCTGGTCAGGCGGCCCACGCCGTCGTGAGTGCGGGAGGTCACCTTGCCGAGTGCGTCGGTCACGCGAACCAGGTTGCCCTGCGCGTCGTAAGCCTGGCTGGTGACTCGCCCGAGCGCATCGGTCAAGGTCACCGGCTGGCCGAAGCCGTCATAGGCGATCTGGCTGATCTGTCCCAAGGCATCGGTGGTCTGGACGAGATTGCCCTTACCATCATAGGCGAAGGCCGTGATGGCCGCCCAAGGCGTCGGTGCGCTTGGTGGGGTTGTTGAGAGCATCGTATTCGATGGCGGTGATCTTACCCGCCGCGTCGGTCTGGGCAGTGACATTGCCTCGTGCGTCGTAGGCATAAACGGTGAGGTTGCCGTTTTTGTCCGTGACCTGCGCGCGGTTGTTGTCGGCATCATAGCCATACAAGATAGCGTGGCCCAGAGCATCGGTCTCCTTGACCAGGCGGTGCTGGGTGTCGTGGGTATGGATGGCGGCATGGCCGAGCGCATCGGTGATGGTGGTATCGCCGGCATTGGGGCTGTCATAGGCAAAAGTGCTGGAATTGCCCTTTCCATTCTTTTGGGTAATGACCCGGTTTTGGCCGTCGTAGGCATTCTCGACCAGGGTGTTGCCGCGCCGGTCGACGATTTTGGTGAGGCGGTGGTTGGCGTCGTAGATGTAGGTTTGCACGGCGCCCATAGGGTCACTGTCCGAAATCAAATGGCTGTCGGCATCGTAGGCATATTGCACTTTCCTTCCAGTGGGATCGACGAGCTGAACCAAGCGGTTGCTGGCATCGTAGGCCAACGAGAATGTCCGTCCCACCGTGTCGACGATGGTAACCAGATTGCCCACGCCATCGTAGCTAAAACCCAAGGCGTTGCCGTTACGGTCGGCGATCTGCGCGAGTTTGCCGCCGCTGGAGAAGACATAGCGAATTTGTTCCTTGTTGGTGAGGCTGAAACTGCCGTCGACGTTCTTGACCAAGGTGTTGTGAACGCCCGGATAGCGGGAAAGATAGCTGCCATCGGCGTTCGGGTCATAAAACTCCTCGTGTCCGTCAGCCTGCTTGACCACCACCGAGCCGTTGCCGTTCACCGTCAGGCGCAGGTTATAGTTATGGCTCCAGCCCCGCCCCAAGGGCCCGCTGGTGTTGTCTTGGGCGTTGTAGGTGCGAGTGAAGGTGAAGGCCATCCCTCGGCCTGGAACCGTCAAATCGGCATGTTGGTAATAATAATTGCCGGTGGCGGTGTTGACCGGCTCGGCCGCGCTGCCGAAAGGCGTGATCGAAGAAGCGGGGCCATAAGTAGTACTTAAGGGTGGAATTCTATCACCGAACTTGATGATGAAACCGTCGGAGCCTCCTCCCTTAAAATTGGGATAAACAGAGGCAATTTTAGGATCGGCTTTGGAGGTCGGGAAATCGCTGAAGGTAGTCCAGCCGGTCACATAAGCACTACCCGCTCCGTCCACCGCAATGCTACTCCCATAAGCTTCACGAAACCCATAAGCTTCATTACTGCCGAAGTGGGCGGAATACAATAGGGTTTGACCATCTGCACTCAGTTTGATCACGGAAGCACCTGCCTGGCGAGTACTTCCGTTCATATATGCAGCCGAGCCTGTCAGATAGACATTGCCTGATCTGTCCACCGCAATGCTGCCACCATTACCCAGACTGTTATTAGTATCGCCACAGACGGAATACAATACGCTCTGGCCATCGCCGCTCAGTTTGAAAACGAAAACACTGCACTTGGAATATTTTCCATCGGCCATAGGAAAATCGCCTGCGCCATAACCAACGCTACTGACACTTCCGGTCACATAGGCGTTGCCCGATCCATCCACCGCAATGCTATTACCACTAGCTATACTGTTGCCACCAGCATAGGTTGAATATAACAAGGTCCGACCATCGCTGCTTAGCTTGAACACGAAACCATCCTGGGTTCCCAACAGATGGGGATACTTTGCGTTGACGGTCGGAAAATCACTGGCAGTGGTATATCCTGTCACGTAGGCATTGCCAGAACCGTCCACCGCTATGCTAGCCCCACCGTCAGCCCAAGTGCGATAACCAGTAGTATCGCTGCCGCCGATATAGGTAGAATAAAATACGGTCTGGCCATCACTACTGAGCTTGAATACGAAAGCATCCCCGTATCCCAACGGATGGGGATATATCGCATTGACCGTCGGAAAATCACCAGAAGTATACCCTGTCACATAGGCATTGCCCGCGCCGTCCACAGCGATGCCTTGCCCAGACTCATCATATTTGCCTCCGAAAAGGGTGGAATACAATACGGTTTGTCCATCTGCACTCAGTTTGAACACGAACGCATCAGACCCGCCACGAGGAGTTGGATATATAGATGCCAGAATTAATTAAGATACACAGAAACTTTTTGCATAAATATTTGTCTCATGTGATTATATAGGTTATTGGAAAAATCTTGCGAGGCTTGTCATGAACTTCGATTGGTTAGATGA
>JAQTSI010000272.1 GCA_028711365.1 Methylococcaceae bacterium
CCCCACCCTAACCCTCAATACTGTTGACTTAAGACATTGGCTCGTCGTTCCGGCAGGGATCGCCGGAATCCAGACGCTCGGGATGACTTGCGGAGTAACGTCCCTGTCGACTGGATACCGGCGATCCCTGCCGGCATGACGGCTTAATTCAACAATATTGACCCTAACCCTCCCCCTGCCAGCATAGGTATCGACACAAGTCCCCTCCCCCTGGCAGGGGGAGGGTTAGGGTGGGGGTTGAACGCTGATGATACAGCGGCGCTTCTGGATACGGTGAATCTCTACCCCCATCCCAACCTTCCCCCTGCAAGGGGGAAGGAGTTGATTTTTCTGCACTTTGAGACTTGTGTAGATACCCATGCCCTGCCAGGGGAGGGGACTTGCGTAGATACCTATGCCTACCAAGGGGAAGGAGTGACGACTTGTGTAGATACCTTTGCCTGACAGGCATGGCCATCTACACGAGTTTGAAAAAGCAGAAAAATCACTCTTTCCTCCTCGCAGGGGGACAACAGCATTGCCGATTTGCACGGACTCCGGCGTCAGAATAGTTGTCGCCTCTAAATTTTCAGAACAGATGAACTTCAGAGGATAGAAAGAGATGAAAGCAAAGTATCCTGCAGCCCAAGCGCTGGCTAAAGTGTCAGCCGTGGTAGCCGCACGATCCAGGCCTTGGAGGCCGCGGTAAAGCCGACTAATGGCTTTCGCAGAATTCCATCCTTCTATCGCTTTCCAATCGGCAGGCCAAGCCCAATGGCTCCTTGACCTGCTCCAATTCCGGGCTGATCTGGCCGGCTTCCGGGATGGTCTCGCCGAAAACGATCCAATGTTTGTATTCCGGCCATAATCTGGCAATGGCGGCAATGTGATCGCCATTGGTTTGTTGCCTTCTTTCCTCGATGGCCCGCCATTTGTAATCCTCGATGCCGGTTTTTTTTTCGAGGTCTCGACGGCTCAATCCCTTCAATTCTCTGATATGCCTGATTCTTCTGCCGATCATGCGCGATTCCTCTCGTGTGGTTTTGCGGGAAGAAATAGACTGCACATACATTTGGCTTTCGCCATGCGGTGAGGTCCCGCCAGCATGTGTCATGCGGGTAAGGCTATTCAAGGGCAATAATCGGGTCAAGTGTGAATATTACCCGTTTTTGCTGGCATCATTTTTTCCTTCGGGCTTCAAGGCATTCACCAGCAGGCCCGTTACTGCTGTTCCGGCCTCATAACGCAAGATGGCCGTCGCGATGAAATCAATGTCGAAACCTGCGCCGGTCAGGGTGTCGGCCACATATTGCGATGTATGCTGATAACGCCCGTGCGGATTCAGGACATAAGAACTGGATTTTTGGTTTTCCAGCTTCTCCACGGTGAATATCAAGCGCCCACCGGCGAGCAAGGCCCCCCAGGCCGCCTGGGCGACCGGCTCCAGGTCACCGAAATAGACCAGGGTATCGGCGGATAGGATCAAATCATATTGCGCTTTGTGTTCGATGATGAATCGGGTCAACTCTTCCTGGATGAGCGCATCGTAACAGTCGCGGGCGCGGGCCTTATCCAGCATCTTTGGGGAAAGATCCACCCCCGTCAAACGGTGGGCATGAGGTCGGATCAAGGGGCCGCAAAGCCCCGTGCCGCAGCCGGCGTCCAGTGCCTCGGCGAAGAGGCCGTGATGGAGGGACTGCTGCTCGACCCATTCGGCGATCAGCCGGGGGGCTCGATAGTCGATGCCTTGCAATACCTGGTCGAAACTGGCCGCAAATTTGTCGAAGGATTCCCGCACATAGTCATCGGAAGCCCTCTTCGGAGTATGCTGACCGGTGATCGACCACAACATGTGTTGCGCATTGGGATCGTCGGGGATGTTTTCCAACCAGGTTTTCAACAGGGCCTGCATCGGCTCGGATTGATTCCGGGTATAATAGACCCTGAATAACTGGTAATAAGCCTCCCTGGCCTGCGGCTCCAACTCCAGGGTTCGTCGAAAAACCGTTTCGGCTTCGTCCAGAAGGTTTTGCCGCCGCAATTCCAGCCCCAGGCGGTAATGGGTTTCGGGGTCCTCGGGATGCTCGGCGCTGGCGAGCCGCAGGGTTTCCAGCCGCTCCAGGCCGGCTTGCAGTTGGCCCCGGGCCGAAGCCAGGCCGCGTGCGGCTCCGGCATGGTCGGGTTGCAATGCCACCGCTTTGGCATAGACGCTTTCGGCGCGCCCGTACAGTTCGAGTTCCATGAAGATCCTGCCGGCGTTGGCGTAGGCGTCGAAATAGTCCGGCGCCAGTTGGATCGCCTTGCCGATCAGTTCCAGCCCGGTCGCGCTCATGCCTTTCTGATGATTCAATACGCCGAGAAAATTCAGCGCATCGGGAAATTCCGGTGCTTGCAGGAGGATTTGTCGATAACAAGTCTCCGCCGCCGACAGATCGCCTTGCTGATGATGGCGGATGCCTTGCGCCAGGATTGCTCGAAGTGAGTTTTCGGTCATCTCGTCGGTCACGGCTTGCTCGCAAAGAGCTTAGTGTGGCATGGGATACCGGGCAAAAAAAGGCCCGCCATGAAGACGGGCCACTGGCCATTTCAGCTTAAGAGGAGGAACAGTAAATGAGACCGTGCCGTTCCGAAGCAAGTTCCCTTCGGTTGTCCGTCTTCGTCGCCTTCGCACTGGTCAGAGAAGGGGCTTAGCCCGCATAATAGACCTGGTTTCATGGCGAAAATCGTGTGATTTCGCCGTTTTGAGGAACGGTTCGGGCACCGCCGGGTCATAGAGGGCTTGTCGCTGGAAGTCCACCGGTTTTCAATACCAGGCGCCAAAGCGGCGGTTCCCGATCCTAAAAATATTTTCAGAAAAATAAATTGTCCCCAGGTTGATTCGATGAAGAAAATCATGACCATGTTGTTTGCCGCCCTGCTCCTGACCGCTTGCGGCAATAGCAAGGAACAGCAGAGCCTCAAGCAGGTTCTGACCGAAAAATTCAAGGACGACTCCGATTTGAAGGATTACAAACTGAATCCCGAAGATATCGCCGATTGCGTGGTGAACGCGGTTTCCGATAACGTCCCTTCCAACATTCCCGGCGACCAGAAGCGCGCCCGTTATTTCCAGGCTTACACCCTGTTTGTCGGGGCCAAATCGCCCGGCGAACTGGACAAGACGGCCAAGGAATACCAGGATATTTTCGGCGGCATCCAGGAAACCCATGCCGCGGCGGCGACGGTGAGCGATTACATCATGAGCTGCATGGGCTTGGCCATCGAGAAAGCCCATCCCGGCGAATAGGGTTTTCGAAGGCGGGCCGGATTCGCCTTCCGGCCTGCTCTTTCCCTCATAATCTGCTGATTTTTCCGGCTTTATCCTTGTAACATTGAAATCTTTTCCGGAAAATCGGCCATTCGATCCCATGCGTTCCCTGCTTTACCACCCCATCAGTTCCTTCCTGCTGTTCCTGGCGTTTTGGCAAGGATTGGCCGTGATCCTGGCTTCGCCGGCGCTGCCTGCGCCGCAAGCGGTATTTCAGGTCTTGTACCAGGAAATACGCTCCGGCAATCTGCCTTTCCATTTGGGAGTAACCTTGGCCAGGCTGGCGGTGAGCTTCGTGCTGGCCATGAGCCTGGGCACGGCCATCGGCATCTTCCTGGGACGACACGAGAAATTGGACCGGTTTTTCGACCACTGGTTGGTGATTTTTCTCAATGTACCGGCTTTGGTGACCGTCATTCTCTGTTATGTCTGGTTCGGGTTGGGTGAAATCGCCGCCATCGCCGCCGTGGTGGTCAACAAGCTGCCCAATGTGGTGGTGATCCTGCGGGAAGGGGCAAGGACGCTGGATAGGGATCTGCTGGAGATGGCCGAAGCTTATCGTTTCGGTCGGCTGAAGACCCTGCTTCATGTGATCTGGCCGCAACTATTCCCCTTCCTGATCGGTGCGGCGCGCACCGGCATCGCGTTGATCTGGAAGATCATCCTGCTGGTCGAATTGCTTGGGCGCAGCAACGGCATGGGTTATCAACTCCATCTTTTTTTCCAGATGTTCGACGTCGCCGGCATCCTGGCTTATACCATCGCTTTCGTCGCGGTGATCCAGTCGATCGAGGCGCTGGTGTTGAAACCCCTGGATGTTCGTGCAAAGCGGTGGCGCCGATGAGCCATATCCACATCGACATCCGCAAGAAAACCTATCCCGCTCGGGATGGCTCGGGCGAGCACCTGGCGATACGGGATTTGCACTTCGAACTGGCTGCCGGAGAATTCGTCTGCCTGGTAGGGCCTTCCGGTTGCGGCAAGACCACCCTGCTGAATCTCATCGCCGGGCTGGACCGCCATTTCGAGGGTTCGATCCGGGCCGATGAAGGAGCCGCGACGCTTCGCATCGCCTATATGTTTCAGAATCCGCGCCTTTTGCCCTGGCGCACGGTGCGGGAAAACATCCAACTGGCTTTGCCCAAGGGAGAAGGGCGGGAGTGGGTCGATCATCTGTTGGAGGTCATGGGGCTGACCGCGTCGCAGAACCAGTACCCGCAACGGCTTTCCCTGGGGATGAGCCGCAGGGTCGCCCTGGTGCGGGCTTTCGCCATCCGGCCCAGCCTGTTGCTGATGGACGAACCCTTGGTGTCGGTGGACGCGCCCACCGCCCGCCGCATCCGCCAGTTGCTGGTGCGGGTCTGGCAGGAGCGGCCGCACAGCGTGCTGTTCGTCACCCATGATCTGCGCGAGGCCATCGCTTTAGCCGATCGGCTGATCTTCCTCTCCGCCCCGCCGACTGCCTTGCTGCACGAAGTCACCGTCGACATTCCCCGCGGTGAACGGGAAGACGAAACCGCCGTGGAAGCTTTTCGCCGCCGGCTGATCGGCGAGCATCAGCAGATCCGGGACCTGCTGTGAAAGCGGGAGGGATCGCCGGTGTCCAGTCGACAGGGAAGGGTTGCGACTCAAGCAACCGTTTGCGATTGGGCGTTACTCCGCCAATCATCCCGAGCGTCTGGCCCTTCGGCGGTACTCAGGACAGGGTTTCGGCGATCCCTGCCGGAAAACAGAACCTAGAAATGGAACCCCGCGATTGCATCAAGCGCTTCGGCATGGTCGAACTGCCCGGAAGGGATGGCAAGCAAGAATGGAATTACTACCCCGCCTTGGAATTCAGCCGTCATCCCTAAGTATCTTTTCGGCTCCAGAAATCTATCCATTGATGTAGAAACGTAACTACATTTCGTTGGTGAATGCTGTAACCTATGCCGGCTTATTTAAGCCGAGGGCATGACCATGACCATCACCACCCTTTCCAGCCGAGAATTCAACCATGACGCCGGCAAGGCCAAGAAAGCCGCCCGCAATGGCCCCGTCATCATCACGGAGCGCGGACGGCCCGCGCATGTGTTGTTGACCATCGAAGAATATCAGCGGCTTATGGGCAAGCAGGCCAGCATCGTCGAATTGCTCGCCATGCCCGATATCGTCGAGATCGAATTCGAGCCGCTTCGCTTGAACGGTAAGCTTTATGAACCGGCAGATTTGTCCTGATGTATCTGCTCGATACCAATGTCATTTCCGAGCTGAGGAAAGCAAAATCCGGGAAAGCGAATAGCAAGGTCACTGAGTGGGCCGAGAGTTCTGGTGTAAGGTATCTCAGATGCCATACGCGCACCCGCGCGAGAAACGTTTGAACATGGAGTTTCACTGACCGTATTCCGCTGGCAGCAAGCGCCATTGCGCACCCGATCGCAGAACCCCAAGCACCGTCTATGGTTTTTCGGCCAGTAGTTCCTGGACCTTCTGTCGGAGCGCTGGTTTGTCGCCGTCGCGAAAGCCGAGATGGACATGGCGGATATTGCCGCGGCGGTCGATCAGATAGGAATTGGGCATCGCCTTGACGTCATAAAGACCGGGGCATTTTCCTTCCGGGTCTTGCACCACGGTGAATTGGGCGGGCGTCTTCTTGAGGAAGGCGAGGGCGTCTTCCCGGACTTCATCCAGGTCGACGGCGACCACTTCCAGTCCCTGTGCCTTCAATTCGGCGTGAAGCTGGTTCATGAACGGGAACGACATGACGCAAGGTCCGCACCAGGAGGCCCAAAAATCCAGGTAGACGACTTTGCCCTGGGGAATGGGTAGATCCAGGGCCTGCCCGGATTGCAGATCGGTCACTCGGCAATGGGGTGCGGGACTTTCGGCGGCGATGGATGCGCCGGTCAATGCGGCAAGAACGAGAGCGATGAGGGTTTTGACGGGTTTCATGGTCGGTAGTGGGGCCATGGTGTGAGGATGAAGGCTATCATTGTATTCGCAACCGGATTGCCTTGCTCTACATTTAGTGAACATCTTGCTATCTAACACTTCTATTCCATCCCATGGGTATCTACATAAATCCCCTCCCCCTGGCAGGGGGAGGGTTAGGGAGGGGGTTGAACGCCGATCCTATGCGCCGCTTCTGGGTTTCGGCAAGCTTCTACCCCCATCCCAACGTTCATGCTGGACTATCCCTGTCCAGCCCCCTGCGGGCGGCTGCGCCGTGCAAAATGGCTGTCCTGCCATTTTGTCCCCCTGCAAGGGGGAAGGGGTTGATT
>JAQTSI010000273.1 GCA_028711365.1 Methylococcaceae bacterium
CTTCTTCGCCGGCACGATCCTGATCGTGGTGATGTCGATGAGCGCTGCCAACAGCAAGTACCCGATCACCATTCCGCTGCAAGCGGGCACGATGCGTGGCATGGTACCGATGGAAGACAAGAAGCCGACCATCGTCGCCAAGGTTGAGGACGCCACCTATCGCGTGCCGGGCCGTGCGATGCGCATGAAGCTGACCATCACCAACAATGGCAGCAGCGCGATCCGTCTGGGTGAGTTCTACACCGCTTCCGTCCGCTTCCTGGATTCCAACGTGTTCAAGGACACCACGGGTTATCCGGAGGACTTGCTGGCTGAAGATGGCCTGAGCGTCAGCGACAACTCGCCGCTGGCTCCGGGCGAAACCCGCACCGTGGAAGTCACCGCTTCCGACGCGGCGTGGGAAGTCTATCGTCTGTCCGACATCATCTACGATCCGGATAGCCGCTTCGCCGGTCTGTTGTTCTTCTTCGACGCCGCCGGCAACCGTCAGATCGTTCAGATCGACGCGCCTCTGATCCCGTCCTTCATGTAAGATCGACGTGAGCCCCGCGGCTCACTCGAACTGAACCGAAACGGCTCAGAACTCACCCCCTCCGGGCAACCGGAGGGGGTTTTTTATTGAATGGCATCGGCTCAGTGAGGTTATCAGGGCTTGTTCACACTCAACGCATCAGAACTGTTATTCCTGTTTTTCGGGCTCCTAGTCGCTGCGCTGATCAGCTATGATTTCAGCGAATTACTGGATGTCTATAGGCTGCAAAGGCGGGCTAAAACAGCCGAGGCGGACGCAGGGCAGGGGGGGGTAAACGAAGAGAGCGAGTTTGTTCCGAAAATAGATATCGTCATCCCGGTCTTCAATATGGGGGATACTCTGGAACGTACGCTCGAGTCGATAGAAAAGTCGGACTATTCCAACAAAAGCATCATCGTCGTGGATGATGGTTCCGATGACGAGAAAACCCGCGCGATATTGAAAAACAACGCCGGGCGTGTGGACCGTGTGGAACGAATCGCGCATGGAGGCAAGACGGCAGCGGTCAATCACGGCGCGGCGCTAGGCGATGGCGATATCATCGTATTCCTGGATGCCGACAGTTACGTCACACCGGATTTCATTCAGAGTATATTGTCGGAACTCAAGCCCCCCGTGGATGCCGTCGATTTCGTCATCCAGGTCGCCAATCCCGAGGAAAGCTACTGGACGCGCATGGCGCGTTTCGAACGGGAAATCTTGTCGTTGAAGCCGGATAATTTCGGAGCACTATTCGTCATCAGGCGCTCTTCATTCGAATCCGGGCCCTTCGTCGATTGTTTGTCGCCGCAATTCGAGATCAATTATCGGTTGGCGAAAGCCGGAAAACTGAAAATAGGTACTTGCAAGATCGTGTTTTCCGATGAGCCCACGGCTTTGACGAAGGTATATCGTAGGAAAAGGCGTTGGGTTTACGGTTTGCTGGAGAGTCTTCATCTGCATGGGCTGGCGCCGGATTATCATATCCTGGTGCCTTTCCTCGATGTCTTGATACTCATGATGTTGCTGATGGCGCCGGCTTACCCTGCGATGGTCGGGTTTCCCATCGCATTGTTGCTCGTCTGGACGGTGAAGTCGGTGCTCATTGCCAGACTGCTGGGTTTGCCAGTGCGAGACGGCATGAGCTATGTTCCCTATATGATCGTGCTCTGCCTGGCGGTCATCGAGGCGACGTTACGTTTTCGTATGGGTAGAAAAGTGAAGTGGCGATAATTTCTGAATTCCGAAAGGGAAGCCATCTAAACAATGGCATTGCCGATGCGTTGCGCCATGGTCCGGTATTCGCTTTCCGGCAAATGTTGCGGAGATTTGATGGGCCAGGGCGGTCCCCCCCAGTTTTCGTCACTGCGATAGCGGGGAATGACATGCCAGTGGACATGGGCGATTAGGTTTCCCAGTACGGCATAATTCAGCCGGTCGGGTTTGAAAACGGTATCGATGCCTTCGGCTAGCCTGCGCATTTCACAGTTGAACTGGGCAAAAATAGGCAAGGGTATTTCATGGAAATGCTCGAAATGCTGCTTGAGTATCAAGACGGATCGTCCCGGATAGGATTGATCTACGTTGAGAAATCCTACGCTATATTCGAATTCGATAATCTTGGCAGCATGCAGGGGTATTTCGACGAGATCGCAGAAATCGCACTGGATCATAGTTTAATTTATGCTTGATTTGAAGGTTTGGAATAACGTGGTGATGATGCTTCGGAGTGGGTTGAGGTGAATGTATTCGTTTTGTGCACGGGGCGCTGTGGTTCCACTACTTTCGCCAAAGCGTGCGGGCATATGGTGAATTATACCGCCGGACACGAGTCGAATTTGAAGCGATTCGGAGCCGACCGAGTAGTATATCCGGATAATCATGTCGAGGTCGATAATCGTCTTTCTTGGTTTCTTGGACGACTGGATAGGGAATATGGGGACGATGCTCGTTATGTCCACCTGCGCAGAGAGCGGCTGCCAACGGCGCTAAGCTATTCCAAGCGCAATGAACTCGGCTATATCATGTTCGCTTACGCGCGGGGGATTTATGTCGGGCTGGAGGATGAACTCGACTTCGTCGAAGTGGGGCTGGACTATTATGACACCGTCAATGCGAATATCGAGGCCTTTCTACAGAACAAGTCCAAGTGCATGGATTTTGCTTTGGAGAATGCCAAGGACGATTTCAGGCAGTTTTGGGATTGGATCGAGGCCGAGGGAGATTTGGACTCGGCTCTGGCGGAATGGGACCAGGCCCATAATGCCAGTGCATGAACAGCGGCCCGGATCGGCGGAATACGCGAGCAAGGCGCTCGTTTGCTGGAACTTATCGATTTGGAGCTATGTCTTAGGAAACTGCTGAAGAGAAACATTCCTTGCCCCTTTGGGGAAATGCACGTCTTGAGAGGAGTTTCGCCATGATCAAATTTTCCAAAGGCCTGGAGCCCGGGTATCTGGCTTCGATATTCAAACATTCGCCTATGCAAAAAGGAGCGATCCATGGAAATGCAGGATCGGGTGGTTGGTGGTTAAGCGGTGCGGTGCTCACCGGCCTATTGGCGCTGAATTTCGATGCCTTGACCGAGATGGTGGGCGATGGGGTTTCGGTGCTGTTTGAACTGGTCCAGCAGGGATTGGAGACGATGTATGTCAAGGGAGCCGGTTTTGATGTGCATCATGCGCAGATGGCGACCGCATACTCGTTGTTTTTCTTCGCGCTCGCCATAACCGCCCTGATTGCGCGCAGAGTCCACGCATCGTTCAATCGGGTCTGGACGAAATGGGCGAAGGGGCTGGATAAGATGCGCGATTCCCTGGAAGCGATAGAGCTGAATTTGAAGTCAAGCTGGCGGCGCCTCGACAGGCTCAATCAGTATGCCGCGGTGGCGGGACTGATCTTGGTGGTCATTCCTGTGCTGGCGATGTTGTCTTATGGCTTGGGTGGGGTCATCGCCGAACTGCTGTGAGCGGGGTATATTGTCAAAGACAAAGCCCGGCAGTGGGATGCCGGGTTTCGGTTCAATCGAACAATCCCTCTCAGGGCCGTTCTAGGCTTTCCTGCTTTCCTCCATCATCCTCTCGATGATGGGGCGGAAAATGATTTCCATGGCCAGGCCCAGTTTCCCGCCCGGAATGACGATGGAGTTGTAGCGGGACATGAAAGAAGTATGCAGCATATCCAGGAGATACTGGAAATTGACGGCGAACTTCTTGAGTTCCTTGAAGCGAATGATTACCAGGCTTTCGTCGGGGGTCGGAATGTCGCGGGCGATGAACGGGTTGGAGGTGTCTACCAGGGGCACTCGTTGGAAGTTGATGTCCGTTTGCGAAAATTGGGGCGTGATGACTTTCACGTAATCCTCCATGCGGCGCAGGATGGTCTCGGTCACGTCTTCGGGCTTATAGCCGCGCTCCGCGGTGTCGCGATGAATCTTCTGGATCCATTCCAGGTTGACGATGGGTACCACGCCGACCAGCAGATCGGTGTATTTGACCACGTTGATGGTGTCGGTCTTGACGCCGCCGTGAAGCCCTTCATAAAAAAGCAGGTCGGTGGAACCGGGCGGAATGTCTTCCCAGGGAGTAAAGGTTCCCGGCGGGTGACCGCCCAATTGTTTGCCTTCCGCTTCGCTATGCACATAGTAACGGCGCCGGGTGCCGCCGGTTTCGCCGTATTTCTTGAAGGTGTTCTGCAACTCTTCCAGCAGGTTGGCGTCGAGGGAGAAATGGCTGAAATGATGTCCTTCCTGATTGGCCGCGCTGATCTTTTCACGCATTTCCGCGCGATTGTATCGATGGAAACTGTCGCCCTCAATGACCAGAGGCTTCAATTCGAGGCGGAAAAAGATATGTTCGAAAGCTTTTTTGACGGTGGTCGTGCCCGCGCCGGATGAACCGGTGATGGCGATTACAGGATGTTTTTTGGACATATTATTCTCATCATTATGGGTGGATATCCGTTGCGGAGCTTATCAGGACTGTTTCAGCCACATTGCGTACAGACGGAGCAGGGCTTCCACGTCGACCCGATCGAAGCTGGGCCAGGGTTGCGGGCTTAAGCAGGTGAGGGCTTGGTTCGGTTCGCCCAGATGATCGATCACCAGCAAAGCTCCGGGAAAATCATGGCCTGCGGTGTAGTCGTTGACGGTGACCAGGGTCGGTAAACCGGCGGCGCTGGAGGATAGGAAGCCGTTTTCCGAATCCTCGAACGCCATACACACCCGTGGGCTCAAACCCATTTCCGCGAGCACCCACTGGTATATGTCGGGGGCCGGTTTCTTTTTTGCCACGACGTCCCCAGCGCCTATGACCTCGAACCAGTCCAGCGCATCCTTGCCGAAAGAAGCAGCCAGCAGGGCGTCGACGTTTTGCGGGGTGGTGGTGGTGGCGATGGCCAGCCGCAAACCGGATGTCATCGCTTCCTTCAACAAGCGAATGACCCCGGGGCGGGCGGGAATCCCGCCGCTTGCCATCAAATCGGTATAGTGTCGGGTTTTTTTCGCCTGCAAATCAGCAATGAAAATGTCCAAATCCGCTGTGGACAGTGGAAGCTCGGGATGATGTTGCGCGATGAAATGGCGCATGCGTTCCTTGCCGCCGGTGACGGCAAGGAGTTCCCCATATAAGGCCTCGTCCCATGCCCAACTCAGCCCGGCTTCCGCAAAAGCCCGATTGAATGCGACTCGGTGTCCCTGGCGTTCGGTGTCCGCCAGTGTGCCGTCGACATCGAAGATCAGCGCTTGCAGCATGACTCAGTTGACGACGGGGTCCAGTTCGCCTTTGGCGTAACGCTGAGCCATGCTTTCCAGACTGATGACTTTGATTTTCGAGGCCTGGCCGGCTGTGCCGAAAGCTTCGTAGCGAGCCTTGCAGATGCCGGTCATGGCTTTCTGCGCTTCCTTGTAGTATTTGCGTGGGTCGAAGTTGGCCCTGTTTTCCGCCAGGTGTTTGCGTATGGCGCCGGTGGAAGCCATGCGCAGATCGGTGTCGATATTGACCTTACCTACCCCATGTTTGATGCCTTCGACGATTTCCTCGACCGGCACGCCGTAGGTCTGGCCCATGTCGCCACCATAATTATTGATGATGGCCAACCAGTCTTCCGGTACCGACGAGGAACCGTGCATGACCAGATGAACGTTGGGAATGCGGGCGTGGATTTCCTTGACCCGGTCGATACGCAGCACCTTGCCGGTGGGTTTACGGCTGAATTTGTAGGCGCCGTGGCTGGTGCCGATGGCGATGGCCAGGGCGTCGACGCCGGTCTTCTTGACGAAATCGGCGGCTTCATCCGGATCGGTCAACAGCATGGAGTGATCCAGTTCACCTTCTGCGCCGTGGCCATCTTCCTCGCCGGCCTTGCCGGTTTCCAGCGAACCCAGGCAGCCCAGCTCTCCTTCCACAGAAACCCCGCAAGCATGGGCCAGATCCACCACACGGCGCGACACATCCACGTTGTATTCAAAGCTGGCCGGGGTTTTCATGTCTTCCCGCAGGGAGCCGTCCATCATCACCGAGCTGAAGCCGGACTGGATGGCGCGGGCACACACCGCCGGAGATGAACCATGGTCCTGATGCATGCAGACGGGAATATGCGGGTACATCTCCAATGCGGCCAGGATCAGGTGGCGCAGGAACGGTTCGCCGGCATAGGAGCGCGCGCCGGCCGAGCCTTGCAGGATGACCGGGGAATCGGTCGCGTCGGCGGCCTCCATGATGGCCTTCACCTGCTCCATGTTGTTGACGTTGAACGCCGGCAGGCCATAACCATGTTCGGACGCGTGATCGAGTAATTGTCTCAGTGAAATGAGCGCCATGACGATATTCCTCTTGATGGATTCGAATTTAAAGGACGGCTTCAACCTGGCTGACGAGGTTTTCGACGGTGAAGCCGAATGCCTTGAACAGCAGTCCGGCCGGGGCGGATTCGCCGAAGCGGTCGAGGCCGACGATCCGGCCCTTAGAGCCGACA
>JAQTSI010000274.1 GCA_028711365.1 Methylococcaceae bacterium
ACCACGCTGCTCCCCGTGGTCGAACGGCTGCGATCGCGCTTCGGCATCAACCGCGCCTGCGTCGTCGCGGATCGCGGCATGATCAGCGCGGCGACGATCGCCCAACTCGAGGCGCAGGGTATCGACTGTTGGCGGCGGTGAGAATCCGCGCATAAACGGCGCGGGATCTCACCGCCGCCAACAACCGCCGCCACTGTCGTGCCAACCGTACCGTCAGACGACCGCGTGAGAAATGGAGAGGGTGGACCCGCCGATGAAATCGCGCATGCTCGCGGATGATGTTATGCAGCTACAGCTAGGGTGCGAGCGAATCGCACCCTGCGGGGCTGATGACCTTATGCAACGAGCGCTAGTGCCAAGCCGGAGTCCAAGCGTGGGCCCGCGGGATTCGGCACAGGTGGCCGGAGCGCTGCTGGGCAAGGCGGCGGATCGTCATCGTCGTCATCGTTCTTCAAGCCGAAAAATCTGCCGATCGGGCCCCGCCCGAACTTGTAGCGGCTTTGCGCTACAGGAGCGGCAGATTGGTTTAGGTTGCGCCGGCGATCCGCTTCAGCATCGTCGAGAGCACAAAGTGCTCGCAGGATTTCCTGACTATCGGCAAATGCGCCATTTTCGAACAGGCGCCAGCGGGGGGCGTCTGGCACAGAATTTCGATCCGATAGCCACGACGCCAGAATGTCTTTTTTTTGCTCAGTATTAAGCGCGGGATCGTTTAGGATTTCGCTTGGTCGAACCAGAAACGGTGCTGCCGGTGCCGCGCTGGCGGTCGCCGCTCTCTCACTCAGGCCAGCGGCGTAGCCATTTTCCAGATTGATATCTTTGGTCATCTCCTTTCTCCATAGTTGAAGCCCGGCCCAGCCGGGACGTTGAGCCCTCATTCACGTCAACCAATGGCAATCCGCCTGGGTTGAGCGCCCTTCACTTTCGGGAGCGTGAGCGTAAGGACGCCATCCTCGACCCGAGCGGTGATGTGCTCCTGATCGATCTTACTGGAAAGGGTGAAGGTGCGTATGTAATGACCGACATTGTATTCAGTGTAAACCGGCTCCATCCCATCATATTTCGTGAAGTCGATCTTGCCGTTGATCCGCAGAATGTTGTTTTCCAGGTCGATGTCGATGTCCTTCTTATCTACACTTGGCATTTCCATGACGAGCGTCAGCGCCTGATCGGTCTCGTAAATATCCGCGTAGGGAACGTAGTTGCGACCTGGGACCGTCTTCTCATCCTGGGTCACTAGTTCCTTTTTGTCGCGAATGGAAAGTTCCTGTCCGGTAGCCATGCCATCCTCCATCGATTGCCATTAAGTCACCTGAATCGAGCGCGGCTTCTCGTGCTCAGCGCGGGGAAGGTAGAGCGCCAAAATACCGTCACGGCATTCGGCTTTGATACCGTCGCCCGCAATCTCGACGGGTAGGGTAATGGCACGATCGAAGTGGCCCTGTAGGCGCTCGCGCCGATGAAGGCTCGCGTTATCGGGATAAGCCACGGATTTGGTACCGGATAAGTGGATGGTTCTGCCTTTGATCTGGACATTCAGATCGGACTTACTGATACCCGGCACTTCGGCGATGAGTATAAAGTCGTCCCCTTTTTTGAAAATATTCATCGGGGGAAAACTGCCGTCGCCACTAAGGCCAGAGGACAACCAATTACTTGACCGGAAGCTGTCCAGGGCCTGCTGGAAGCCCAGAAGGGCTTCAAACGGGTCGCCAAGTCGCACCATGTTACTTCCTCCTTTCTAGGCAGGAAGCTCACAATGCGCCCGGACTCCTCGTTCAGCCATCTTCGGCGGCTTGATCCATATCGTGACCTCACCGCCAAGAAGCTCGTTGCTGAACTGCCGCACGATAGCCGGCACTGGTTCGCCACGGGCGGATTGCGGGAATCCTCCTGATGCAGAACAACAACTCGATGAACCCTCGCCCTCATCGGGTGAAGGCAACATTGAGCTAGGAAGGTCAAAAAATCAGTTCAAGGGGGGGCTGCAAAAATTGGGCGCTCGTCCAGTGCGAGTGTCATTTGGTGCCGGGATGGATCAGCGCCGATTTAAGGAAAACTCACAGTTATCGTCAGCCATGAGTCGGTTCGGAATTGGATCAATCGTTTCGGGCCGCAAATGGCCGCGCAGATCCGGCGTGACCGGCCGGTACTATCCCGATAAATGGCATCCCGACGAAGTGGTTATCACGATCCGGGCCGAGCCTCACGGGCTCTGGCGAGCCGTCGACAGTCAGGGCGTTGTGCTGGAAATTCTGATGCAGAAGCGGCTGAATGCCCGAGCGGCCAAGCGCTTTCGGGTCACGCCCAGCGATTTCTTGCCACCCACGATCAGATCGCCAGCATTTTCCGCCCCAAACGCCACCGCCTCTCCGCTACATCCAACCGCCACGCCAGAGCCGACGCATTCGCCCTATGTGACGATTATGCCACCCGTCTCACCGCTTGACCGACACGCCCCTTCGGAGATACCCCACCTCAACCCACCAAGTTGACAATGCCCGCCGAAGAACTGGCCGCCACGATCGGCGAATACGGCGTACTCGCCTGGTCCGAGGGCGAGAATACCGGAACCAGCGGCAAGGGGCTGGAAGCCAGCCATCGATCGAAGGGCACCACCCTGACCTGTCATGAGCTGAACATCAGCTCATTCGCGCCGAGGAAATCATGCACGACATGCGGGATGACGAACAGATCATGATCCTCAAATCCGACCGCCCGCTCCGCTGTGGCTGGACGATTTATTTCGGCCGGCCCGAAACGGTCCGCTGTGTCGCTGAGAAGCGATTTGCCGCCAAACCGAAGGTGCCGGCGTGATGGCTGGATGGTTCACCCAGCCCCGGCTTGATCTTGGCGGGGCGTCCACTCTGGACGCCATCAGGCAAGCCCTTGATTGTCTCGCGCGAATCACTATTGCGCATCTTGGCGATGATGACGTGGTGGCAATGCGCGGGCACGCCATCAAGGGCGCACGATATGCCCTCGATCGTCTGATCCTCGATCCCCCGTTCGGTGTGGTCGCGCACGCGGCGGGCCTCGATCCAACCGGGCTGCAACATGCGTTTGATGCGGGGCGGTTCGACGACGTTTGCGCCGATCTCCGCCGGATTATTGGAGTCGGCCGCGCCGTTGATCTGCCGGAAGGTGAGTCGCTGGTACGCGCCACGATCGATGAGCAAGCTGCATTCATCGCCGATCTCGACGAGGAATTTCAGAACATCCTTTGAAGGAAGTGCGCATGGCTGAGTGGTTCGATCAAAGCCGCTATAAACTGAATGGCAATTCTACCAGGGAGTCGGTGGATTTTGTCGCCAGCCTGGTCGATGACGCCCGCCATATGGCGCGGATCGACTCTCCGCCTCGCGAGCCGGTCGAGATAGCGTGGATTGCGAAAGCGGCGATCGGCGAGCTGTTCCGTGATGCGCCGGCCGCAACGGTCCTGAAAGCCGCCGGCTTGTCCGAACCGGCGATGCAACGCGCGATCGATGGTGGCCGCTTCGCCCGCGGCTGCGGCGACGATTGGATAGCCCAGGCACGAACCGCTGTGCTGCGGGTGCCGTCGATTCTTGTTCCGGATGCGTTCAATTATCTCCTGAACCCCGCCCATCCGGCTGCAGCAGAGGCGAGACTGATCGACATCAAGCCATTCTCCTTCGACGCGAGACTGTGGGGTCTCCATCCCTTCAAGAGTTGAACCTCCGGCAAAGTCAGGGCGGTCCAAATCAACTCCGCTGGGACTTCCGGAGCCAAGCCATCCTGATCCATCCATCGCGGATCATGGTTGTCCTTGAAATATCCGGCCAACGGCCGTACATTCTGGCAAGGAGAAAGATCATGGTCGACCCAGCTTTGAGATCCAACCGCACCCGTGTTCGCGGCGAACGTCTGGAGACACGCGTCACGGCTGACCAGAAGCGCCTGATCGAATATGCTGCCTTGCTGCAGGGTCGGACGGTGACGGATTTTGTGTTAGCCAGTATTCAAGAGTCAGCCCGCCGTGCGATCGAAGAGCACCAACGCATCGACCTGTCGGTCCGTGACAGCCAAGCCTTCGTGGAAGCCCTAATCAATCCGCAGCCGATCAATGATCGTCTGCGTGACACGGTGCATCGATATCGCCAGGTTACTGGCATCTGACGAGTGGGTGGAGCGGCTAAAGATGTGTTCCGGGTTGATGTCCTTGGTCCGCAACATGACCGGACTGGCTTCGAAAGTGGCGTAGAACCGCTCGATCGGTATTTCCGGGCCCAGGCCGGGCAGGACGCTCGGAAGAATATGGCGGCGGCGTTCGTGTTGGTGCTGCACGGTGGCACCATCGGAGGTTACTATACTTTGTCAGCAACGGGCGTGAACCTCGAGGATCTGCCGGCGCAAATAACCCGGAAGCTGCCGCGTTATCCCCTCGTGCCAGCGACACTTTTGGGAAGGCTTGCTGTGGATCGGCGGCATCGAGGAAAGGGTTACGGGCGTTTTCTACTGGCCGACGCGCTCTCCCGGTCGGTGCGCAGCGAGATCGCCTCCTTCGCTGTGATTGTCGATGCCAAGGATGCCAGTGCACGCCGTTTCTATGAACGTGAAAGCTTTTTGACGTTTCCTGATCAACCAATGAGACTCTTCCTACCGATGGCGGACATCGCTGAATTGTTCAAATAAATTTCAATACTGATAACAGGTTTTTCCTGGTTTAATCTTACTCCTCTTCAAAGCGGGCCAAATCCGCCAAATCTTTCTGGCGCTGCCGCGTTCGCCGTTTGTAGCTGGCCTGATTTTTTGTGCATTCCAGAATATGCGGGCTCCCGCGTCGAATGGTGGCCGTTATGACGTCGCAATCACTCTCGCGGATTGTCGATTCGACGTGGCTGCGATCGTGCTGGGCGGCTTTGAAATTCCAAGTCCTGGCTTCCGGATCGGCGAGGAACCGACCGAGTTCCACGCAATAGCGGCAACTGCAGGAAAGTTTGCTGTCCCGCGCCCAGTCGGTGGGCGGTGCCAGTGGTTCGGCGATCCTGACGTGCAAATGTGCAACGCAAGCGCCGCGCAAACGTGCCACCGCTGGTGCCTGCGCGATTACGGAATGGTTGAGTGCCAGGCTGGCGGGAACCAGAACGCTGTCCACACCGTAGGTCGCCGCCCGGCCCAGGAAAACGCCAGCCGCGCGCTCGGCCAATGCGGCATCGATTTGGCAGAGCGCGGTCAGCGCATCGATCACCAGTTGGGGCTCGACTGGGGGCGGCTGTTGCCAGGATGGAAGCTCCACCTGCCGGGTTGAGTCTCCTGGAAGGATTGCCACTAAAGCGAAGGCTGCGGGCCTCATCTCAAATTCACCGAGTGCTGCGAAAACGGTGCGCGCCAGCAGCCCGGCCCCAATCGGGGCGCTGGTACTATTGGCAACCAGTCGCTCCAGTAATTCGGCGGCGCGCGATGGCGGCAGCCGCCTCAAGCTCTGTGCGATTTGTTCGTTGTCCGACAGATCAAAGAGACCGTGGGCACAGATCTCGCTAAGAAAGTCATCGGTGCGCGCGGTATCGCCAAGGCGGCCAAGCAATTCGAGCATCGTTGCACCTGCTTTTGGCACCTTTCGAGCATGCCTGATTTCGCGCGGCCAGTCAGCCAGCATATAGCCGGTAAGTTCATGGGCCTCTGCCCGGATCGGAGACTCTGGGTTCTCGCCCGCCTTTGCCCATGCCTGCGTCAGTTGCGTGAGATAGGGCAGTGTAGCTTGCAGCCCACCCTGGTTCAGTACCGCCAGTCGCCTGTGGCTTGGCCAGAGCACCAACGCCGCGCGGCGATAGCTGCGCTCGAAGGATGCGCCCTCATTGCCGGTTGCCTCCCGGAAATTCTCTTCGTCCGGCGCTAAGTCTGCCAGCGCGCCGGGCGGGGAAATTTCGTCTTCTGAGATTGGCAGTTCGCCCATTGCAGCTTCGCTGCCCGCCGGGTGGCACCAGTGTGACAAGCTCTCCTCACGCTCATAGACTTCGCCGGCTTTAAAGTCGTCATTGTGATCAAGGTCGCTGCGCCGGTACCGCCCGCGATAATCCCCGGTATATTCTGCGGTCCCACTCTCCTCGATCGACAGGAGGGCGAGATATAACTCACATTGGGCCTTTCCGGCAGCTGCAAGAAGCGTGGACGCTCTGGCAGCGTCGGCGCCTTTCAGTGCCGCAAAGGACAGGTTCTCAGGGGTATAGCTATGTTCCAGCAGATAGATCACTTTTTCGGGCGAAGCCACCTCTGGCCGTTTTTTTTGCTCGCTCCAGTCCCCTAACATCCCGCAGATCCGCGCCTGTTCGGCGGTGTAGATCGGCGGTACAGGCTGCGTGCCGCGTCCACAGCGCGATAAATTATAAACCAGGGTCAACCGGCAACCGGAAGTTACCGGCAGCACCTCATGAACACAGTCG